>NZ_BAAGWC010000008.1:0-197711 GCF_054780555.1 Hymenobacter daeguensis
CCGCGCCGCTGCCCATGCCGGCCGGCCCGCCCGTGGCCACCGGCCCGGCCCCGGCCGATGGCCCCGAGCCGCTGCCCGTGGAAAACGGCGTGGACGAGCTGCACGACACGCCCAGCATTGAGGCCGACCCGGACGCCGCCATCACCGAGCGCCACCAGATGCGCGACACGCTGCCGCACGTCGAAATCGGCGTGCCCAGCTTCGAGGGAATTGAGCCCGCGCCGCGCGCCACGCCACAGGCGGCCTTTGCCAAAATTCCCAGCCTGGCCAGCAAAATCCCCAGCCTGAAGGACCTGAGCAGCCGGGCTGCTGCCGCCGCCAGCCAGTCGGCCCAGGCTGCGGCGGCGTTGGCCGAGCCGCAGCATACCGGTGGCCCGATTGCGCCCATCGACCCCGCGCTGCTACAGCGGGTGTGGAAGGAAATAGCGGAAGAGCGCCGCGCTCAGGACCGCATGAGCGAATATTGGGTGCTGAACCGCCCCGTCACGGCCAATGCCGAGCACAGCATCGAGCTGGCCGTCGATAACCCCATTCAGATTGACCAGTTCAACGAAATGCGGGTAGAATTCCTGGCCGACCTGCGCCGCCGCACCGGCCACCCCCGCCTCAGCGTGCAGCCCGTGCTGACGGAGGCCGCTCCCACGGCCAAACGGCTCTATACTACTTCGGATAAATTCGAGTACCTGGCCGAGCGGTTCCCCGCCCTGCGCGAGGCCAAGCAACGTCTGGGCCTGGAAGCCGACTATTAGCGTAGCGCGGGCGTAGTCCGCGTCTCCGAACGATGCCCGAGCGGCTCTGCCGGTGGATGGGCGCGGGCTGCAAAATCGGCACTGCAATCCTGCAAACGATTGGGAAAGCTTGCTAGCGCTGATACGGCGGCTGGCTGGCAACGAAACAATCTGCCAAGATAAGACCAAATTTTGTTTTTTATTCCCCTATCACCCAGCTACCTTTGTTTTTTGAATCCCCCAGCTACCCGCCCGCGACTTTCGTGAAAAACAACTTTTTGCTGCTGTTTCCCGCCCTGGCGGTACTGGGCCTCACCACGCAATGCCAATCGAGCAAGCCGGCTGCTACTACTTCGGCCACTGCCGCCGCCCCGGCTTCAACCGCCGCCGCGCCCGCTGCCCCGAAGGAATACCGCTACGAATCGGTGCCCGGCGACCCGCTGGGCGTGCGTATCTATAAATTGGATAACGGCCTGACCGTCTATCTGTCCGACTACAAAGACGCGCCGCGCATCCAGACCTATCTGGCCGTGCGCGCCGGCTCTAAAAACGACCCTGCCACCGCCACCGGCCTCGCGCACTACCTCGAGCACATGGTGTTTAAGGGCACCTCGCAGCTGGGCACGCAGGACTGGGCCAGGGAAAAAGTAGAGCTCGACAAGATTGAGGCGCTCTACGAAGTGTACCGCGGCCAGCGCAACGACCCGGCGGCCCGCAAGCGTACCTACCACCAGATTGACTCCATCTCGGGCGTAGCGGCTAAGTACGCCGTGCCGAACGAATACGACAAGGTGATGGGCGCCATCGGCGCGAAGGGCTCCAACGCGCACACCTCGAACGAGGAAACGGTGTATCAGGAGGACATTCCGAGCAACCAGCTGGAGAAGTGGGCCGCCATTCAATCGGAGCGGCTGCGCGAGATGGTGCCGCGCCTGTTCCACACCGAGCTGGAGGCTGTGTACGAGGAGAAAAACCGCGGCTTGGATTCCGATTTCAATAAGGAGTTTGAGGCACTGAATGCGGCGCTCTACCCCACGCACCCTTACGGTACGCAGACGACCATCGGCACGATTGAGCACCTGCAAAACCCGTCCATCACGGAGATTAAGAAGTATTTCGGCGAGTATTACGTGCCGAACAACGTGGCACTGTGCCTGAGCGGCGACCTGGATTTTGACCAGACCATCCGGCTTATCGACAAGTATTTTGGCGCGATGCCGAGCAAGCCGGTGCCGGCTTTCAACGCGCCCGTCGAAAAGCCCATCACGGCCCCCATTACCAAGGAAGTGCTGGGGCCGGCGTCGGAAAACGTGATGCTGGGCTACCGCCTGCCGGGCAAGGCCTCGAAAGATGCGGTGCGCCTGCGGATGCTGGACAAAATCCTGACCAACGGCCAGGCCGGCCTCATCGACCTCGACCTGAACCAGCAGCAGAAGGTACTGGAAGCGGCCTCGTTCACGGACATGAACGACGACTACTCCACGCACGTCATCTACGGGACGCCGCGCCAGGGGCAGAAGCTCGATGATGTGAAGCGCCTGCTGCTGGGCGAGCTGGCCAAGGTGAAAGCCGGCAACTTCCCCGACTGGCTGATTCCGGCCATCATCAACAACGAGAAGCTGACCCGCACCAAAAGCTACGAAAGCAACGAGGCCCGCGCCAGCGCCATGTACGAGGCGTTTATTGAGCGCATCAGCTGGAAGGACTACCTGGAGCAGCAGGAAGATTTCGGCAAAATCACGAAAGCCGAAATCGTAAAATTCGCCAACGACAACTACGGCGAAAACTACGTGACCGTGTTCAAGCGCACCGGCACCGACCCCAACAAGGTGAAGGTGGTGAAGCCCGCCATCACGCCCGTGCCGGCCAACCGCGATGTGGCTTCGGCCTACTACAAGCAGCTCACCGCCATGCCGAGCACGGAGCTGCAGCCGGTGTTTGTGGACTACAAAAAGGACATTCAGGAAACGGAAATCAAGCCCGACCTGCCGCTGTACTACACCCACAACGACGAAAACGGCCTGTTCAATCTGTCCTACGTCTTCGACCTGGGCAAGAACAACGACCCGCGCTGGAGCCTCGCTTCCGATTACCTGCAATACCTCGGCACCGGCAACTACAGCGCCGCGCAGCTGCAGCAGGAATTCTACAAGCTGGGCTGCTCCTTCAATGTGAGCAGCGGCCCCGACCGCATTTTCGTCACCCTCAACGGCCTCGACAGCAACCTGGAGCCCGCGCTGAAGCTGTTTGAGCAGTTGCTGAACGCGCCCAAGCCCGACGCCGTGGCTCTGAAAGACATGGTGGCCGGCGTGCTCAAGCAGCGCCAGGATGCCAAGCTCGAAAAGCGCGTGATTCTGAATCAGGCGATGGTGAACTACGTGAAGTACGGCCCGAAAAACCCCTTCACCAACGTACTAAGTGAGAAAGAGCTAAAGGCTCTGAAGCCCGAGCAGCTTACGGCCATGATTAAGAAGCTGGAGTCGTACCAGCATCGGGTGCTGTATTTCGGGCCTAGTAATATGGTGAGTAGTGCCCATCCAGGCAGCCCCACTTTCAGAATCAAAGGTGTTAAATCCATTCTGAATGAGTTGCACCAAACCCCCGCTAAACTTACGCCCGCCCCGGCCGCGAAAGACTTCGTTGAGCAGCCGCTGAAAGACAAAAAAGTCTATTGGGTGGACTATAACATGGTGCAGGCCGAAATCCTGTTCCTGACCAAGGGCGACCTGTATAGCAAGGAACTGGCCCCCACGGTGGCGCTCTACAACGAGTATTTCGGCGGCGGCATGGGCAGCATCGTGTTCCAGGATTTGCGCGAGAGCAAGGCGCTGGCCTATTCGGCCTACTCCGGCTACAACAATGCCGACAAACTGGGCCGGTCCAACTACAACCTGAGCTACATCGGCACGCAGAGCGACAAGCTGCCCGAGGCCATGGCCGGCATGGAAGCCCTGCTGACGGATATGCCGGTGGCCGAAGCCAACCTGGAAATCGCCAAAAACGCCATCCGCAACAGCATCAGCACCGAGCGCATCACCAAAAACAACGTGCTGCTGAGCTACGAGCGGGCCAAGCGCCTGGGCCTCGACTACGACATCCGCCGCGACGTGTATGCCAGCACCCAGAAAATGACTTTCGATGAGTTGAAGAAGTTTCAGCTAGCCAAGATTCACGGCCAGAACCAGGTAATTCTGGTCATCGGCTCGAAAGAACGGCTGAATTTCAAGGAGCTGGCCAAGTACGGCCAGGTGCAGCAGCTTACGCTGAAGGAGATTTTCGGGTATTAACCGCCCCGTTAATTGTCATGCTGAGCACAGCGAAGCCCCTTGTCCCGCCTGCGCTCAGTTGAATTATTTCCCACGACCCTGACGCGATAAGGTCCTTCGCTGCGCTCAGGATGACAGACTTACACAAACGAATACCCACATGGCAGAGCAAAAAATCACCATTAAAAACGGCAAGCTGACCGTTCCGGACAAACCCACCATTCCCTTCATCGAGGGCGACGGGACGGGGCCGGACATTTGGCGCGCCTCCAGGCTGGTGTTCGACGCCGCAGTGGAAAAAGCTTACGGTGGCAAAAAGCAGCTGGTGTGGAAGGAAGTGCTGGCCGGTGAGAAAGCCTACAAAGCCACCAACAACTGGCTGCCCAACGAAACCCTCGATGCGTTCCGCGAATACCTCGTGGGCATCAAAGGGCCGCTGACCACGCCCGTGGGCGGCGGCATCCGCTCGCTCAACGTGGCCCTGCGCCAGGAGCTGGACCTCTACGCCTGCGTGCGCCCCGTGCGCTACTACGACGGCGTGCCCTCGCCGGTGAAGCACCCGGAGCTGACCAACATGGTCATCTTCCGCGAAAACACGGAGGACATCTACGCCGGCATCGAGTACATGAACGGCACGCCCCAGGCCCAGAAAATGCTCGAATTCCTGCAGGACGAGATGGGCGTGAAGAAAATCCGCTTCCCCGATTCGTCGTCGTTCGGCATCAAGCCGGTGAGCAAGGAAGGCACCGAGCGCCTCGTGCGCGCCGCCATCAAGTACGCCCTCGAAAACAAGCTGCCCTCGGTGACGCTCGTGCACAAGGGCAACATCATGAAATTCACCGAAGGCGCGTTCAAAACCTGGGGCTACGAGCTGGCCGAGAAGGAGTTTGGCCCCAAAGTGTTTACCTGGGCGCAGTACGATAAAATCGTGGCCAAGCAGGGCGTGGAAGTGGCCGAGGCCCTGCAGAAGCAGGCCGTGGAGCAGGGCAAGCTCATCATCAAGGACAGCATTGCCGATGCCTTCCTGCAGCAGATTCTGCTGCGCCCCGCCGAGTATTCGGTGGTGGCTACCCTGAACCTGAACGGCGACTACATCTCCGACGCCCTGGCCGCCATTGTGGGCGGCATCGGCATCGCGCCGGGCGCCAACATCAACTACCTCACCGGCCACGCCATCTTCGAAGCCACCCACGGCACGGCCCCCAAATACGCCAACCAGGACAAGGTGAACCCCGGCTCCGTCATCCTCTCCGGTGTGATGATGCTGGAGTACATGGGCTGGAAGGAAGCCGCCGCCCTCATCAACAAAGGCCTCGAAGCCGCCATCGCCAGCAAGCGCGTGACCTACGACTTCGAACGCCAGATGGACGGCGCCACCCTCCTCAAAACGAGCGAATTCGGCCAGGAGATTATCAAGAATATGTAGTAGCTTGGCCGCTGCCTAAGCACCAACAGAAACCCCCGCGTCGGCTGCAAGGCTGGCGCGGGGGTTTTGGTTTTCTAAACGATGCAAAATATGGAATTGATTCTAATATTATTCGTCACTTTATTCTCTACTAATAGTCCGAAGCAAGTTGTTCTTCCAAACGATTTTGCTATCAGGTTAAACAATGGAACAGATGCTTTAGACACTTTTTATGGAATGTATTCGCGTAGGGATGTTTCTAGGACACATGCCGATGGCTCTGATGCCGAGCCTGCAGATTCTACGATTAACTTTAAATTTTCTGCAAGCGAAAAACTTATCATTTACAAAGAATTATTAAAGGTTAATTATACTTCCTTTCCCAAAGAAATTAAGGTTAAGTGCCAGGCAGAGATGCTACCTAGTTCACTTTTTATTATGATTGTTAGGGCAAATGGCAAACAGAAGCTGATAAGATATGATGATGCATGCATCAGCACAGATAAAAGAGTGAAGGATTTCCAGCATTTGATTGCTTTCGTCTATGGTATGGCGAAGCGTCATGAAGAAGTGAGGAAATTACCTGCATCGATGAGCATCAAATTATAGTTGACTTCTCGGCTGGCGCGCGTCTGCGACGCGCTGCCTACTGGCGCCGAGCCTGCGGCTCGGGTATTGGCTGACGTTGCAGTCGTAAGCACGGCCCGAGCCACAGGCCACCCGGCAGCGCGTCGCAGACGCGCGCCAGCCGAGGGAGTTTCTCTCTCTGCCGCCCCTAGTGGAGCATTGAATTCTCTCGACCAATTCTTTTCTTCACGTATCCTTCCGCCCATTCGCCTGCCTCGCCATGAACATCAACAGCCAAGGTTTCCGCCTGCTTCTTCTGGTATCGGTTTGCATGCTGCTCAGCGCCTGGCTGCCGGCGCATTTCAAGCTGTGGTTTGTGAGCGAAACCGGCCATGTCGGCCACGGGCAGACACTGAACCTGCTGATGATTCTGCTGCTGTTTGGGCGGTGGCGGCACGCCATCACCCTGGCCCTGTTCGTAAACGGGCTGCAGTTCATTTTCGGCGCCATCATTCTGTTTACCGCCTGGAAATGGGGCAGCCCCATCCTCGGCTACAGCCTGACCACCCTGCTGCACTTCGTGGTGCTGAAGGTGCTGAACGACTCCCGCGCCGTGCGTGCATTCATGCAGGACAAGCAACTGGCCTAGCCATTTTATTCCCCCGGCTTCAGCCGCTGAAAGGCATTGTTCAGCACCTCGGCCCAGGTGGGGTGGGCCAGAATCATGTCTTCCAGCTCCTGGTAGCGCAGCTTGCCGGCCATCGCCAGCTGAAACATGGTCATGATTTCGCCGCCCTGCTCGCAGAACACGGCCGCGCCCAGCAGCCGGTCATCCTCACCCACCAGCACCTCCACGAAGCCATCGGTTTCGCCCGTCTGCACGGCCCGGCCGATGGTGCGGGCCGGCAGCCGGCTCACCCGGTAGGGGATGCCTTTTTCTTTGGCCTGGTTCTTCGAGAGGCCGATGCGGCCCAGCTGCGGCTCGGTGAACACCACGTAGGGGAGGGGCCGGTCGTGGGTGGTGCGCCGGCCGTGGTGCAGCAGCGCGTCGCGCACAATGCGGTAGTCGTCGTAGGCAATGTGGGTGAACTGCGGCCCGCCCTTCACATCGCCCAGGGCATACACGCCGCGCGTGCCGGTTTGCAGGTGCTCGTTGACTTCGATGTAGCCGTCTTCGTCCAGCTTAATGCCGGTGTGTTCGAGGCCCAGGGCTTGGGTGTTGGGCTCGCGGCCCACGGCCACCAGCAGGTGGCTGCCGTGCAGGCGGCGCTCGCCGTGCTTGGTGGCCACGGTGAGGGTGATGCTGCCATCGGCGGCGCGGCTCACGCGGCGGGTTTCGGCGCTGAGCACCAGCTCCACGCCGGCCTCGGCGAGACAGGTTTCCAGCGGGTGGCTCACGTCGGGGTCTTCGCGGGCCATCAGGCGCGGCTTGCTGTCGATGACCGTGACGCGGCTGCCCAGCCGCCGAAACAGCTGGCCAAACTCCACCCCAATGTAGCTGCCGCCCATGATGAGCAAGTGCTCGGGCTGCTCCGTGAGGTGCAGCAGCAGCGCGTCACTGGTGAGGTAGCCGCTGTCGGCCAGCCCTTCAATGTCAGGCACGGCCGCCCTGGTGCCGGTATTGATGAAGATGAGCGGGGCCGTGACCTGCTGCTCGCCGCCGCCCACCAGCGCCACCCGTAGCGTGTGCGGAGCTGTGAATTGCGCCCGCCCGCGAATGAGCGTGATGCCGTCGCGGTCCTCCGTCAGCTTGCGGTGCAGGCTGTCGCGCGAGTTCTGGCGCAGGCGGTGCATGCGCTCAATCACGGCCGCGAAGTCAATTTCCGGCTCCGGTGCCTTGATGCCCAGCTCGCCGGCCGTGCGCACGTGGTGCGCCCGCTGGGCCGAGGCCAGCAGCGCCTTGGTGGGTGCGCAGCCGTAGTTGATGCACGACCCGCCCAGCGCCTCGCGCTCAATCATGGCCACACTCCGGCCGGCTTCGGCCAGGGCGTAGGCCAGCGGCGTACCCGCCTGGCCGGCTCCAATAATAATGGCATCAAACGAATCGGCGGGCATAGCGGGCGGGGTGAGGTTGGCTCCTACATACGGCCCGGCTTGCCCTTGCGACTGACCGCCGCGAGTGAAATCCGCCGGAAAGTCCGGCAGAAGCACGAAATTGCCGGCTCAGGCGTTGCCTGGCCCTTGCTCACCACGCCCCGCCCCATGAAGCACTTGCTGCGTTTAGCCGTTTTGCCTGTCCTTACTGGCCTCCCGGGCTGCGCTTCGCTTTACTTTCCGCCGCCGCCGCACGCGCCCATGCTCACGCACCAGGGCGAGTTCTACGGCACCGTGAGCACCAACCAGCACACCAACTACGCCCTGCAAGGGGCCTACGGCCTCACCAACCACCTCGCGGTGGCGGGCACTTTTTCCTCCCTGCACCGCAAAAAATCCGACAAGACCGAAAACATCGACTTCGGCGAAGCCAGCCTGGGCTACTTCACCCGCCTGCCCGACAAGCGCGTGCTCGAAGTGTACGTGGGCGGCGGCGGCGGCGCTACCCAGCGCATCGAGCGCAACGACGCCCAGCTCACCACCCGCACCCTCGACGGCAGCCTGTCCAAGATATTCGCCCAGGTGAACTATGCCAAGAAGAAGCAAAACAGCCTGCACCTCTTTCACCGCGACTTCCCGCTCACCTACGGGGCGGCCATGCGCCTGAGCTACATGCAGCTCAACAACTTCACCATCGACGGCCTGGCCGCCCCCGGCGAAAACAACGTCTTCTTCGAGCCCATCACCTTCACCCGCACCCAGATTGCCGGCCCCGTGCAGCTGCAGCTCATGAGCGGCCAGATTTTCGGCTTCCGCAACAACAAGTACCTGAAAGCGGCTAATTCGGTGTTTCAGATTGGCATCGTCATCAATTTGGACAAGAACACGACGCTGGACGAATAGGGTATCAAAAAAGGCCCTGGCAGAAGCCAGGGCCTTTTTTAGGCCGGAAATACTTCCTGTTTAATCCACGAATTTGAGCTGCAAGGCGTCGGCTACCTGCTCGGCCGGAATGGCGAAGCCGATGCCCTCGACGCCGCGGCCCACCAGCTTGGCATTCACAATGCCCAGCAGCTGGCCCGAGCGGCCGACCAGGGCCCCGCCGCTGTTGCCGCCGTTGATGCTCACGTCGGTTTGCAGCAGCGCGTGGCCGTCAATCTTGCGCCGCCCGCTGATGATGCCTTTCGTCACCGTCTGGCTCAGTTCCTTGTCGGCGGGCGTGCCGATGGCGAATGCATCAGCGCCAATCTCGGCCACGCTCGCGGCCGGCAATTGGAAGGCGGTCAGGCCATCGGAATCCGTTTTGATTAGCGCCAGGTCCATCTCCGCATTCACGCGCACCACCCTGCCTTTGGCGGGCACGCCATCGGCCAGCAGCACTTTTACCTCGCGCGCATCGCCCACCACGTGGGCGTTGGTGACGATGTAGCCATCGCCCGAGATGATGCAGCCGCTGCCATGCCCGTCGCTGGTTTCCACCACGACGACGCTCCGGGCGGCCTGGGCCACGCCATTGTCGCTCGTGGGCTTGGCGGCGGCGGCGCGGTGCAGCGTAATGGCTGCCAGCGGCTCGGTACTGGTCGCCACCTTGTCGCTGCCGCTGCTGGTCTTCGACAGGGCCGTTGCCACGTCTTTATTCTCCAGGAAAGTCAGCAGCGAGTTGTCGAAGGCATCTTCGAGAGCAGCGCTGCCGCCTTTTTCGGCCTTGATGCTGGAGCCGGTTGTCTTCTGCTCGGCCACCGTCTGCCGGGCCTGGTTAACCAGTTTCCAGGTGACCGCAACCTTGCAGTTGGTGGAGTAATGGGCAAAATCCACGTACTTATTGGTGGCCATGACATCGTATTTTATCTCGTGCATCTCTCCCTGGAGCGTATAGCGCGCGGTGGAGTTGGTTGAGAACACGCTGCGGTCTTCGCCGCCGGGCACGGTGTAGCCCAGGTCCTTGAGGGTGGTATTGACGTTGTTGCGGAGGTTGCCGGCATCCACGTCGAGCGACTTGCCGAAGTACAGCACATCCGTTGGCTCGTTCACGATGTAGAAATTGCCCATTTTTTCGCCGCCCTTAATTCGCACATTGATGGGCCCGGCCTGAATGCTGGGGCTGCCCGCCACCGCCTTGTTCAGCCGCGGCATGACGGCGTGCACGTCGGTTTTGCTGAACTTGCGCCCGGCCCCGGTGCCCGCATCCACGAAGTAGCCGACAATAAACGGAATGACCAGCACCAGACCCAGAAAGTCGAGGTAGGCAACGGGGTTGGGCCGGTCGGCCGTCAGCGCCTCGTTGTAGTCCTTGTAGCCTTCGTGCTTCACTTTGAGCTCCGAGGTGCCCTTGCGCTTGAGCAGTACGCTTACGGTGCCAGGCGCTGAAGCTACCGGCCGGGCTTTGATGGCCTTGTCGTTGACGTAATACGCGCTGCCCTCCGGCTGCCCCGAGATGTGCATTGACTGCCGGGAACCGGAGATGATGGTAGCGCAGCTCTGCAACAGCACCAAGCTGATAAGCAGGCCACAAACAATTGGAGTAAAGATTTTTCTCATGCAGGGTAGGTAAGGGAGGCAACAAAAGAAATCGGTAGCAGCCGAAGTACAATACTCCGACTGCTACCGATTCAGTAAATATAGTCCAGCTGAAAAACGAGGGCTATTTGCCGCCCAGCACGCGCAGCATGGTGTCGCCAATCTCGGCGGGCGAATCCACCACGTGGATGCCGCACTCGCGCATGATGGCCATTTTCGCAGCGGCCGTGTCGTCGGCACCGCCTACGATGGCGCCGGCGTGGCCCATGCGGCGGCCGGGAGGGGCCGTCTGGCCGGCGATGAAGCCCACCACGGGCTTCTTGTTGCCGGTTTCCTTAATCCAGCGCGCAGCTTCGGCTTCCATGCCGCCGCCGATTTCGCCAATCATCACGATGCCTTCGGTTTCGGGGTCGTTCATGAGCAGCTCCACCGCCTGCTTGGTGGTGGTGCCGATGATGGGGTCGCCGCCGATGCCGATGGCCGTGGTCTGGCCCAGGCCGGCTTTGGTGAGCTGGTCCACGGCTTCGTAGGTCAGCGTGCCCGACTTGGACACGATGCCGATTTTGCCTTTCGAGAAGATGAAGCCGGGCATGATGCCCACTTTGCACTCGCCGGCGGTCATCACGCCGGGGCAGTTCGGCCCAATCATCGTGACGTTGGGACGCTCCGAGAGGTACTGCTTCACGGCAATCATGTCCTTGGTCGGGATGCCTTCGGTGATGGTGATAATCACCTTGATACCCGCGTCAGCGGCTTCCATGATGGCGTCGGCGGCGAAAGCCGGGGGCACGAAAATGATGGTGGTGTCGGCGCCGGCCTTCTCCACGGCCTCGGCCACGGTGTTGAACACGGGACGGCCCAGGTGCTCGGAGCCGCCTTTGCCGGGCGTCACGCCGCCCACCACGTTGGTGCCGTAGTCCATCATCTGCTGGGCGTGGAACGAGCCCTCGGAGCCGGTGAAGCCCTGCACGATAACCTTGGAATCTTTATTGACCAGAACGCTCATTCGGAGGTGTTTTTGGGTGTTGATGAAGTGGGGCGGCCGCCCGGTCGGGCAGCGGTGCTGCAAAAGTAGGGCATTTTGGGGCTAGGGCAAGGCCGGTGTATATCATCGGCGAACCATCTCTCAGCCTGAGCACAGTGCAGGACCTGTTCACGTCTGTTCTGCCTGCTTTAAATGAGGATTGCCACAGGCTGTTCAGCGGCGGCAAGGTCCTGCGCTGCGCTCAGGATGACAGACGCCAGCCCCGTCCCGCCTGCTAAATTCCTACCTTTGCTGTCTCACCCCAAAATCCCACCATTCATTTTCGATGTATTTCAACCACGTCATCGACGCCGTTGGCCACACGCCGCTCGTCAAGCTCAACAGCGTAAGCAAAGGCATTAAAGGCACCATCCTGGCCAAAGTCGAGTATTTCAACCCCGGCAACTCGGTGAAGGACCGCATGGCCATCCGCATGATTGAGGATGCCGAGAAAGCGGGCATTCTCAAGCCGGGCGGCACCATCATCGAGGGCACCAGCGGCAACACCGGCATGGGCCTGGCGCTGGCCGCCATTGCGAAAGGCTACAAAACCATCTTCGTGATGAGCGACAAGCAGAGCAAGGAAAAGCAGGACATCCTGCGCGCCGTGGGTGCCCAGGTGGTGGTGTGCCCCGTGGACGTGGCCCCCGAAGACCCGCGCAGCTACTACTCCGTGGCCCGCCGCCTCAACGCCGAAACGCCCAACTCCTTCTACCCCAACCAATACGACAACCTTTCGAACGCCGCCGCGCACTACGACACCACCGGCCCCGAAATCTGGCAGCAGACCGAGGGCAAAATCACGCACTGGGCGGCCGGCGTGGGCACGGGCGGCACCATCTGCGGCGTGAGCAAGTATTTGAAGGAGCAGAACCCGGCCATCGTAACGGTGGGGCTCGATACCTACGGCTCGGTGTTCAAGAAATACAAGGAAACCGGCATCTTCGATAAAAACGAAATCTATCCCTACAAAACCGAAGGCATCGGCGAAGACATTCTGCCCAAAAACGTGGACTTCGATGTCATCGACCTGTTCATCAAAGTGACCGACCAGGACGCGGCCGTGATGACGCGCCGCCTGGCCAAGGAAGAAGGCTTATTTGTGGGCTGGAGCTGCGGCTCGGCCGTTTTTGGGGCGCTGGAGTACGCCCGCGAGCACCTGAAAGAAGACGACACGATGGTGATTGTGCTGCCCGACCACGGCACGCGCTACCTCGGCAAAATCTACAACGACGACTGGATGCGCGCCCAGGGCTGGCTGTAAGTAAGCTGCACCATTGTGGAAAGAAGCTGCAATTGGTATCTTCGTAAGCTCTAAAAATAACCGTCTATCAATGTCCGCAAATTTGAATCATATCGTACTCGTTGACGACAACGAAACCACCAGCTTCCTCAACAACCGGCTGCTGGGCCGGCTGGCGGTGGCGCAGCACGTCAGCACGTTCTCGCGCGCCGACGAGGCGTTTGAACAGCTATGGGGCGACAACACGAGCGACAGCGCCGTGCCCGCGCCCGACCTGGTGTTTGTGGACCTGAAGATGCCCGGCGTGTCCGGCTTCGAGTTTCTGGAGCTCTACAACGCGCTGCCCAAACCCGTGCAGGACCAGACCGTAATGGCCGTGCTCACCACGTCGATGCACGGCGCCGATACCGCCCGCGTGGCCCAGTACCCCAACGTGGAGTACCTCACCAAGCCCCTCACCGAAGAAAAGATGCGCAAGCTGCTGGAAAAGCGGTTTCAGTAGCCTGCCATTGCGAACAGCGCGAATCAATCCGCCTTGTGCTCCGCAACTGCCCTCGTAACGTGAAAAGCCCCGGTGCTGCTACAGCATCGGGGCTTTTTTATAGCTTATCCAGCACCCGGAAAATCCCCTCCTTTTTCTTCCTGACGAAAATATAGCGGATGGAAAATGCGGTCGGAAACCGGTTCCAGTCGGCCGAGCCGTATTCGATGGTCGGCTTGAAATCGAGGGAAACGACGAACGGGATGAAGGCAATTTTATACTCGGCCCCGATGATGCCGTCGAAACCCCAGAAGTCGCCGTCGTCTTTGTTGCGGCCGTAGTGGCCGCCCGCGCCGAAATAGTAGTTCAGGCTGGGGCCGAGAATGCCGAAATGTCGCTCGGCCAGGAGCGTGGCGCTGCGCTCGCGGGGCGCAAACATGGCCAGGCCTTCCAGCGTGGCCTTGGGCAGAAACACCTGCTGAACGGTGAGGCCGTAGTTGCTGCCGTCGCTGCGCAGGCCGGCGGCGGTGCGGTATTTCTGCGCGGCGGCGGGCAGGGAGGCCAGCAGCAGCAGCGGTATAAGACGGAGCAGCAGTTTCATGAAGGGCGGAGTAGGAGCGGGGCTTGCCCCCGCCCGCTGTGTAGAACGGCCAGCTGGTGAAACCGTTCTGATGGCGGGCGGCGACAAGCCCCGCACCCATACGCAGAAACAACGCCAGAAATTGCGCGGGCAGCTACGCCACTGCGTCCACAAACGTGAACTGCTGCCCGTCGAACAAGCCTTTGTCGCTCAGCTTGAGGCTGGGAATTACCAGCAGCGCCATAAACGAAAGCGTCATAAACGGGGCGCCCAGCGGCGAGCCCAGCTGCTTGGCCAGCGCATCGACGGCGGCGTAGGCCGCGGCCACCGACTGCCCGTCCTGGTCCGACATGAGGCCGGCCACGGGCAGCGGCACCAGTATTTCCTGGCCGTCGGCGCCCACGGCGGCCAGGCCGCCTTTGGCTTCAATCACGAGGTTTACGGCGCGGGCCAGGCTTGCGTCGTCGCAGCCCACGGCGGTGATGTTGTGCGAGTCGTGGCCCACGCTGCTGGCCAGCGCACCGTGCTTCAGGCCGAACCCCTGGATGAACGCCAGCGCCGGCGCCACCTGCGGCTGGTAGCGGTTGATGACGGCCAGCTTGAGCACGTCATCGGCCACGCTGGGCACCACGAAGCCGTTTTCGATGGTGGCCGGCAAATCGACGCGGGCCGTAATGAGCTGCCCATCGAAGCACTCGATAACGCGCAGCGTGGCCGAATCTTTCGCGGTGGGCAGCTGAAAATCGGCCGCCGTCACGGGCCGGGCGTGGAAATTGTTGACCACGGCAATGGGCGCGGCGGGCAGCAGCGACTTCCCGTTCTCGGCCACCAGCTCGCCATTGAGGTACGTCTGCAGCACCTCGAAATCGCGCAAGTCCCTTACCACGATGAAGTCGGCCGGGTCGCCTTCGCCCAGCAGGCCCACCGGCAGGTGGTAGTGCTTCACGGGGTTGATGCAGGCCACGCGCAGCACGCTGAACACGTCGTGGCCCAGCGCCACGGCCCGCTGCACCAGCTGGTTGATGTGGCCGAGGACGAGTGTATCGGGGTGCTTGTCGTCGGAGCAGAACATGAGGTGGTGGTAGTGCTCGGGCATCAGCTCGATGAGGGCGTCGAAATTGCGCGCCGCCGAGCCTTCGCGAATAAGGATTTTCATGCCCACGGCCAGCTTGTCGAGCGCCTCGGCGGCCGTGAAGCACTCGTGGTCGGTGCTGATGCCGGCGCTGGCGTAGTGGGCGGCATCGTCGGCGCGCAGGCCGGGGGCGTGGCCGTCCACGGGGCGGCCGGCGGCGTGGGCGAGGGCAATTTTCTGCATCACGTCGGCGTCGCGGTGCAGCACGCCGGGCCAGTTCATCATCTCGGCCAGGTAGCCGATTTTGGGGTTTTCGAACAGCTTGGCAATGTCCTGAGCCGTGATTTCGGCCCCGGCCGTCTCGAATGGCGTGGCCGGCACGCAGCTGGGCGCGCCAAAGCAGAACTTGAACGGCGAGTGCGCCGCGTTTTCCAGCATGAACTCCACGCCGGCCACGCCCAGCACGTTGCCGATTTCGTGTGGGTCGGATACCGTGGCCACGGTGCCGTGCGTTACGGCCAGGCGCGCAAACTCGGTGGGCACCAGCAGCGAGCTTTCGACGTGGACGTGGGCATCGACGAAGCCGGGCAGCACGTAGGGCAGCGCCGGGTCCGCTTCGGCCTCGGCAATGGGCGCAATGGCGGCAATGCGGCCGTTTTCAATCTGAATAACGGCTGGTTGAATGGAACGGGCAAATAAGTCGACGACGTTGGCGGTGAGCGAGAAATCGGCAGGCATAAGCAGAGCAGTGGGCGGGGAAGAAACCGACCCAGTGCCGGTTTTGCGCAGGCAAAGAACCTTATATTTGACAAAAAACCAGTTTCCGGTGAAAAAGAACCTTGTCCTTATGCTGCTCGTGCTGCCGCTGCTGCTGGCCGAGGGCGGCTGCGCCCGCCGCACCGCGCAGCAGAAAAAAACCGCCTGGTACAAGCACCACAGCGGCGGCAAATCGGTGCCCTGCCCCTGCGGGCACTAGCGGCAGGGTAGCGCGCGGCCTATATTCGCCGAAACGATATACCCGCCGCGCTGTATGAAAATTGCTGCACTGGGCCTTGCCGCCCTGGCAATGGCCTTTGTTCAACTGGTTCCGGCAGCCCGGGCCCAGACGGCCCCGCCGCTGCCCAAGAAGCTGCCCCCGGCCGTGCCCGGCCGCATTCACCTGCTGAGCGGCAGCACGCTCGCGGTGCCGCTGGTGTACCTCGACTACAATAAGATTGTGGCCGTTGACAAGGAAGCCAGAAAAGTATATACCCCGCTGGAGGTGAGCAGCTTCGTGATGCAGCAGGATTCCTTCATCGTGCTGAAGGACTTCAAAGTAGCTGTGGGCGAAGACGAGCAGGAATATCGAATTGCCTTCGTGCGGGTGGGCGTGGTGGGGCCGGGTTTTGCGCTCTACCACTTCACGGGCACCATGCGGCGCGACGATGCCGTGCATTACGACGGGGCGCGGGCGTTTACCGGTTCCGGCTGGGTGGGCGGGGCGTACAAGTCGCAGGTGACGGAGTATGAGATGAGCAGGGTCTGGTTCGTCAAGCGCGACGACGACCCGCACTGGCTGAGCCTGCCCAAATCGGGCAGCCGCATTCGGACCATTGTGGAGCCCATTATTGCCGATGATAAGAAGCTGGTGAAAAGCGTAAGCTGGGCCTTCATCACCGCCGAGAAGGTGCAAAAGGTGCTGGCCGAATACGTGGCCGACAAAAAGGCCGGGCTGAATTAGCGCGGCGGCTGCGGGCGGGGGGCCTACCTTGCGCCCGCAAAGCCCGGCGGCCAGCCGCTGCTTTTGGGCGGCGGGCGTTGCGGGCTGTTTTATGGCTGAGCCGTAATTTGCTGACTTCAGCCCGTTGCGAATCCGGCGTCACGCGCCGCCTGTTAGGTTATTATCTACGCTATCTATGCCCGACGACACCCCGCAATCCCCCCTCGATACGATAACCGCCGCCGCCGAGCAGGTGCGCCAGCAGCTCAACCTAAAAGCCTTCGATGCCGAAGGCGTGGCCCACCTGGCCAACTTCATTCAGGCCCAGCGCGGCCAATTGGGGCCGGCCGAGCGGCCGGGCGTCATCATGGCGTTGGGCTGTTTTCTGGGGCAGTGCCTGGTGCAGGTGTACCGGGGCGAATGGGGCACCGGCAAGGACGGCAGCACCGGCATCGGACTGGCCAACCGATTTTTTTTTAACCCCTTTCATTTGGTCGATGCGCAACTGAATGAGGGAGAAAGCGCCTCCGTGGCGGCCTTTTTTGCCTCGGTTCCGCAGCGGCTGAAGACCCCGCCTGCCGTTCGTAAGGGTTGGATTTCGTAATCTTGCGGGGCCAATGGCCGCTCGCGTCGTTATGAAACAACTCGTTATCGCCATTGACGGCTACTCTTCCTGTGGCAAAAGCACCACGGCCAAGGCCGTGGCCAACCTCCTGCACTACGCCTACGTGGACACCGGCGCCATGTACCGCGCCGTGACGCTGTACCTGCTCGAACAACAAATCGGTTTCGACGATTTGGCCCGCATCGAGCAGGCGCTGCACGAAATCAGCATCAGCTTCCGCCGCAACCCCCGCACGGGCCGCAACGAGCTGTTTCTGAACGGCGCCAACCGCGAGGACGACATTCGCCAGATGCGGATTTCCAACTCCGTGAGCGAGGTGTCGGTCATTCCGATGGTGCGGCACGCTATGGTGGCCCAGCAGCAGGAAATGGGCCGCAAGCGCGGCGTGGTGATGGACGGCCGCGACATCGGCACCACCGTTTTTCCCGATGCGGAGGTCAAAATCTTCATGACGGCCGAAGTGGAGCTGCGCGCCCAGCGCCGCCAGGACGAGCTGGCCGCCAAAGGCGAAATCGTGCCCCTGGCCGACATCATCGAGAACCTGCGCAAGCGCGACTACCTCGACTCGACCCGCGCCGAAAGCCCCCTGCGCCGCGCCCCCGATGCCGTGCTGCTCGACACCACGCACATCACCATCACCGAGCAGGTCGATTTCGTGCTGGACCGCGTGTCGTCGGCGCTGTTTGCGGCGGGCTGGGACTAGGACACTGCTTTGGCAGCGCTCGGCATGACGCGCCTTTTTGCCCGGCCAATGTGCAACCCCGCCCGGCCGCCGTACCTTTGCGCCCGGCGAACTCCTCGCCGCCGCAGTGATGTTAAAGGCACAGCATGAAGGTCACGATTGATAAAAATTCCGGCTACTGCTTCGGCGTAGAATTCGCCATTCAGATGGCCGAGGATGAGTTGGCGCACGAAGAAACGCTGTATTGCCTCGGCGATATTGTGCACAACAGCATGGAAGTGGAGCGCCTGCACAAGCAGGGCCTGCGCATCATCGACCGTGAGCAGCTGGCCGGGCTGCACGATACCAAAGTCCTCATCCGGGCCCACGGCGAGCCGCCCGAAACCTACCAGTTGGCCCTGCAAAACAACCTGGAGCTGATTGATGCCAGCTGCCCGGTGGTGCTCAAGCTGCAAAACCGTGTGAAGCACGCCTTCGACCTGAGCCAGCGCCAGGACGGCCAGATTGTGATATACGGCCAGCCCGGCCATGCCGAAGTGGCCGGCCTCACGGGCCAGACCGGCAACCGCGCCATCATCGTGATGAACGAGGCCGACCTCGACCAGATTGACTTTTCGCGCCCCGTCACCTTGTTCAGCCAGACCACCAAAAGCACGGCCGGCTTCTACAAGATGAAGGCCCTGATGGAGGCGCGCATCCTGGCGGCCGGCGGCGAGTTGGACAGCTTTGACGCCAACGACAGCATTTGCCGGCAGGTGAGCAACCGCGAGCCCGCCCTGGCCAAGTTTGCCGTCGAGTACGACGTGGTGCTCTTCGTGAGCGGCCGCAAAAGCTCCAACGGCAAGGCCCTGTTTTCGGTAGTGAATGCGAAAAATCCGCGCAGCTATTTCATCGAAAACGAAACGGAGATTGAAGACGAGTGGCTGGCCGGGGCGCACACCGTGGGCATTTGCGGCGCCACCAGCACCCCGCTGTGGCTGATGAAGCAGGTGGCCGAGCGCGTGGAAGGCGTGGGCGAGCTGGCGTAGCACGTTTTTGGGGCGGCGCTCTGGACGACCGGCTTGCTTTTGGCTATTCAACAGCCCCCAGCGCCTGCTCGTAGAGCCGCTGGTTTTCCGCATCAAAGGCCACGAATACCACCGTTTGCGGAAACGCATGGGCCGCCAGCCACTGCCGCACTTCGTGCACGGCAATGGCGGCGGCTTCGGCTTTGGGGTAGCCGTAGATGCCCGTGCTGATGCCGGGGAAGGCTACGCTTTCCAGGTGGTTTTCTTCGGCCAGGCGCAGGCTGTTGCGGTAGCAGCTGGCCAGTAGCGCGGGCTCGCCTTTGTGGCCGCCGTTCCAGACCGGGCCCACCGTGTGGATGACGTGCGCCGCCGGCAGCCGCCCGCCGGTGGTGATGACGGCCTCGCCGGTTTTGCAGCCGCCCTGCCGGGCCCGGATGGCGCGGCATTCTTCCAGAATCTGCGGGCCGCCGGCGCGGTGAATGGCCCCATCGACCCCGCCGCCGCCGAGCAGGCTGGAATTGGCGGCGTTGACGATGGCCGCCACGGGCTGGCGGGTGATGTCGCCCTGCATAAGCTGAATGCGGGTGGAAAGGGGAGAAGCCATGCCTGGAAAATTTGGGAAAGGTGTAATGCAAAGTACGGGCGGGCGATTCAGTGCTTACATCGCCTAGCCGCGCTTGGGAAGTGATACAGTTCAGGACCACCAAATGACGCTTGAGCAGCCGCTAACAACCGTTCGGCAACAATAACTTGCCGGCAGCGCGACGAAAAACGAGCTTTGACCATCAATTCCAACCAACTTCATCCCCACACCCATGGAAACCCTGCAACGCGACCCCTACCTGTGGCAAAAGGCCAAAGCCCGCGCCAAGTTTCAATCGCACCTGGTCACCTACCTGGTGATAAATGCGATGCTGTGGGTGATTTGGGCCCTCACCAGCCGCCACTACGGCGGCATTCCCTGGCCCATCTGGACCACCGCGTTCTGGGGCTTTGGCCTGGTGATGAACGGCATTGCGGCCTACGGCAGCACAGGCATGAGCCGCGAGCAGCGCACCCAGCGCGAATACGAGCGGCTGGTGCGCGAGCAAAGCCCCGGCGCTGACCCGCTGGACCGCTACCGCTAGCCGGGGTCCGCAGCACTGCCCCGCAAATGGCGCCTTGGCAGTAATTAAAATACCGGCTGAACCGCCCCGGCCGGGGCCGGAAGCCCCGCAAGAGCATTTTGAGGAGAGCCGGACCGCGCCGGGCTCCTTAAAATGCTTTTTTAGGTAGTGGGCCAGCCGGCGGCGTAGCAGAAGTTGGCAGCGGCGGCAGTAGCTTCGCCAAACCCGTTCGCTCACGCGCCATCCTGCTTCGCCTGTCATGTCTCTTGTCGCCAAGCCTCGCCCTGTAAAACGCCTGCTCGGCCGCCGTGAGCTGGTTGATTTTCCGGCCTTTGCCCTCAGCGAGGTAGAGGCGAAGGTGGACACCGGGGCCTACACCAGCGCCATTCACTGCACCAACATCCACATCGAAACCCCGGCCGGGCAGCCGGCCGTGCTGGTGGTGAACCTGCTCGACCCCGGCCACGAAGGCGCCGACGGCCGGGCGCTCACCTTCACCGATTTTGCGCTGCGCGACATCCGCTCCTCCAACGGCGAGGTGCAGGAGCGCTACGTCATTCGGGCGGTGGTGCGGCTGTACGAGGAAGATTTTGAAGCCGAGTTTTCGCTCTCCGACCGCTCCGACATGAAGTACCCCGTGCTGCTGGGCCGCAGCCTGTTGCGGCAGGGCCGCTTCGTGGTCGATGTGGCCAAGCGCAACCTTTCTTACAAAGCCCGGGTTCGCCCCGGCGCCCGGCGCACCCGCTCCTGAGTAGTTTTGTGGCTCCCCGTTCGCTTCACCACCCCACATCACCAACCCTCCACGATGAAACTGGCCATTCTCTCGCGTGAGCCGAAATCCTATTCCACCCAGCGCCTGGTGGAGGCCGCCGCTGCCCGGGGCCACGAAGCCGTGGTCATCGACCACTTGCAGTGCAACATTGTGCTGGAGAAGGGCAAGCCGGGCATCATCTACCAGGGGGCGCCGCTCGAAGGAATTGATGCCATCATTCCGCGCATCGGGGCCTCGGTCACGTTCTACGGCACGGCCGTGGTGCGGCAGTTTGAGATGATGAAGGTGCGGACCGCCGTGGACAGCCAGGCCATTGTGCGCTCGCGCGACAAGCTGCGCTCGATGCAGATTCTGAGCCGCGCCGGCGTGGGCATGCCCAAAACGGCCTTCACCAACTACTCCGAAGACGTACCCGCCATGATAAGCCAGGTGGGCGGCGCGCCGGTCATCATCAAGCTGCTGGAGGGCACCCAGGGCCTGGGCGTGGTGCTGGCCGAGTCGGCCAAGGCCGCGCAGTCCGTCATCGAGGCCTTTCACAACCTCAAGGCCCGCATCATCGTGCAGGAGTTCATTGCCGAGAGCAAGGGGGCCGACCTGCGCGCCTTCGTGGTGGATGGCGAAGTGGTGGGCGCCATGAAGCGCCAGGGCAAGGAGGGCGAGTTTCGCTCCAACCTGCACCGGGGCGGCGTGGGCACCCTCGTCAAGCTCACCCGCGCCGAAAAAGCCGCCGCCCTGCTGGCCACCAAGGCCCTGGGCCTGGGCATTGCCGGCGTCGACATGTTGCAGAGCAAGCGCGGCCCGCTGGTGCTCGAAGTCAATTCCTCGCCCGGCCTCGAAGGCATCGAGAAAGCCACCACCCTCGACATTGCCGGCCGCATCATTGAATACACGGCTAACCTCACCGCCCGGAAAAAAGCCAAGCCCAAGGCCAAAAAGGGCCCCGGCCAGGCCGTGGATGCCCAGTCGGACGTGCCGGCCGGTAAGTAAGGAGCGGCTGACTCCCCTCCTTACCAAGGAGGGGATGTTTCAGCGAAGCTGAAACGGGGGTGGTTGTGGGCGGCGAACAACTGACAGGCGTAGCATTTGGCTACCGTTCATCGCCCACAACCACCCCAGCTGCCGCTGCGCGCCAGCGTCCCCTCCTTGGTAAGGAGGGGAGTTTTTTGTTCTTTCCCGCTTATGGCTGCTTCCTCTTCCGCCGCTTTTCACCTCAACGGCCTCACCATTCAGCCCGGCGAGCGGGTGCTCACGCGGCTGGTGATTTCGAAGCTGCCCTCGGGCACCGTGATTGACGTGCCGGTGCACGTGCTGCGCTCGGCCGTGCCCGGCCCCACGCTGCTGCTGATGGGCGGCATGCACGGCGACGAGGTGAACGGCATCGAAACCATCCGGCGGCTCATCCGGCGCGAGCTGCTGACGCCGCTGCGGGGCTCGGTCATCGCCATTCCGATTCTTAACATCTACGGCTTTCTGAATTTCAGCCGCGACGTGCCCGACGGCAAGGACGTGAACCGCTCGTTCCCCGGCTTCCCGCGGGGCTCGCTGGCCGGGCGCGTGGCCCACCGCTTCATGCGCGAAATCATGCCCCTGATTGACTACGGCATCGATTTCCACACGGGCGGCGCGGCGCGCTCCAACTACCCACAGGTGCGCGCCCTGCTGGGCATCGACCCCGAAGTGGACGCCATGGCGGCGGCCTTCGGGGCGCCCTTCACGCTGCACGCGGGGCTGCGGGGCGGCTCGTTGCGCGAGGCGGCGCAGGAACTGGGCAAGCGCATCATCGTGTACGAAACCGGCGAGAGCCTGCGCCTCGACGAGCCCGGCATTGAGGAGGCCGTGGCGGGCACGCTGCGGGTGCTGCACCACCTGGGCATGGGCCCCGAAGCGCCCCGGCCGGCCCGGCCGGGCATCATCTGCCGGCGGCATACGTGGCTGCGGGCGCGGTTTGCGGGCCTGTTTCGCGCGCACGTCGAGAACGGGCAGTTTATCGAGAAGGGGCAGATTTACGGCTCCGTGGCCGACCCCTACGGCGCGCAGTCGGTGCGGCTGGAGTCGCCGGTGAGCGGCTACGTGATTGGGCTCAACTACATGCCGGTGGTGAACCAGGGCGACGCGCTGCTGCACATTGCCGTGCCGGAATAATGCGTTGACTTTACCTGCCATGAGCTTCTCATTCCCTGCCGGCCGCGTGCGACTGCGCCACCTGCGGCCAACCGACTTACCCGCGTTCCTGGCCTACCGCTCCGACCCGGCAGTGGCCCGCTTTCAGGGTTTCGATGCCTACACCGAAGCCGAAGCGGCGGCGTTCATTGCCCGTCAGGCCGAAGCCGCCATACCCGCGCCCGCTGGCGAGTGGGTGCAGCTGGCCATTGCCCGGGCCGAAGACGACCTGTTGGTGGGCGATTGCGCCCTGCACCGCTACGCCCACGAGCCGCGCCTTGGCGAGATGGGCATCACGCTGAGCCCGCGCTGGCAGGGGCAGGGCTACGCCCGCGCGGCGCTGGCGGGCCTGTTGCGCTACTGCTTCGCCGAGCTGGCCCTGCACCGCGTGGTGGCCCTCACCGATACGCGCAACCTGCCGTGCGTGGCACTGCTGGAAGCCGTGGGAATGCGCCGCGAAGGGCATTTTCGGGAAAATGGCTGGTACAAAGGCGAGTGGTGCGACGAATACCAGTACGCCCTGCTGCAAGCCGAGTGGGTGCCCCGGCCGTAGGTTCGCCCGGCGGCGTACTTTTGTTTTTTCTCATCATTCGTTGTCAATGAAAAACCCTCTTCAGCTTACCATTAACCTTGTGCTGGCCCTGGCCGTGGCCGGCTTGTATTTCCTGCACTTCAGCCACAAGCCCGTCGCCCCGGCCCTCGCCACCGACAAGAATACGGCCGTGCTGGCTACGCCCGAGCCGGCCGCCGACACCACTGCCGACAGCGCCCCGGCCGCTGAAACCACCGATTCGGAGCCCGCCCCGGCCGCCGTGGTGGCGCCCGTGCAGGACATGACCGGCGACTTCTCGGGCAAGCTGGCCTACGTGGAGTCGGGCAGGATGCTGGACGGCTACCAGGGCATGAAGGACGCCCGCCGTTCGTTTGAGGGCAAGGCCCGCGGCTGGGAAAAGCAGAACCAGAGCATGCTGGCCAGCTTCAAAGCCGCCGTGGAGGCCTACCAGAAGCAGGCCCCCGGCCTCACCGCCGAGCAGCGCGCCGCCACCGAGCAGAAGCTGCAGGAGCAGCAGCAGCAGGTGGCCCAGCAGCAGCAGATGCTGCAGCAGCAGGCCCAGCAGGAAGAAGCCAAGCTCACCCAGACCGTGCTCGAGAGCGTGAACAAGAAGGTGGAAGCCTACGGCAAAGCCCACGGCTACAAGCTGATTCTGATTGCCGCGCCCAGCGGCACCATTGCCTACGGCGAGAAAAACCTCGACATCACCACGCCCGTGCTGGCGTACCTGAACGCGGCCTACCGCAAGAAGTAAGCGCCCGGCTTGCCCGCAGCAACGGCCAACCCTTAAGCACGTCAAGCTCAGCTTGACGTGCTTTTTTGTGCTCAGCCTGTGCCGCTTGGCAGCACGGCCTCTTTTTCCTGCAAACGCAGGCAACCCCTGCTGCCAAATCGTGCTCTTCATCCCACATTCATCTGGCCAATAAAACCCACCACCTGCCGTTAGGGCCGCGCGTCGGCCCATTTGGGCAGGGCCTTTCCACCTTTTCGTCTGCATGAAGACCTTTTTCCGCCTGGCTGCGCTGAGCAGCTTGGGCCTGCTGGGGGCCGCTACCACGGCCCTGGCACAGCAAGCCAACCGCTTCACCATCAGCGGCTACGTGCGCGATGGCGCTACCGGCGAGAGCCTGCCCGGCGTAGCCGTGGTGCACCCGGCCAGCGGCCAGGGCACCACCACCAATACCTACGGCTTCTACTCGCTCACGCTGGCGGCCTCCTCCGATTCGGTGCGGCTGCTGGTGTCGGCGCTGGGCTACGAGAAGCAGCGGCTGGCCCGGAAAGCCGACCGCAGCTTCGCGCACGATTTCCGGCTGAAAACGTCCTCGGCCGAGCTGGCCGACGTGGAAGTGGTGGGCAGCCGGGAGGAGAAAATTACCGAAAGCACGCGCATGGGCACCATCAACATCCCGGTGGCCCAGCTGAAGCTGGTGCCCGCGCTATTCGGCGAAACCGACGTGCTGAAGGTGCTGCAGCTGCTGCCCGGCGTGCAGGCCGGCGGCGAGGGCAGCAGCGGCCTCTACGTGCGCGGCGGCTCGCCCGACCAGAACCTGCTGCTGCTCGACGGCACGCCCATCTACAACGCCTCGCACCTGTTCGGCTTCTTCTCAGTGTTCAACGCCGACGCCATCAAGAACGTGGAGCTGATAAAGGGCGGGTTTCCGGCGCGCTACGGCGGGCGGCTGTCGTCGGTGGTCGATATTTCGATGAAGGAGGGCAACATGCAGAAGCTGCACGGCGAAGGCGCTATCGGGCTCATTGCCTCGCGCTTCACGCTGGAAGGCCCGATTAAGAAGGACACGGCCTCGTTCATCTTCTCGGCCCGCCGCACCTACATCGATATCCTGGCCCGGCCGCTCATCCTCTCGCAAACCAACGGCCTGACCGCCGGCTACTACTTCTACGACCTCAACGGCAAGCTGAACTGGAAGCTGAGCGCCCGCGACCGCCTGTACCTGAGCGGCTACATGGGCTACGACGAGTTTTACGCCAACGACGAGTCGCCCAACGACGACGGGGGCTATTTCAAGCAGAAAAGCGCCCTGGGCTGGGGCAACCGCATCGGGGCCCTGCGCTGGAACCACGTGGTGAACGACCGGCTGTTTCTCAACACCACGCTTACCTACACGCGCTACCAGTTTGATGTGGGCTCGACCCAGGAAAACCGCTACCATGACAGCAGCGGGCAGCAGCGCGACGAGAAATACTCGCTCAGCTACCTGTCCAACATTCAGGACATCAGCGCGAAGCTGGACTTCGACTACGTGCCCAACCCCATGCACTACATCCGGTTTGGCGGGCAGGTTATCCGGCACCAGTTCCGGCCCGGGGCCCTGCAAAGCGACGACAGCGTGGACCCCACCCAGAACCAGGCCCGGGGCCGCCGCATCGGGGCCAGCGAAGCCAGCCTGTATGCCGAAGACGACCTGAAGCTCACCAACCGCCTGAAGGTGAACGTGGGCCTGCGCGTAAACAGCTTTCTGGTCGATAGCAAGCTGTACCCGAGCGTGGAGCCGCGCGTGTCGGGCCGCTTCCTGCTCACCGAAGCCTGGGCCCTGAAGGCCTCCTACGCCCGCACCACGCAGTACGTGCACCTGCTCACCAACAGCGGCATTGGCCTGCCCACCGACCTGTGGGTGCCCGCCACGGCCAAAACCAAGCCCCAGACCGCGCAGCAGTTCAGCGTGGGGGCGGCCCGCAACCTGCGCTTCGGCGGCGAGGATTTTGAGCTGAGCCTGGAAACCTACTACAAGCCCATGCAGAACCTGATTGAGTTCCGCGAGGGCGCTGATTTTGTGGGAACTACCGACGATAACTACGAAGCCAAAATCACCAGCGGCCAGGGCTGGGCCTACGGCGCCGAGCTGTTTCTGCAAAAGAAAACCGGCAAAACCACCGGCTGGATTGGCTACACCCTGGCCTGGAACAACCGCCGCTTCCCGGACCTGAACCAGGGCCAGCTCTACCCTTACAAATACGACCGGCGGCACGACTTCAAGCTGGTGGTCATCCACGAGTTCAGCCCCACGCTCACGCTCTCGGGCACGTTCGTGTACGGCACGGGCAATGCCGTGACGCTCTCGCAAGGGCGCTACAGCCTGGGGCCCAGCGCTGGCCCTCCGTTTGAAGACTACGGCTCGCGCAACAGCTACCGCATGGCCGCTTACCACCGCCTCGACCTCGACCTGAGCCACACCAAGAAAAAGCGCTGGGGCGAAGTGGTGAACAGCTTCAGCGTGTACAACGCCTACAACCGCAAAAACCCCTATTTCATCTACCTGGGCCGCGCCGCCGGCAGCAACCAGCTCAGCTACCGGCAGGTATCGCTGTTTCCCATTCTGCCTTCGTTCAGCAAAACGTTCCGGTTTTAACGCCTCGTCCGCATGAAAAAACGTGTCCTTCTCGCCCTCGCCGCCAGCGCCCTCGCCAGCTGCGAAACCACCGTAGACCTGCCCGAGCCGCCGCACACGCCCCGCGTGGCGCTCATGTACACCCTCACGCCCACGCCGCAGGATTCGTCGTTCGGGGAGCTGTTTGGCGGGCGGCAGCTCTACATCAGCAACAGCCAGCGCGTGTTCGACACCAGCCAGCTCACCGGCCGCGCCGATGCCACTGTGGAGCTGCGCAACGCCGCCGGCGCCGTGGTAGAGCGCTACCGGCCGGTGAGCACGGGCGCCAACCCGCAGTATGGCTACCCCGGCACGCCGGGCTACTACCGCCCGGTGCTGGGCTTCCGGCCGCAGGTGGGGCAGGCCTACACCCTGCGGGCGGCACTGCCCGGTTTTGAAACGGCCGAAAGCACCCTCACGCTGCCCGCGCCGCCCGTGGTGGAGAGCGGCAGCTACGTGGCCCGCACCGCCGCCAACCCCAACTCCGGCGAATACCAGGGCCGCCTGAGCGTGGTGCTGCGCGACGACCCCGCCACCCCCAACTACTACCTGGCCTTTGCCCGCCTGCTCGACCGGCAGGGCCAGCCCGGCAACTGGGGCGCGGTGCAGGTGGACTACGACAGCCAGAGCAACACGGCCGGCAGCATCGGGCAGTTCCAGCTGTCGAGCCCGCAGCAGGGCTACAGCCTCTACCCCTTTGCCGACACCGACGTGAATGGCCAGCGCATCAGCCTGACCTCGGACGTGCGCTTTTACAGCAGCTGCTATCCGCCGAGCAGCAACTGCCCGCAGCCGGGCTATATCGAGGTCTATGTGAGCAGCATCACGCCCGAGGCGTATAATTTTTACCTCTCGCGCCGCCGCTACTACGACAGCGACGGCAACCCTTTTGCCGAGCCCGCGCCGCTGGCCTCCAACGTGCGCAACGGCTACGGCCTGTTCGGCGGGGCCACCGATGTCACCTATCGCATCGCCCTTCCGTAAAATACCTCACCGAACCATTAAACTCCGGTTCGGTGTTTTCGTCTAAATCCCATAAATTGGTTTTCCATCTGTAACCTAAACGACGCGCTCCGGCGCGAATATTATGCGGACTAAACCCTTGTTTCTGACGCTGCGCCTGTTTTTGCTGCTGTTGGGGAGCCACGCCGCCAACGCCCAGGTTTCCGTGACCATCGGGGCCGGTGGGTATTATCCTCCCCGCGCTTACTACGGGCCCCGCTACTACTACCCGCCGCGTCCGGTGGTGGTATACCCCGCGCCTCCGCCCGTTATCGTAGCGCCCCGCCCGGTTTATTACGCCCCGCGTCCGGTGTATTATGCGCCCCGGCCTTACTACTACCGTGGCCACGGCCACGGCCGTCGTTGGTAGGCATTCTGTAGTTTGTTAAATTGAAAAAGGCCGCGCTACTGTAGTAGCGCGGCCTTTTTATTGGCAGGTGACCTACCGTTTACTGCGCAGTGCTACGGAGCAGGCGCACGGTGAGCTTTCCGTCGGCGGAGCGGGCGGAGTAGAGTCCGGCGGGCACACTGGCCGCCGGGGCCCACTGCACCTTGCCATCGGGCTGGCTGGTGAGGTGGGCCACCACGCGGCCCAGGTTGTCGCAAACGGTGAGCTGCTGCACGCCGGCTGTGGGCAGCTGGAACTGCACCTGCTCGGTGAAGGGCGTGGGGTAGGCCGAAACGGACTGGGCCGCCGCGCCCCGCGTGGCCAGCGTGGTGCGGTACACATGAAACGTAACGGGCACGGTGGTGAGGTTGCGCAGGGGCGAGGCATCGTCGGTGACGCTCACGCTGACGCGGTAGGTGCCGTTGGGCAGGCTCAGGGGCGGGGTGAAGGTGAGGCGGCCGGTGCCGGCGGTGGCCCCGGCCTGGATGACGGCGCCGGGCACGGTGTTCTGCTCGAGGGTGAAGGCCAGGGGCGTGGAGCCGGTGGTGGTGGCCGTGAAACCAACCGAGACGGGCTCGCCGGCCTGCACGGCAATGGGCGTGGTCAGGGCCTGAGTGCGGGTTTGCGAGCCATTCTGCACCGTCACCATCGGGGCCACGCTTGGCATCGACGCAGTGGGGGTGTTGTACACCACCCACAACATGTCGCGGCGGGTGGTGCCGATGGCCACGTACACGCCGTTTTCGCGGCGCCACTCCGTCACCTTCACCACGGCCACGTACTTATTATCGCCGTTGGCGGAAGCCGTGGGGAGGTAGCGGTTGGGCGTAAAGGCGAAAGTGCCCTGCAGGGCCGAAAACGCAAACCGGGGCTGGACGGTTGCTACCACAATGTTATTGGGCGGGCACGCCGGACGAGTGGTTGACCCGTTCTCGAACACCGTATCCATGGTTACGGCCATGGGCGACGACTGCGTGTAGGTATTGGACGAATTGCCGCAGTTGATGAGCCGGCGGCCACACCGGGGGTCGATGAGGGGGGTGCAGGACGTAGTGGGGTATACTGCGTAGGGTTCGTAGCTGTTGCAGCCATTCAGGGGCCGTTCCAGGCTATACGAGAGCGAGTCGCCGTCGGCATCGAAGGCCCCGATGTGCAGCAGGTCGAGTTGATTGACCGGAATGAGCAGCGTCGGGATATTGCTGAAAACCACCGAGGTGTTGGTGCGCCCGCGGTTGTCGAGTGTCGCTTCGAGGCGGACCGTACCCGCCGAACTGAGGTTGGTGACCATTGGCCGGGATGCTTCTTCCACGGCCAGTATCCATTGGTTCGGGGCCAGCGTCACGGTGCCTTCGTAGCGGTGCACGGCATAGTTGGCGGGCGTGCTAACGGGCGCGCCGGTGTTGAGGGGGCACTGCACCAGCGGCTGAACCGCCGAGCTATAGGGCGCGTCAATAAACGGCTGCCCCACCGGAACCAGGGTGGTGGTCAGGCTGGTGCCGCCACAGGTTGTCTGGCAATTCAGCGTGAAGCTGGTAGGAGCCGAAATGCCCGAGCAGTCCCGGATGAAATCGGCCCGTACCCGGTAGCTGTTGCCGCCCAGCGAGGTGTAAGTAAGGCTGCCGCCCTGCGCGTGCGAGGCATGCGCCGGCCGGGCAAAGCCCAGGCCCAATCCAAACAGCAACAGCATTAAAAAACGTAGGCGTGAAAACATAGCATTGTGGAAAAATTGGAAGGAAAAAAAGCGAAAAAGTGACTGTGAAAAGCGAATGTGCCTACCCGTGCCAGGCTGCGTCACAGCGGTTTAACCGCTTCAAAAGCCAGCTTGGCAACTCCGTAGTCAATGCATATCCGCGTGCAATTTTAGCCTGCTAAAATGATGCCACTATATAGCTGCGCCTGAGATATTGGCCCTCCGTTTCACAAAAAAAAGAGCCCCGTCAGCGTGTGACGGGGCTCTTTTTTAGAAGAAGCGAAACTTACTGGGCGCTGCGGAGCAGTCGAACGGTGAGCTTTCCGTCGGCGGAGCGGGCGGAGTAGAGGCCGGCGGGCACACTGGCCGCCGGGGCCCAGCGCACCCGGCCATCGGGCTGGCTGGTGAGGTGGGCCACTACGCGGCCCAGGTTGTCGCAAACGGTGAGCTGCTGCACGCCGGCCGTGGGCAGCTGGAACTGCACCTGCTCGGTGAAGGGCGTGGGGTAGGCCGCAATCAGGGCCGAAGCAGCGGCGTTGTAAGTGGCCAGCGTGGTGCGGTACACGCGGAAGGTGACGGGCACGGTGATGAGGTTGCGAATCGGGGCCGCGTCGTCGGTGACGGTGACGCTGACGCGGTAGGTGCCGTTGGGCAGGCTCAGGGGCGGGGTGAAGGTGAGGCGGCCGGTGCCGGCGGCGGTCCCGGCCTGGATGACGGCGCCGGGCACGGTGTTCTGCTCGAGGGTGAAGGCCAGGGGCGTGGAGCCGGTAGTGGTGGCCGTGAAACCAACCGAGACGGGCTCGCCGGCCTGCACGGCAATGGGCGTGGTCAGGGCCTGGCTGGCGCTCTGCGAACCATTCTGCACCGTCACCGTGGGCGAGAGGCGCGGCTGGGTAGCGTTGGCTGCCCCGTCGTAGGTAATCCAGAGCATGTCGCGGCGGGTGGTGCCAATGGCCACATACACGCCGTTTACCCGGCGCCACTCGGTCACCTTCACCACCACTACCGACTTATTGTCGCCATTGGCCGAGGGCGTGAGCAGGTAGCGGTTGGGCGTGAAGCTGAAAACCCCTTGCAGGGCCGAGAAAGAGAAGCGCGGCTGCACCGTGGCCGTTACGATGTTGCCGGTAGCCGGGCAGGCCGGCCGGGTCGTCAAGCCGTTTTCAAAAATCGTGTCATTGGCCACGGAAATCGGCAGCGCCTGCGTGTAAACGCTGGAAGTACCGGTGCAGGTGATGAGGCGGCGGTTGCAAAGCGGGTCGAGCCCGGTCTGGCAGCCCGTGGGGTAGGCCGCGTAGGTTTCGTAGACATTACAGCCATTCAGCGGCCGGTCCAGCGCGTACGAGAGCGAGTCGCCGTCGGCATCGAAAGCGCCAATCTGCAGCAGGTTCGGCTGATTGACGGGGACGAAAAAGGTGGGAATATTGCTGTAGGCTGCCGAGTTGTTGGTGCGCCCACGGTTATCAAGCGTGGCTTCGAGGCGCAGGCTGCCGCTCGAGCTGAGGTTGGTAACGGAAGGCCGGGCCGACTCTTCGGCCGACAAAATCCACTGATTGGGGGCGAGGGTCACGGTTGCCTCGTAGCGATAGGCGGCAAAGTTGGCCGGGGCACTAGCCGGGGCGCTGCCTGTCAGGGGGCACACGGCCAGGGGCTGAATGGTAGAGTTGTAGGGCGTGCCAATAAAGGGCTGGCCTACTTGGTTTAGCGTTGTTGTTGTGCCGCTGCCGGCACAAACCGTTGTGCAGTTCAGCGTGAAGCTGGTAGGCGCGGCAATGCCCGAGCAGTCGCGGAAGAAATCGACCCGGACGCGGTAGCTGTTGCCGCCCAGCGAGGTGTAGGTGATGCTGCCGCCCTGCGCGTGCGAGGCCCGGGCCGGCCGGGCAAAGCCCAGGCTGAGCCCAAGCAGAACCAGTGTGAGAAAACGTAAAGTTGACAACATGGAAAGGAAGTGAAAAGGTGAAAAATGAGGTGAAAAATGAAAAAATGAATGAACGGAAACGCTGGGGAGTAGAAGCTGTTGCGGCGCTAATATGCGGCCCAATTGGTAGATTGACAAATCGATAGCTGCATTAATCAGAGCCGGGCGGGCTGGTTTTGCAGAGAGCGAAAAAAAACGTCCGATAGCAGCTAAAATTATGCCACTATATAGGCTTTCGTAGAAAAATATGGCTGGCTGCGAGGCCATTCACTTGGTGCGGGACGATTAGTTTTGCCTTAATCTTACAGACGCAAATTCCCGTTATCGGGCTTCTGATGAAGAACACAATTTTTATGTTGGGCGCCGCCGTGCTCCTGGCCGGCTGCAACCAAACGGCCCCCGTTACCTCCGCGCCCACGGCGGCACCTGAGGCCGCTGCCACGCCCGCTGCTACCGAGCGGGCCGATTCGGCCACCGCTGCCGCCGCCGCGCCGCCCGCCGATGGCACGGCAGCCACCACGCCCGCCGCCCCGGCCCTGGCCGAGGCCGAAACCATGAGCGTGTCGTTCAGCTTCAAGCCCGCGCCCGACCCCGACGACCCCGCCCACCCGCGCACCAGCGCCCACCTCGTGCTGCAGGGCCGCAAGCCCATGGACATCGACCTGGGCAAATTCGCGGGCCGGCCCGACGTGGTGGATGCCGCCAAAGCCAGGGCGGCCAACTTCCCCGCCGGCATGCTGCTGGGCTTCCGCAGCTACTCGGCCGCCACCGGCACCAGCCAGGACCTAGCCGTGCTGAGCGTGGACGGGCACCGCCTGCGCATTGTGCAGCGCCGCGTGGAGGAAACCGCGCCCGAAGCCGGCACCTTCGAAACCGCCCGCGAGGTACCGCTCCCGGCCAATACCCGGGTGGTGGCGGCACCTGCCGCCGCCAAAAAATAAGCGTTGGGCTTTCGCTGGCGCGCCAGCGAAAGCCCAACGCTTTCTTGAACCGTTACCAGCAGCCTGGCGCGTGCGGGCCTATGGCTGGGCGCTGGCCCGCACGTAGCTGAGCACGAGCACGCCCGTGCGGGTGGTGTGGCTCGAAAGCAGCTTCAGGCCGGCCTGGGCACTGCCGTCGGCAAACAGGCGCTTGCCGCCGCCCAGCACCACTGGGAAAATCATGAGGCGGTACTCATCGATGAGGCCTTTTTCGTGCAGGTGCTGCACCAGCCGGGCGCTGCCGTAGATGAGCAGGTTCTGGCCGGGTTCCTGTTTCAGGCGGGCCACCTCGGCGGCCACGTCGCCCTGAATGATGCCGGCATTCCACTCGGCGGCTTGCAGGGTGGTCGAGGCCACGTATTTGGGCAGGCTGTTCATGCGGTCGGCGCCGGGGGCATCCGGCATGTTGGGCCAGGCACCGGCAAAGGCTTCGTAGGTGACGCGGCCCAGCAGCAGGGCATCGCAGGCCGACAGCAGCTCGCCCTGAAACTCGCCCAGCTCCTCGTTGAAATAAGGCGCGGTCCAGGCAGGGTTTTCCATCACGCCATCGAGGGTGAGGTATTCGGCGGCAATTACTTTGCTCATGCGTTATGCGCTGGGGAACATTGGAGCACTGGCTCGCTGGTGGGAGTATCAAAATTGAGCATCCACTCCGTGCCAAACCGGTCGATGAGCGTGCCGAACTTGCCGCCCCAGAACATGTCGGCCAGCGGGTCGATGACGGTGCCGCCCTCGCTCAGCCTGGCAAAAAGGGTGCTGGTTTCCTCGTCGCTGGTGCAGTTCAGGCACATGGCAATGTTGTTGCCGGGCGCAAACGGGCGGCGGGTATCGAGGGCATCGCAGGCCATGAGCACAAACGAGCCGGTGGTGAGGGTGCCGTGCATAATCTGGTCCTGGGCTTCGGCGGGCAGGTGCCCGGCCATGGCCGTATCGCCCACGCGCATCAGCTTGAGCTCGCCGCCAAGGCAGCTTTGGTAGAAGGCGAGGGCTTCGCGGCAGGTGCCGTCGGGAAATGCGAGGTGAGGACTGAGGAAGGCCATGATTTGGAGGGTGTTAAGGAGTGAAAAATGGTGTCAGGTAAATGCATGAGCCAGGGGCTAGGTCGTGGCCGTGGTTGCGTAAGCCGGCGTTTCGCCGGCAGTGGCGGCCGGGCGGGCGGCCCGGTACTGCTTCCAGAGAAAGTAAATACCGGCTACGACCACCAGCATCACCAGCGCCGGAATGGTGGCCACCCCGCCCATGCCCGCCAACAGCACCGAGGCCGCCGCCCCGATGAAGTCGATAACGAAGCCCGCGAAGGCCCATTCCTGCAGGGTGCGGTACCTGGTCTGGAGCAGGGCCAGCGCGCCCAGGATTTTGGCCGCGCCCGTGATGTCCATGAGGTAGATGGGATAGCCGAGCTGCTTCATCGCGGCCACGCCGTTCGGCTCGTGCAGCAGGCCGGCTACGCCGTCGGCCAGCATCATCAGGCAGAAGAGAACGGTGAGCGTCCAATAGAGGCGGGCGGTGGTGCGGGGCTTCATGAGAAAAGGGGGTTGGGGGTTGAAGAAGGGTAAGCAAAAAGCAAAAGCCGGTGAGGCTGCGCGCCGCCGAAGCACTCGCGCGCAGCGGTAATCCAAGCGGCCCAGCGAAGCGGCAGCGATGCTTCGGCGGCGCGCAGCCTCACCGTTTTCTGACGGACGATGCTAAAAAATCGTGCGTCTAACTGGTTTAGCAAAGGTATTAGCAAAATATATCGGCCAACAGGGGCAATTGCGCCGAAACAGGGGGCTGAATGCGGCAGCGCCGTGCCTACATTTGGGCCATGAAGCACATCTCGATTCTGGTGCCGGCCGGCGATGCCGTGGTTGGCAGCATTGAAGGTCCGCACAAGGTATTCAGCCAGGTAAACGACCTGCTGGCGGGCATGGGCCAGCCGCCGGCCTTCCAGGTTGAGCTGGTGGGCCTCACCCGGCACAAGACCTTCAACCGGGGCCTGTTCACGCTGCACGCCGCCCGCACCATCGACGAGGATTTCCATACCGACCTCATCATCATTCCCGCCCCGCACGGCGACCTGGCGGAGGCCGTGGCCCTCAACGAAGACCTCATTGCCTGGATTCGCCGGCAGCACGAGGCCGGCGCCGAAGTGGCCAGCCTGTGCCTGGGCGCTTTCCTGCTGGCCGCCACCGGCCTCCTGAACGGCCGGCAGTGCGCCACGCACTGGCTGGGCGCGCCGCAGTTTGCGGCCATGTACCCCGCCGTGCACCTCGTGGCCGAGCAGGTGATTACCGACGAGCTGGGCCTCTACAGCAGCGGCGGGGCGTATTCCTACCTCAATCTGGTGCTGTACCTGGTGGAGAAATACGTGAGCCGCGAAATGGCCGTGTGCTGCGCCAAGGTGTTTCAGATTGACATTGGCCGGCGCAGCCAGTCGCCGTTCGTCATTTTTCAGGGCCAGAAAGCCCACGAGGACGAACCCGTGAAAAAGGCCCAGGAATTTATTGAGCAGCACTTCGCCGACAAGATTTCCATTGACGAGCTGGCGGCGCTGGCCTGCCTGAGCCGCCGCAACTTCGAGCGCCGCTTCAAGAAAGCCACCACCAACACGGTGGCCGAATACATTCAGCGGGTGAAGATTGAGGCGGCGAAAATGAGCCTGGAATCGTCGCGCGGGAACGTGAACGAGGTGATGTACTCGGTGGGCTACTCCGATACCAAGGCCTTCCGCACGCTGTTTAAGCGCATCACGGGCGTGTCGCCGCTGGCGTATCGGGACAAGTACAGCCGCAGGGGGACGGCGGCACTGGCCGCGTAGGGCAGGCGGCGCAACCATTGCGGGAGCAGGCCGGTCAGGGCACTACAGGCGGCTGCGGCGGGCCGCCATCCTCCCACCTCATTTCCCCTTTCCCCATGCTGACCACTACGCTTAAAACCACCGCGCTGGCCCTGCTGACGGGCGCGCTGTTCTTTGGCACGGCCTGCCAGAAGCAGGATGTGGCCGTGGCCGACGACGACCGAAAGGCCACGCCCCCACGCCCCCTCACCACGGCCGAGCGCAGCACCCTGACCAGCGCCAACGACTTCGCCTTTCGGGCCTTTGGGGCCTTGCACACGGCCGCGCCCGCTGAGAACCTGTGCATCTCGCCGCTCAGCATTTCGGCCGCGCTCACAATGGCCTACAACGGGGCCGACGGCACCACCAGGGCCGATATGAAGCAGACGCTGGGCTTCCAGCCACAGACGGATACCGAAATCAACGAGTCGTTCCAGAGCCTGTTTGCGCTGTTTCAGGGCCTCGACCCGCAGGTGACGTTTACCACCGGCAACTCCATCTGGTACGGGCAGCAGTTTCAGCTGCAGGTGCCGTTTGTGCAGACGAACCAGACGTATTTCGGGGCCACGGTGCAGCCGGTGGCTTTTGGCGCCCCCGCCACCACCAGCCGGATAAACAGCTGGGTGAATACCCAGACGCGGGGCAGGATTCCGACCATCGTGAACTCCACCACCCCCGATGACGTGATGTACCTGATAAATGCCCTCTACTTCAAGGGCGCCTGGACCTACCGCTTCGACCCGCGCAACACCCGCGCCGGCCTGTTTTACCCCGAAACCGGCGCGCCCGTGAGCAAGGATTTCATGAGCCTGACCACCGGCCGCTACCGCCGCTACCAGGACGCCCAGCAGCAGGTCATCGACCTGCCCTACGGCAACCGGCAGTTCAGCATGACCTTCGTGGTGCCGCAGGGCCAGAACACGCTGGCCAGCGTGGCCGGCCGCCTCACCCGCCCGCAGCTCGATGCCTGGCTGGCGGCGGCCGACAGCACCGGCCTGGAGCTGCGCCTGCCCAAGTTCCGGCTCGAATACGAGAAGGAGCTGCGCCAGTCCCTCACGCAGCTGGGCATGGGCTCGGCGTTCACCAACGCCAATTTTGGCCGGATGCTGGCCGGCGGCGGCTCGGGGCTGGCCATATCTTCGGTGAAGCACAAGACCTTTCTGGAAGTGAACGAGGAAGGCACCGAAGCCGCGGCCGTGACCTCGGTGGGCATAGTGGTGACCTCCCTGCCGCCAGTGGTGCAGGTGAACCGGCCCTTCCTGTTCCTGATTCGCGAGAAGTCGTCGGGGGCCATCCTGTTCATCGGCCAGATTACCAACCCGTGAGGTAGGGGCTTTGGGGGAGTAAAAAGGTCGCCGGGAAACTGCGCCAACGCGCCCCTTCGCGTCGCGTCGAACGATTGCCGCTGAATAGAGCCCATACGGCGCAAGCGCCGGGACGCGAAGGGGCGCGGCTCAATACAGCGGGCCGGTGCCAGCAAAAATTAACGTAAACATCTTCTGATTTGCCCGGGCCGGGAGCTGCAAATACAGATTTTGCACAGAGACACCCACCTACCTTCGCCAGACCAGGCTGCTGTGCTGCGGCCCGGATTTTCACGAAAAAAACGGTGCATGATGTGGGGTATTAGTGTTTCTTTCTGGCGGTTCGGCCTGCTGTCGGGCGTGTTTTTCCTGCTGCTGACGCTGAGTGGCCGGGCGCAGTCGCTCCGGGTAGTACTGCGCGACTCGCTCACGCAGAGCCCCGTGATAGGAGGGAGCGTGAGCGTGCCCGGCACGGGCGTGGGGGCCGCCACCGATGTGAAGGGCGAAGCCGTGCTCACGCCCGCGCCGGCCCCCGGCACCCGCCTGCGCGTGGAGGCGCTGGGCTACCGGCCGCAGCTGGTGGCCGCGCCGGCCGCCGGCACGCCACTCACGCTCCGGCTGGCTCCCAGTGCCGAGGTAACCGAAGAAGTGCTGGTGACGGCCACCCGCACCAACTCGCGCCTCGAAGACCTGCCCACCCGCGTGGAGGTGCTGGGCGAGGAGGAGCTGACCGAAGAAAACGGCATCAAGCCCGGCAACATTGCTTCGCTGCTCGGCGACATTGCCGGCACCCAGATTCAGCCCACCTCGCCCACCACCGGCAACGCCGACCTGCGCATTCAGGGCCTGGCGGGGCGCTACTCGCAGATACTGCGCGACGGCCTGCCGCTTCTGGGCGGCTACTCGGGCTCGTTCGGCATTCTGCAGATTCCGCCGCTCGATTTGCGGCAGATTGAGCTGATAAAGGGCTCCAGCTCGACGCTCTACGGCGGCGGGGCCATTGCGGGCCTGGTGAACCTGGTGAGCAAGACGCCGGTGCTGGGCACGCCGCAGCTCACCTTCACGGCCAACCAATCGACGCTCAACGAAAGCAACCTCAACGGCTTTGCCAGCGGGCGCAGCCAGCGGGTGGGCTACACGCTGTTTGCGGGCGGCACCCGGCAGCAGAGCGTGGACGTGGACGGCGACGGCTTCGTGGACGTGCCCCGGCTGCGCAACTTTACGGTGCACCCGCGCCTGTTTTACTACCCCAAAAACGGCCAGCTGGCCCTGGGCTACACCGGCACCGTGGAAGACCGCCAAGGCGGCGACGCGGCCGTGGTGCAGGACCTGACCCGGACCATCGACCGGAGCTTTTTCGTGACCAACAAAACGCAGCGCCACTCCGCCGACCTTATTTACACCCAGGACAGCGTGGCCGGCGGCAGCCTCACGGTGAAGGCCACGGCCAGCTGGTTTCGGCGGGCGGTGAATACCAATACCGTGGCCTACGCGGCCCGGCAGCTGAGCTACTATTCCGAAGTAAGCTACCTGCGCCGCTACGGGCACCACACGCTGGTGGGCGGCCTCAACGTGCTGGGCGAGGACTTTGAGCCCCTGCCCGCCGAAAGCCGCACGCCGCTGCTCAACGACTACCGCTACGCCACGGTGGGCGGCTTCGTGCAGGACGACTGGCAGCTGACGCCCACCCTGAACGTGCAGGGCGGCCTGCGCCTCGACCACCACAACGCCTACGGCAACTTCCTGCTGCCCCGCGCCGCCGTGCTCTTCAAGGCCAGCCCCGACGTGACGCTGCGCCTGAACGGCGGCTTCGGCTACCGCGTGCCGGTGCCCTACGTGAACGAGCTGGACGAGCGGGAAATGCCGCTGGTGCAGCCCCTGCAAGGCCTGCGCGCCGAGCGCAGCCAGGGCCTGAACGGCGACGTGAACTACCAGCACCGCTTTGCCTCGGGCCTCAGCCTGAACCTGAACCAGGGTTTTTTCTACACCCGCCTGCAAGACCCGCTGGTGCTGAGCGAGCCCCTGGCGCTGAACTACACCACGCCCCTGCGCTGGGCCAATGCCGCCGCGCCCACCGTGAGCCAGGGCCTGGAAAGCTACGTGCGGCTGCGCTACGACGAAACCGAAATCTACCTCGGCTACCTCTATACCTACGCCCAGCGCCGCTACGACGCCGCCAACCCCAACGTGCCGCTGGCGGCCCGCCACAAGCTGGCCACCGTGGCCACGCAGGAGCTGGGCAAGCACCTGGCCGTGGGCATCGAAGCCAGCTACACCGGCCGCCAGTACCTCGACGATGGCTCGGCGCGCCCCGGCTACCCCATTGTGGCCGCGCTGGTGCGCTACACGGCCGGCCCCTGGACGGTTATTCTCAACGGCGAAAACCTGTTCGACTACCGCCAGACGCGCCGCGAGGCCGTGGCCCTGGGCGACCGGGCCAACCCGTATTTTCCCGAGCTCTGGGCCCCGGTGGAAGGCCGCGTGCTCAACGTGTCGGTAAACTGGAAGTGGCTGCGCTAGCCGGGGCCTTGGGCGGCTCCGGGCGGCCCGGCGGCTGGCGCTGCCTGTGCAGCGCCAGCACGGCCTCAATCTTCTCGGCCGTCAGGGGCTTGTTGATGCGGCCGGCGGCGGGCAGCGCCTCGAGCCGGGTGAGGTCGCGCGTGTCCATGGAAGTGGTGAGCACTACCACGGTAGTGCCCTGGCGCTGAGCCGGCGGCAGCAGCTGGTACGCTTCCAGAAACTCGATGCCGTTCATGATGGGCATCTGAATATCGAGCAGAATGAGGGCCGGCGGCAGGGCAGTCTGGTGCAGCACCGTCAGGGCTTCCTGGCCATTGACGGCCACCAGGATGTGGTCGGCCACGTCGAGACGCTTGAGCAGCCGCTCGTTCAGGAAATTATTGGTCGGGTCGTCGTCGACCAGCAGCACGCTGGTAAGTTTGGGCATAGCCCAAGCCTACGCAGAACCCACGGTTGAGGTTCAGCTGTGCTCGGGCAGCAGCACCGTAAACGTGGAGCCCACCCCGGGGGTGCTCTGCACCCGAATGCTGCCGCCGGCATTCTCCACAATGCGCTTCACCATGTAGAGCCCCACGCCCGTGCCCTCGACGTGGGTGTGCAGGCGGCGGAACATCACAAACAGCTTGCCCTGCTCTTCCTCGCTAAGGCCCAGGCCATTGTCCTGCACCTCGAGGTGTATCTGGTCGTTGAGGCAGAAAGCGCGCAGCTGCACCACTGGCGGCCGGCCGGCCGCCTGGTACTTGATGGCGTTCGAGAGCAGGTTGTAGAGCACGCTGCGCAGGTTTTTGGGCGAGAAGCGCACCGTGGGGCAGGTCCTGACATCGACCAGCAGCCGGCCCTGCGCGGCGGCCAGCGCGGGCGCCAGGTCGAGGCGGATGGCTTCGACCTGGGCGGCCAGGTCCACCAGCTCGGCGGGCTCGGCGTGGGCCTGCTGCAGCTTGCTGATGTCGGTGAGGTGCACCAGCGTGCGCTGAAACCGCTCCACCGAGCCGTGCATGAAACCCAGCAGCCGGGCCACTTCGGGGTCGTTGCGCACGGCGCCGGGCAGCTGCTCGCGCAGGGCCAGCAGCAGGCCTTCGATGTTGGCAATGGGCGCCTTGAGGTCGTGCGAGGCCGTGTACACAAAGGTGTCCAGGTCCACGTTGGTGTGATTGAGGCGGGCGTTGGCGTCGCGCAGCTCCTCGTTGGCCACCAGCATTTCCTCGTTGATGGCGGCCAGCTCCTCGTTCAGCTCCTGCACCTGCCGGCGGGCGTCGGTGTGGCTGGTAATATCGGTGACGAGCGTGTAAAAGCCTTTCACCTCGCCGTGCTGGACATCGGGGATGTAGTCGGTGTGGATGTACTTCACGAAATCTTCGCGGTAGGGCATCCGGGATTCAAACGACAGCCGCTCGCCGGCCAGGGCGCGGGCCATGTAGCCTTTGGTGTTGGCATACGCCTGCTCGCCCACCACATCGCGCACCTTGCGGCCCAGCAGCGCCGCCGGGTCGATGTTGAACCAGTCCTGGTAGGCGAGGTTGGCAAACTGGTAGCGCTGCTCGCGGTCGAGGTAGCCAATGAGCACGGGCAGGGCATCGGTGAGCAGGCGCAGGCGCTGGGCTGCGGCCTCGGTGGCCTGGCGGGCGTGCACCTGCTCGGTCATCTCCGTGGCCACGCAGATAACGCCCGTGACCTGGCCCTGCTCGTCGTGCAGCGGCTGGTACACGAAGTTGAAGTAGCCCACTTCATCGGCCCGGTGGTGGGCCAGGCGAATGGCGCTTTCCTGCGCGACATACGGCTGGCCGGTCCGGCGCACCTCGTCAAGCACCGGATGCAGGTGGACCAGCTCCGGCACGGCCTCGCCAAACGGCCGGCCCACCAGCTTTTCCACCGGCCGGCCCAGCATGGAGGCCATGGGCGGGTTCACAATCTCCAGCTCGTACCCGGGGCCGCGAAACACGCAGATGGCCACCGGAGCCTGCTCAAAAACGCGCTGCAGCTCGGCCCGCTGGTTTTCGGTGGCCAGCTGGGCGGCCTGCAGCTGCCGGGTGCGCTCGGCCACGCGGCTGCCCAGCTCCTCGTTCAGCTGCTGCACGCGCTGGCGGGCCTGCACCTGCTCGGTTACGTCGATGGCAATGTCGATGACGCCCAGGGCGTTGCCGTCGGGGCCATACAAGGGCTTATAAACAAAGTTGTAGTAGCTGGTTTCCAGGTGGTCGTGGCGCAGAAGCTCGGCCGGTACTTCGGTGCCCACAAACGGGACCTGCGTGCGCGCCACCTCGCGCATGAGGTCGGTGAAGCCCTGGCCGTGCAGCTCGGGCACGCCCTCGAGCAGTGGCCGGTCCACAATCTCGGCCGGCGCGTGGCCCCACATGGCGCACAGCACGTCGTTGGCCAGCGTCACCACCATGTCCTCGCCCTGAAACAGCCCAATGCCCACCGGCGACTGCGTGAGCACGGCCTGAAACAGGTTGCGCTCGGTTTCGGCCTCGGCGCGGGCCTCCAGCTCGCGGGCCTGGCTGGCGCGCAGCTCCTCCACCATGGCCGTGCGGGGCTGGCCGTTGGTGTCGTCGAAGCTCACCAGCAGCACCTCGCCCTGGCGCCGGGCCACCAGCAGGTAGTAGCCGTCGAGGCCGTCGAACTGGTAGTTGTTCTGGCGGCTTTCCACCTGGCCCGACAGGAACGCGTCGCGGTAAAACCCGAACACCCCGGCCGCCTCCGCCGTCGGAAACAGCGTCAGAAACGACTCGGTGGGGCGCTGGGGCAGCCGCAGCATCTGCTGGGCGGCGGGGTTGAGGTGCACCCAGGCCAGGTCGATGATGGTGGTGCCGCCGGCATCGTACACGGGTCGCAGCGCCATAATACCCGTTTGGGAAATACTGAGCAGCACGCGCAGCAAGTCTTCAGAGGCGGGCAAATCGGCCGGCAGGGCTGGCAAGGAGGAGTCGGGCATGAAAAGCTAAAGCGGAAACACCACCACTAAGTTACCGGCGGCCGGGCAGAACCGGCCCCGTCACCGCCGCCTACCCTCGCTCCACAAACGTGAGGCGGTTGCCGAACGGGTCGTGCACGGTCATTTCCAGCGCCGTAGGGTCGTAGAAAGGGTTGTGCAGGCCGGGCCGGTTGTAGCGGTATTCCTTGCCCAGCAGGTGCTGGTGAAAGGCCGCCAGGTGCTGGAAGTCATCAATAAATACCCGCGCCCCCGGTGAGCAGTCGCCGTGGTGCTCCGAAAGGTGCAGCGTCACGTCGTCGCGGCTGATTTGCAGGTACACCGGGCTGCCTTCCGGCCGGTGCTCCCAGTCGATGCGAAACCCCAGCCACTCCTTATAGAATTCGAGGGCTTTGGCGTAATCAAAAATGCGGAGAATGGGTTTGACGGTGGCCATGCTTTCGTAGGAAAAAACCGGTTGGCGAAGCCCTCATGCCGCGCGCCGCCGCCGCCGGTAAGCTGTTTGCGGCGGCGGCAGCGATGCCTGGGCTGCGCTCAGCATGAGGGTTTTTTGCTCATTGCTTACTCCCTAATTCTTCGTGCCGCAATTGGCGCAGAATTTCTGCTCGGGCTTCAGCTTCTCGCCGCAGCCGGTGCAGTGGCGCTCCTGCGCCTGCGCGGCGGGGTTGGGCGTGCCGCAGCTGCCGCAGAACTTCTGGCCGGCCTGCAGCCTGGCCTGGCAGTTGGGGCACTGCACCAGCGGGTCGCGGTTCAGGAAATCGAGGTTTTTGGTGTAGTCCTGCTCGCGGGTTTTGGTGTGAATCTGCTCGCGGGCGGCCTGGGCCTGCTGGGCGCGCAGCTCCTCCTGCTCGTCGGGGGCGCAGTCTTCGCAGAGGCCGGCGCTGTGGTTCCAGCAGGCATCGGGGCACACCCAGTGGCCGCAGCGGGTGCATTGCTTAAACTGCTGCTTGCCCTCGGCCACGGCTTTTTCCAGGGCTTCGTCGTGGGCCTTGCCGCCCACGGCCCGCTGAATGTGGTAGGCCGCATTCTCGGCCCCGCCCAGCCCGCCAAACAGGCTGCTGGCCGCCTGCAGAAAGCTGCCCGCAATGCCGATGGCGTTGGGCTGAAACCGCGACATGTAGCCGTTGCGGCACCGGTCGCAGTGAAACTTGAACTGGAAGCCCTTGTCGGTGGAAAGGTCGTCGTAGTTGGCAACAAATTGAATCAGGGAGCTCATGGCAAGCGCAGGACGGTGATGGGGCAAAAGTAGGCGCAGCGAAGTATTTGCGGGCCTGAATATCCGGGCCGCTGCGCGGCCTGTTATCGCGCCCGGTGGCGGCCGCATTACAGCGGCTGCCGGGCCGCGCTGCCCGGCAACGCCGCCGGCTCGTTTGATTTACGTAACTTCGGGCCATGCCCCAGCACCACACCCTCGAAGACTTTTACCGCGTCAAAGTAAACTGGCTGCCCGACAACCTGCGCCAGGACCTTGGCCACTTCAACGTCTTCCGGCTCGATGACTTCGTGGGGCCGGCCGCGAAATGCCTGCCCTACAGCCGCAAGGACTTCTATAAAATCACCTTCGTGGTGGGCCGCAGCACCTACCACTACGCCGACAAGAGCGTGGGCGTGGAGGGCAACGCCCTGTTCTTCTCCAACCCGCAGGTGCCCTACCACTGGGAGCCGTTCGACGCGCAGCAGAGCGGGTTTTTCTGCATCTTCACCGAGCATTTTCTGCAGCAGCACACCAGCATCCGGCTCCCCGACTTTCCGGTGTTTCAGCCCGATGGCCAAGCCATCTACCTGCTCAATGAAACCCAGCAGGCCGCCACGCGCCAGCTGTTTCAAAAGATGGCCGACGAGCTGGATTCGGACTATGCCTTCAAGTACGACCTGCTGCGGGCCTACGTGCTGGAGCTCATTCACAGCGCCCAGAAGCTGCAGCCGGCCACCACGCTCTACCGCGAAAGCACGGCCTCCACGCGCATTGCCTCGCTCTTTACCGAGCTGCTGGCCCGGCAGTTTCCCATCGAGGTGCCCGGCCAGCAGGTGCCGCTGCGCACGGCCCAGGCCTTTGCCGCGCAGCTGGCCGTGCACACCAACCACCTCAACCGCGCCCTGAAGGAAGTGACCGGCAAAACCACCACCCAGCTGCTGGCCGAGCGCCTGGTGCAGGAAGCCCAGGCCCTGCTCCGGCACACCGACTGGCCGGTGGGCCTCATCGGCTACAGCCTGGGGTTTGAGGAGCCGGCGCATTTCAATAATTTTTTCAAGAAGCACACCGGCCACACGCCCACCGCCGTGCGGGCTGTTTGATTTTCGTAAGCATTGGTTTGATTGGGGCAAACGGGCCGGCCTTGGCTAGCCCAACCTTTGTGCTGTACTAACAGCACGCTTTATGAACACCCCCCAAACCTGGTTCATCACCGGCGCCTCGCAGGGCCTGGGCCTGGCGCTGGCCACCCAGCTGCTGGCGGCTGGGCACCGCGTGGCCGCCACCTCGCGCCACCTGGCCGGCCTCACCGCCGCCATCTCCGAACCCACCGATTCCTTCCTGCCGCTGGCCGTCGACCTGCCCAACGAGGCCAGCGTGGCGCAGGCCATCGAAACCGCCGTGGCCACCTTCGGCCGCCTCGACGTGGTGGTGAACAACGCCGGCTACGGCATGGGCGGCAGCATCGAGGAAATGACCGATGCCGAAACCCGCCACAGCTTCGAAACCAACGTGTTCGGGGCGCTGAACGTGATTCGCAAGGCCCTGCCGCACCTGCGGGCGCAAGGGAGCGGGCACGTCATCAACATTTCCTCCATTGCGGCCATGGCGGGCGCTGCGGGCTGGGCCATCTACGCGGCTACGAAGGCGGCGATGAGCGCCTTTACCGAAGTGCTGGCCCAGGACGTGGCCGATTTCGGCCTGCGGGTGACGGTGGTGGAGCCCGGCGCTTTGCGTACCAATTTCCTCACGCCCGCGTCGCTGGTAATGGCCCGGCAGCCCATTGCCGAGTACGAGGCCGTGCGCGCCTCCCACGCCCGCTACCTCACCATGAACGGGGCGCAGGCCGGCGACCCGGCCAGGGCGGCGGCGGCCATTATCCGCCTGGCTGCCGAAGAAAAACCGCCGCTGCACCTGCTGCTCGGGGCCGATGCTTACAGCCGCGCCCAGGCCAGGCTAAATGCACTGAACCAGGAGCTTGAAGCCTGGAAGTCGGTGTCCACCAGCATTGGCTTCACGGAGTAGGGCCCCGCGTTTAACCCGGCACGATGACTACTAAAAACCAAGCGCCACAGCCGGCCGCAAGCGCCGCCGAGCATCCTTACCTCGGCATGTGGGTGACCCGAGACGGCTACATCCGTCAGGAGCTGCTGCTCGGCGGCCGCTACGATGAGGCCCGGGGCCGCACCCAAAGCGCCTACACCGGCCGCTACACCGTCAGCGGAAATCACATCGACTACGTGGACGATACCGGCTTCACCGCCGATGGCGAATTCCGCGACGGCGTGCTCTACCACGGCGGCTATGTCTTCTACCGCGAAACATCGAAATAACCTTTTCCCATCAAATAAAACCGCTTTCCAATGACTCCTTCAACCAAGAAAACCTGGTTTGTAACCGGCGCTTCCAAGGGCCTCGGCCTGCTGCTGGTGCAGCAGCTGCTGCAGCAGGGCTACGCCGTGGCCGCCACCTCGCGCCGCGCCGCCGACCTGCGCCGCGCTGTCGATAGCACTTCCGAAAACTTCCTGCCGCTGCAGGTGGACCTGGCCGACGAGGCCAGCGTGGGCGAGGCCGTGCGGGCCACCGTGGCCGCGTTCGGCCGCATCGACGTGGTGGTGAACAACGCGGGCTACGGCCTCATCGGCAGCCTCGAGGAGCTGTCCGATGCCGAAGCGCGGCAGAACTTCGACATCAACGTGTTCGGGCTGCTGAACGTGCTGCGGCAGGCCACGCCGCAGCTGCGCGCCCAGCAGGCGGGCGTGGTGTTCAATATTTCCTCCGTGGGGGGCTTCACCGGCAATTTCCCGGGCTGGGGCATCTACTGCGCCACCAAGTTTGCGGTGGTGGGGCTCACCGAGGCGTATGCGGCGGAAGTGGCCCGGTTCGGCATCAGGGCCACGGTGGTGCTGCCGGGCTATTTCCGCACCGAATTCCTGTCGGCCGGCTCGGTGGGCACGCCGCAAAACCCGATGGATGCCTACCAGGAAGTGCGCGAGTCGCAGCTGGCCCACCAGCAGCACATCAACGGCCAGCAGCCCGGCGACCCGGCCAAAGCCGTGGCCCTGCTCATCGCAGTGAGCGAGGCCGGGCAGCCGCCCCTCACACTCTTCCTCGGGGCGGACGCGTACCGGATGGCTGACCAGAAAATGGCCGCCGTGCAGCAGCAGATGCAGCAGTGGCAGGCCCAGGCCACGGCCACGGATTTCAGCTGAGCCAGGCAGCAGCACCCCCGGCGGCGCTCCGCATGACCGCTCTTGTTTAGATGCCGCCCATCAAAAAGGCCCCGCCAGAATCTGACGGGGCCTTTTTGATGGGCAATTGAACCGGTTTTAGAACGTGAAGCGCAGGCTCACGGCCGCGTCGTTGTAGAAGCCGGTGTAGCCGTGAAATACCTCGAAGAAGGGCTTGTAGTCGACGCCGACCACGAAGGGCAGGTCGGGCAGCTTGTACTCGAGGCCGAGGATGAGGTCGGCGCCGATGGCGAGGTAGGTGTTTTCATCGTAATAGTAGCCGGCTTTGTTGCCCTTGATGAAATACACGTCGCCGTTGCGGCCGTTATAATAAAACCGCTCATCGGCGAAGTAGTAGCGGCCCTGGTAGGCCCCGGCATGGAAGCCCGCGCCGTAGTAAAACTGCAGGCCTTTGGCGTCGGCAATCTGGTGGTGCTTCTCGCCCAGAATGGTGAGCCGGCCGCCGTGGGCCTTGTACTCGGTAGTGAGCAGACCTTCGATGGCCACGCCCTTGCCGCTGCCCAGAAAGTGCTTTATGGTGAGCCCCGACGACCAGCCGCCGCCGCGCAGGCCAATGCCGGTGCTATAGCCCGAGGCGCTGCTGCCGCCGCCGCCGCTGTTATTCTTCTTTTTGGTTTGGGCGTGAGCCATCAGGCCGGGCAGCGAAAACAGGAGCAGAGCCAGCGTAATGCGTAAACGAAACATAAGCTTGATGAATAAGGAACGTTAGAGAATTTGGACAAAAGTAATGCCCCTGCGGTTGGCTGGCGGCAGCCGGGCCGCCCGCGGCGGCGCAACCCGGTGCCGCAATGGGCAGTAGTCTGCTAATAATCCTTTCCTGAAATACTATCCTCCTACACCATGGCAACCACTCCCGCTTCCGAGGCCGGCGACATCTACGCCGCCTTCAAACAAGACGTAAACATGACGGCCAGCGAGCTGGACAAATGGCTCAAAACCGACGAATCCAGGTCGGTGGGCCAGGACAGTGGCGACGGCCAGAGCATCGGCCACCATTCCGGCGAGCGCATCATCGAAATCCTGCACAAGAAAAAGGCCGACCTTACCGCCGCCGACGAAGCCCACATGCACAAGGTGCACAGCTACGTGGCCCGCCACCTGGCCCAGGGCCCGCACCATCAGAAGGACGTGGAAACCTCCCGCTGGCGCTACTCCCTCATGAACTGGGGCCACGACCCGCTGAAGAAGTGAAGCGCCAGGGCCTCAAACAGGCTGTTTTGGGCGCGGCGGCGGCGAAGCCTGGTAGGCAAAACACGCAGGCAAGCCGATATTCTGACCCGCTTCGACGGTGAATCGGGCCCAAAACGCTACTGGCCCCAGGAGGTGGTACAGGGCTTGCAATGGGATAGACAAGCGCATCAACACGCTTCTAACCACAACCCATTTAACCCTTTATCGCCATGAAAACCGCACTTTTTTCGTTCGTTGCCGCCCTGGGCCTGTTTGCCGCCACCACTTCGCAAGCCGCCACTGCCTCGTATCCTCCCATCCGCGACCGCCGCGAAATAGCCCGTATCGAGCGCGAGCGGGCCATTGAGCGGGCCCGCATCGAAGCCGCCCAACGCGAGCGGCAGCGCCTGGCCGCCGAGCGCGCCCGCCTCGAGGCCCAGCGCCGCGCCCAGCAGCAGCGCGCCGCCCAGCGCGCCCGCTGGGAAGCCCAGCACCGCTACGACGGCCACGGCCGCCGCTAAGGCCCCGCGCTGTTGCTCATAAAAAGGCCCCGCCAGCTACTGGGGAGGCCTTTTTATGTGGGTTCGTTCACCTCACCCCCCGGCCCCTCTCCCGCGGAGAGGGGGGAGCCTGACAATTTCAAGTAGCTGTCGTCTGGCACCCCTCTCCGCGGGAGAGGGGCCGGGGGTGAGGTTAGTCCGGTTTCAGCGGCGTCGCGGCCGGGCCGGTTTGGGCCGCGGCGGTGAGGGGCGCACCGTTGAGCGTGACGTGCTCGAATTTTACGTCGGGGTATTTGTTGGGGAAAGTGGGTTGGTCGGCGATGGCGTCCACGTTTCGGAAGGTGATGTTGCTCACCTTGTCGGTGGGGTTGCCGTTGAGCACGGCAAACTGCTTGCACTTCACTTTTACGTTGGAAACGGTGATGTTGCGGATGGTGCCGAAGGGCTTCTCGGTGCTGCCGGCCATGTTGAAGAACTGCGTCCAGGGCGAGAGCGTGACGAGGGTGCCGCACTTGCCGGTGATGCCGTCGATGGTGATGTTTTCGTAGAGCTGGTAGGTGTCGGGGCGCATTTTGAGGAGCAGAACGGGCCGCTCGTTGTCCATCTTGCAGTTGCGCATCACAATGCGGTTGGCGTGGATGCACTCGCTGCCGCAGGTGAGGGCGGCGTGCACTTCGCCGAAGGTGCAGTTTTCGACCAGCACGTCTTCGATGGGGCCGTTTTCGGGGAGTTTCTGGGCGGTGGGGCCCTTACCGCCCTTGATGGCAATGCCGTCGTCGTTGACAGAAATATAGCAGCCCCGGACGGTGACCTTCCGGCACACGTCGATGTCGATGGCGTCGGTGCTGGGCGATTTCACGGGGCGGAAGGGCGAGCGGATGTCGCAGCCTTCGATGAGCACATTAGTGCACTGGTAGAGGTGGGTGGTCCAGAAGCCGGAATTGTGCAGCCGGGCGTTTTTGATGGTCACGTTGTCGCAGCCCCAGATGAAGACCAGCCGGGGGCGGTGCACCTCCAGGTTGGTGGCGTATTTGCCCAACTTCTGCATCGAGTCGCGGTAGAACCAGAACCGCTTCCAGAACTTCAGCCCGTTGCCGTCGATGGTGCCCGGGCCGCTGATGCTGAAGCCGTTTACCTTGGTGGCGTTGACGAGGGCGGCGTAGTAGTCGAGCTTCTGGCCCTCCATGCGCGAGGGAATGAGGGGGTAGTCGGCAATGTTGTCGGAGCCTTTGAGCTTGCCGCCGGCCAGCACGCGCAGGTGGGTGTTGGGCTTGAAAAACAGCGCCCCGCTCAGGAAAACGCCTTTCGGGACCACTACAGTGCCGCCGCCGGCGGCGCTGGCTTTGTCGATTACCTTTTGAATGGCCACCGTGTTCAGCTTCGTGCTGTCGAGGCTGGCCCCGTATTGGGTGATGACGTAGTCTTTGGGCGCGGCGGCTTTTTTCGGCGGGGTGGGGGCGTGCAGCGAAAAGGCGGCCAGGGCGGCGGCCAGCGGCGCGAGAAGGAATTTCATGGGGCGGGAAAATTGATGACGAACGCAAAGAAGCGGCCGGCGAGCGGGCGGACTGTTCTGTAGTTACCTGACTTCTGACCGGGCAGGCTTGGCGCTGCCGCTTCGGCGGCGCGGGCAACCTCCCCCCGGCCCCTCTCCGCAGGAGAGGGGAGCCAGACGGAGCGGTAGAGATGCGTCGACAAGCTCAGCATGACCGGGCTTTTAGTGAATTTTGCGTCCTGTCTCCAAGTCCTGCCAATTCCTCATGAACCGCATCGACCGCCTGTTCGGCATCACCACCCTGCTGCAAACGAAAAAATACGTGCCGGCCGAGGCGATAGCCGCGCACTTCGGCATTAGTGTGCGGACGGTGTACCGCGACATCAGGGCACTGGGCGAGCAGGGCATTCCCATCAGCTTCGAGCCGAACCGGGGCTACTACCTGGTGCAGGGCTACTTCCTGCCGCCGGTGAGCTTCACGCCGGACGAGGCCAACGCGCTGGTGCTGCTCGAAAAGCTGGCCGCCGCTCTGGCCGACTCGTCCATTCAGGGGCACTATGCCACGGCGCTGCACAAGGTGAAGGCCGTGCTGCGGGCGCCCGAGAAGGCCCGGCTGGAGCAGTTCACGAGCCGCATCGAGCTGCATTTGCCGGAGTATTTCCAGGGGCCGGCGGGCTACCTGGCCACCTTGCAGGCGGCCATTGCGGGACGGCACGTGCTGGAAGTGGACTACCGCGACAAGAGCGGCGCCGACAGCCAGCGCCGCGTCGAGCCGATTGGGCTGGCCTTCTACAATTTCGCCTGGCACCTCATTGGCTGGTGCCACCTGCGGCAGGACTACCGCGACTTCCGCGTGACGCGCATTCAGCGTCTCACGGCCACCACCGTGCCGTTTGGCCGGCCGGAGCACATCACGCTCACGGAGTACATCGCCACGCTCAACATTCCGCGCCGGGCCTGAATTTCCTCGGGGCGAAGTGGATTGCGAAAAATGAAGTAGGGTGCGGGGCTTGCCCCCGCACCCTACTTCGTGACGGGCCCACATTTTTTTCGGGGGTGAAAATCGGACTGCCATAGGGCTGTCAGTGGACGGGGCGTGCTTTGGGGCATCAATCAACCCATTCACTTTTTACCCTCCGCTTTATGAATTTTGCCTCTGTTCGCCTCATCACCGAAGACATCAAGCCCCTGCTGGCGTTCTACGAGCAGGTGACCGGCCTGCCGACCACGCGCTACACCGACGATTTTGCCGAGCTGCAAACGGCCGTGGGCACGGTGGGCATCAGCAGCACGCGCACCCTGCAGCCGTTTGGCGGCACCCACCTGGCCCGCGCCGCCGCCAACCAGTCGGTTATCCTCGAATTCCGGGTGGCGGACGTGGATGCCGAATACCAGCGGCTGGCCGATTTCCTCGGCGAGCAGGTGGTGCAGGTGCCCACCACCATGCCCTGGGGCAACCGCTCGCTGCTGTTCCGCGACCCCGACGGCAACCTGGTCAACTTCTTCGCCCCCGTCACGCCCGAAGCGCGGAAGCGGTACGATGGAAAGTAAATAGCTGAAATAAAGAAAGCCTCGCCAGACACTGGCGGGGCTTTTTTGTTGCTCAGGCTACGGGAGCTTACTCCTTCACCAGGCGTTTCACCACGGTGCCTTTCTGGGCGTGGATGCACGGGGCTAGGCTGGAAACAGGGCCAGAAACTCCGCCAAGGATACTACCGGCACACTGGGAAACTCAATGGCGCGCAACACCTGAAAGTGGCGGTCATTGGTGATGATGCATTCGGCACCGGCCGCAATGGCGACATCCACAAACTTATTGTCGTCGGCATCGGCCGCGATGAGCTGCCAGTTGTAATAGGCTTCCTGAAAATGGGTATTGGGCTCTACGGTAAGGATGGTGAGCACCAACTGAGCAGTTGCCGCCGAGTATGCTTGGTTAGTTGTTCCTCGTACTCGGTTAAGATTTCATTGCTGACCACCCATTCAAACGCCTCGGCTTCGAACAACTGATACAGCCGGTAATACGGGCTGCGCGGGGAAATGGAAGCGAGCAGGCAGTTGGTGTCAACAACGACCCGGCGCATCAGGATGCCTGATTGAGCAGGCGGTCGAAATCGTCGGCAGTGTAGCCCCGCTCGTCGCTGGCGCGGGTGGCTTCCTGCTGCAATTGGGCCGAGTAATGGCGCACCAGCACTCGCTTCAGCTCCAGTATCTGAGCATCGCTCATGCCGTGGCCAAACAGCCGAAGCAAGCTGATTTGGAGCTCATTCAGCGGCGCAGATGGGGCGGTGAGTTGGAATGACATGGGGAAGCGTTTTGGTGAAAACGGGCCGGGTAGCGGGGAAGTTCTGAGGAGGACAGTTGGCTGCTGTTCAAAGATAGAAAACAGCTTGTGAATCCGGTTTCGATGGGACTGGTTTTCCCAAGCCGTCATATGCTGCCCCCTGCCCGTCATGCTGAGCGTAGCCGAAGCATCTCTACCGCTTCGTTGCAACGGCATTGGTTAGTGCTGCACGCGAGATGCTTCGACTTCGCTGCGCTACGCTCAGCATGACGTTCTGGATGGTTCTGACAACCCATTAAAAAAGCCTCGCCAGACACTGGCGAGGCTTTTTGTTGCTCAGGCGATAGAACGCGCCGTGGCACGTTCCTACTCCTTCACCAGGCGTTTTACCACCGTGCCTTCCTGGGCGTGGATGCGGACGGTGTAGACGCCGGAGGGCAGGCCGCTCAGGTTCAGGGTTTCGGTGAGGAACCCTTGTTTGGGGCGGGTGCTGAGCTGCTGCACGGTCTGGCCCAGCACGTTCACTACGTCTACTTTCACCGCGCCCTGCTCGCGCAGGCCGGCCAGTTCCAGGGTGGCGCGGTCGGTGGTGGGGTTGGGGTAGAGGGCGGTGCGGGCTTCCAGCTTGCCGGTCGTCACGGCCAGCGGCGAGGCGGCCACGAAGTTGAGGTAGAAGCGCGGGCCGCTGTAGCTGGCCAGCATCGCGAAGGCGTAGGTGGGGTTGGCGGCCAGGTTCTGGCGGCGGTTCAGCACCCGGTCTTCGAGCCAGACCTGCGTGCCGGCGGGCGCATCGGTCAGGGCCGTGAGGGTCAGCTCGTGGTTGCCGTCCTGGCTCACGCGCACCCCGAGGGGGATGACGGGGGCCGTGGCCAGGTCGGGCAGGCCGTTGATGGCGAAGCTCTCGGGGCCGGCCTGGCTCCAGAGGCTGGGGCGGCCGTTGCCGTTGAGCTGCACCTTGTAGGCATCGTGCTGCGGGCTGAAGCCGAGAGCAGCGGCCGGCTCGAAGTAGATGACCGTTTCATCGGCGGTGGCGTTGGCCACGTTGCGGGCTTCGAGGCGCAGCACCGGGCGGGCGGGGCCGCTGGCGGCAACCGGGCCGGTGCCGGGGGCACCCTGGCGCTCGAAGGTGGGCGACAGGTAGCTCGTGGCGCGCACGGCGTTGGTCATGCTCACGCTGGCGGTGGGGGCGGTGGCCCGCACGAAGAAGCCCTGCATGGCGGCCAGGTCCTTGGTGCCGCCGTTCTGGCCGAGGCCATTCACATAGGCTTTGTAGGTGCCGGTGTATTGGCCGCTGGGCTGGAACACGTAGAGGGCATCGGCCACGCCGGTAAGCAGGCCGGTGGTGCTGCGCACCACGTCCCAGTCGATGGGTGCCGGGTAGGGGTTGCCGAGCAGGTGCCAGCCGGCGTTGGCCAGGCTGCCGCGCGTGAGGTTGTAGCTCACGCTGCCGGTGTTCAGCTCGCCCGAAATGTCCACCGTGGTGGTGGGCAGTGTTTGGGCGGTGTAGCCGCGCAGGGGCTCCAGGTTCTCGGTGCCGGTGGGCACCATCCAGCCGTCGTCGAAACCGGGCTTGCTGGCCGTGAGGCGGGTTTCGTCGTACTTGAACAGGGTGGGGAAGGGCGTGGCCGAGTTGCCCACCGTGTTGTAAGCCGGGTTCAGCTCGAACACCGGCAGGTCGTCGGCAAACTCCTGCACGGTGGTGCTGATGGCGCCCGCGCTCAGCTTCATGGGCGACGAATAGTGGCGGTAGCCGGGCGCGCCGCTCAGGCCCGTGATGAAGCGCTCCATCGTGGCCACGCCCGTTACCACGCCGCCGCCCACGGGGTTCACCACCATGGCGGTGCCGCTGGCGTTGCTTACCAGGGTGAGGTGGCCGTTGGAGGCGAGGTTGCCGGTGGTGGGGGTCAGCACATGGGTCAGGAAGAAGTTATCTGTGGCCGTGACGCCGGTGGCGTTCTGAATGAACAGGTCGTAGAACCGCGTCGGCGTCGTCGAGATGCCGCCAATGGTTTGGGCGGCCGTGCCGATGCAGTACCAGCCGTAGGTGCCGCAGTTCACCAGGCCGGTGTTAACGAAGTTGCCGGTGAGGTACACGGGGCCGTTGTAGGTCACGCCGGCGGGGTTCGAGCAGCTCAGGCCGAAGAAGCGAATGGGCTGGGTGCCGCCGCAGGTCTGGGCCACGGTGCCGTTGAAGTACACCGTCCAGGTGGCGGGGTTGAAGGGGCCGTTGCAGAGCCAGTTGCCCTTCACGTAGATGTCGCCGGCCAGCACGCAGCCCACCGGGTTGGCCCAGGTGATGTGGTGGAAGGTGGTGAGGGCGCCCGCGCCGCTGGTGGTGATGGTTTGCAGGGCCGTGCCCACGAAGGTGGTCAGGAAGCCGTTGCCGCTGAACACGCCGTTGTTGGTGAAGTAGCCGCCCACGGTGATGTCGCGCAGCAGCTGCACGTTCACCGCGTTGGTCACCTGCACGTTCCAGAAGGCCGTGAGGGCGGTGCCGCCGATGCTTTGCAGCTGCGTCCCGTCGAAAATCACCAGCTGGTTGTTGGCCAGGTAGCCGCCGTTGTTCACCCACAGCCCGCTCACGTAGATGCCGTTGAGCAGCGTCACGCCGGCCAGGTTATCGAAGGTGATATCGTGGAAATGCGTGCGGCCGGAGGTGCAGGTAATGCTCTGCGGCACCGTGCCGTTGAAGCGGGTGCGGAAGCCGCAGCCGCAGTAGCCGCCCTGGTTCACGAAGTTGCGCACCACGTCGATGTTCTGGCCGAGGCTCACGTTCACTGCGTTGTTAAACGTCACGTCGTAGAAGGTCGTCAGGGACGTGCCGGCGATGGTTTGCAGGGCGGTGCCATTGAAATACACCAGCAGGCTGTTGTGCAGGAAGCTGCCGTTGTTGGTCCAATCACCGAGCAGCATGATGCCGAGGTTTTGCTGAACAATGGAGCCCGTGGCAATAGTGAAGTGGTGGAACGTCGTCGCCACCGCGCCGCCGATGGTTTGCAGCACCGTGCCGTTGAAGGTCACCAGCTTGCCATTGGCGAGGAAGCCGCCGTTGTTGGTCCAGTTGCCGGTCAGGAAGATGTTGTTCTGCAAGGTCACGCCCAGCACGTTGGCAAAAACCACGTTGTGGAAGGTGAGCGTGCCCGTCGAGTAGATGTTCTGGGCGATGCTGCCGTCGAAGTACACAATGTAGCCGCCGGCCGTAAACAGCGCCAGGTTGCGGAAGTCGCCGCGTACCCGGATGTTCTGGCCCAGGGCCACGCCCACCGCGTTGTTGGTCGTGATGTCGCCGAAGATGGTCGTGCTCGTCCCGCCGATGGTTTGCAGGGCGGTGCCGTTGAACGTCACGAGGTAGCCGGCGCAGCTGAAGAGGCCGTCATTCACCAGGTTGCCCCGGATGAAAATCGGCCCGGCTATGCTCACGCCGCCCACCGTGTTGCCGATGTTCAGCCCGAAGAACGTCGTGGTGGCCGAGCCGCCAATCAGCTGCGCGATGCTGCCATCGAAGTACACCGTGTAAGTGGCCGGGGCGAATACGCCGTTGTTCAACCAGCCGCCGCGCACCCGAATATCCTGCCCCAGCGTCACGGTGCCGGTATTGGCGAAAGTGATGCCGTAGAAGATGGTCGAGGTGCTGCCGCTGATGAGCTGCGCGATGCTGCCGGCAAACGTCACCGTGAAGTTGCCGTGCAGGAAGCTGCCGTTGTTGGTCCAGTCGCCGAGGATGGTGACCACGCGGCCCAGCTGCACCTGCGCCCCCGTGAGGATGGTGAGGTGGTGGAACAGTGTGGTGGCCGTGCCCGCAATGACCTGCGTCGCGCCCGTGCCGTTGAAGAACACCGTGTAGCCGTTGGCCACGAAGCCGCCATCGTGCGTCCAGCTGCCCAGCAGGTAGATGTTCGAGAGCAGCGTTATCGTCGTCGGGTTGTTGAAGCGCAGGTCGAAGAAACGTGTATTCAGGCCGGCCGTAATGGTCTGGACGGCCGTGCCGTTGAAGTACGTGAGGTAGCCATTGCCGAGGAACACGCCCGCGCCGGCCCAGTTACCGAGCACGGTGATGGGTTGCAGCAGCGACACCGAAACCGCGTTGGTGATGGTGACGTGGTGGAACGTGGTCAGTGCCGGGCCGCCGATGGTCTGGGCCACGTTGCCAATGAAATTGACGAGGTAGCCGTTGGCCAGGAAGCCGCCGTTGTTCAGCCAGTTGCCCCACACGCTGATGTTCTGGTTGAGCGTGATGCCCGCCAGGTTGTTCCAGGTCACGTGCCAGAACTCGAACACGCCCGTGCTGCCAATCAGGCTTTGGGCCGCCGAGCCGCCGAACGTGAAGGTGTAGCCCGTGTACACGCCGCCCACCAGGTTGTAGCCGTAGAAGGTGCCCAGGTTGCCGAAGCTGCCCAGCAGCGTCACGTTCTGAATCAGCCGGACGTAAGCGCCCGCCCCGATGCCCCAGGTGTGGAAGGTGAGAGGAATGTAGCCGCCCACCGTCTGCACCACCGTCGGGCCTTCGCTGCCGTTGAAGTACACCGTGTAGGTGCCGGGGTTGAAGCTGCCCGAGTACAGGTAGTAGTTGCCGGCGATGTAGATGCTGGTGGCCAGGCTCACGCCGGCCGCGTTGTCGGCGTAGAAGTGGTAGAAGTAGGTCGTGTTGTTGGCGGTAATCACCTGCGCCGTGGTGCCGCCGAAGCGCACGAAGTAGCCGTTGGTCACGCTGCCGCTCAGGTACCAGCCGTAGAACACGCCCGTGTTCACGAAGCCGCCCAGCACGTAGATGTTCTGGTGCAGCGTCACGGAAATCAGGTTCTGGAACGTCACGCTGTAGAAGTTCGTGACCTGCGTGCCGCCGATAATCTGGGCCACGGTGCCGGCGAAAATCACCGAGTACGTGCCGCCCGAGAACGCACCGTTGTTAATCCAGTCGCCGAGCACGGTGATGTTGTTTACCAGGCTCACGCCCACCGTGTTGTTGATGGTGATGCCGTAGAACGTGGTGCCGGTGCCGCCGATGGTCTGGGCCGCCGTGCCGTTGAAGGCCACGCCGTAGCCCGTCGCGTTGAAGAGGCCGGTCGCCGTCACGTTGCCCAGAAACACCGTGTTGATGCCCAGGTTGACCACCGCGCCGCTGCTCACCAGCACGTTGTAGAAGCTCGTGACGCTGCCGCCGCCGATGACCTGCGTGCCGCCCGCGCCATTGAACACCACGTTGTAGGCGCTGTTGCCCACGTAAAGGCCGTTGTTGGTCCAGCTGCCGTAGATGTTCAGGGTAGCATTCACGTTCAGCGTCACGCCGCTGTTGATGACGAAGCTGCCGAATTGCAGCGGGTTGCCGCTGATGGTCTGGCTGCCGCCCCCCACGAAGCTCCACGTCGAAGCCGTGCCGCTCAGCACCGTGCCGTTGTTGACGATGCTGCCGTAGAGGTTGAAGCTGGAATTGACCGTGAACGTGGCCGTGCTGGCGATGGTGATGTTCAGGGCCACGGCCGTGCCCCCGGTGATAACCGGGTAGAAGGTCGCGCCGCCCGGAATCGTGACCACGCTGGTGGCGGTGGGCACCTGCCCGCAGCTCCAGTTGGCGGGGTTGAACCAGTCGGTGCTCACGCCGCCCGTCCAGGCGAAGGTGAGGGCATTCACGGTCAGGTTCGCGCCGTTGTCGGAGCCCACGGCGGCCGGGTTATCGGCCACCACGCGCACGCGGTAGCCGCTGCCGGCCGGGGTGCTGGTCGGAATCACGGCCGAAATCGTGCCGCTGGCCGCGCTGCTGCTCAGCGAGCCGATGGTCACGGGCGAGGCAAACGAGCCGCTGGCATTCGAGAGCTGCACCGTGAAGGTATTGCCGCCGTTCACGCTGCCCGTCGTCACCGCGTACGGCACCGAAATGGCCGAGCCGGGGCAGAGCGAGCCGCTCACCGGGCCCGTGCTGATGGCCAGCACCGGCGCCCCCACCACCACCTGCACCTGCCGCGTCACCGAGCAGCCATTGAAGGTCACGGTGAAGCTGTAGGTGCCCGCGTTGGCCGCGTTGGCGTTGGCAATGCTGGGGTTGGGCTGGCTGCTGCTGAAGCTGTTCGGGCCGGTCCAGGCGATGGTGGCGCCCACCGGCACGCCGCTGCTGTTGAACTGAATCAGGGCGCCCGAGGCTACCGGCGAGTTGGAGCCGGCCGCCACGTTAATCAGGTTCGAGATGGTCAGGTTCGCGCCGTTGTCGGCGCTGGTCAGGGCCGGGCCGGTGCTCACCAGCCGAATCCGGTAGCCGGTGCCATCGGCCACCGAAGTCGGCATGGTAAAGCCGAGGCTGCCCGTGCCCGTGCCGTTGAAGCTCACGCTGCCCAGCGCAACCGGCGAAGCAAAGCTGCCGCTGGCATCCGACAGCTGCGCCGTGATGGTGCCATTGCTCAGGCCCGCGCCGCCCACGCTGTAGTTCACCGCGTAGCCCGTGCCCGCGCAAAACTGCCCGGAGAAGGCGCCCAGCGCCAGCGTGGTCGTGGCCGGCGGGTTCACCAGCACGCGCACGGAGGCCGAATCGGTGCAGCCGCCCTGCGTCACAAACACGTAGTAGAAGCCCGACGAAGCCGTGGTCACGTTGTTGAACGTCGGGTTCTGCTGGTTGCTGATGAAGGCCGTGCCGCCGCTGGTGTAGTTCACGTACCACTGGTAGGTGGCCGCGCCGTTGGGCCCGGCGTTCAGCTGCAGGGTGCCGCCCGAGGCAATGGGCGAGTTGCTGCCGGCCGTGGCCACCAGCGTGGTGGGCACGGTCAGGTTCGCGCCGTTGTCCGTGGTGCTGGTCACGGCCGGGTTCGAGCCCACGAGGCGGATGCGGTAGCCCGTGCCGGCCGTGGTGCCCTGCGGCACTAGGGTCGAAACCGTGCCGCTGCCCTGCCCGGTGAAAGCCACCGAGCCAATGGCCACCGGCACCGCAAACGAGCCGCTGGCATCGGAAAGCTGCGCCGTGATGGTGTTGCTCGCGCCAAACACGTTGCCCGTCACCGAGAAGCCGATGTTCAGGCCCGTGCCGGGGCAGAGCGAACCGCCGAACTGCGCAATGGCCAGAATGGGCTGCGCCGAGGGGTTCACCGTCACCTGCGTAGTCGCACCGGGGCTCTGGCAGCCGTTCACCGTCACGTAGAGGGTGTAGGTGCCGCTGTTGCCGGGCGTGGCATTTGGGATGGTCGGGTTCTGCTGGGTCGAGGCGAAGCCGGGGCCGAACCACTGGTAAGTAGCACCCGCCACGGGAGCGGCCGTGAGCTGAATGGTGCCGTTGTAGGCCACCGGCGAGTTGCTGCCTGGTGTGGCCGTGGGCTGGGTCGTGATGCTGATATTCGAGCCGTTATCGGTGGTGCTGGTCACCGCCGGGCTGGAGCCCACCAGGCGAATGCGGTAGCCCGTGCCGGTAGGCGTGCTGGTCGGAATGGTGGCCGAAATCGCGCCGCCGCCCTGGCCCGTGAAGGCCGCCGAGCCAATCACCGTGGGCGCGGCAAACGAGCCGCTGGCATCCGAGAGCTGCACCGAAATAGTGTTGCCGCTCAGGAAGTTGTTGCCCGTCACCGAGAAGCCCACGTTGAACGTGGCCCCCGCGCAGCCCGAGAAGCCGAACTGGCTGATGGCCAGCACCGGCACCGTATTCGGCTGCACCAGCACCCGCACGCTGGCCGAGTCCTGGCAGCCGTTGGCGCTGTTCACAAACACGAAGTATTTGCCGCTCTGCGTGGGCTGGGCGTTGTTCAGGTTCAGCGTCTGGCCGGCGCCCACATAGGCCGTGCCGCCGCTGGTGTAGGCCACGTACCACTGGTAGCTGCTCTGGCCCGTGGGCTGGGCCGAAAGCTGGATGGTGCCGTTGTAAGGCACGGTGGTTTGCGCCGCCGAGGCCGTGGCCGCCGGAGTGGCATAAATAGTCAGGTTGGTCCCGTTATCGGTGCCGATAATACTTGGGTTAGAAGCCACCACGCGCACCCGGTAGCCGGTGCCGGCTGGCGTGCGGAAGGCCACCGAGTCGCGCAGAATGCCGCCGCTGGCATTCTGGCTAATCAAAGTGCCGTACAGCCGCGAGCCGGCCGTGAACACGCCATTGGCATCCGAGAGCTGGAAGCTGAACACGTTGCCCGCGCCGTAGCTGGCCACGTTGGTCGTGAACGGCACTTGGATGAGCGTGCTGGCGCAAAACGCCGAAGCCGACACCGCGCCCGTCGCAATGGTGGGCGGGTAGGCGAAGCTGCCCGCCGAGCAGGCCGTGCCGGCCGGCGTGGTCACGCAGATGGGGCCGGTGGTGCCGCCCACCGGGGCCGTCACCGTGAGGCCGGTGCTGGTGTTGTTGACGATGGTGCTCACCACCGCCGGCACGCCGTTGAAGGTCACGGCCGTGGCCCCGCTCAGGTTGGTGCCGGTGAGGGTGACCACCGTGCCCGCGCCGCCGCCCGTGGGCGTGAAGCTGGTGATGCTGGGGCTGGCGCAGTTGAAGTAGTACGCGCCCACGCCGCTCACCACCACGTAGTTGCCGCCCGTTTGCTGAAGCACCAGGCGCAGCGCCCGCACGTTGGTGGCCGGGGTAGCCAGCGTGCGCGTCACCGGGTAGGTGGTGTTGGCGTTGAAGGTGGCGGTGTAGGTGTCCACGGTGGTGTAGGGGCCGGCCAGCGCCGGGGCCGTCTGAACCAGGAGCGTGAAGTTGGTGGGCGTGGGCGAGTTGGTGAACTTCACCCGCACCTCGCTGATGGTCTGGGCCGCGCCCAGGTCGGCCTGCAAATAGCTGCCGTTGTAGCCGTAGAAGGTGTTGCTGGTGGTGGGCGTGGCCGGGTCGGTGTTGAAAGCCGTTTCGGACAGGCCGTTGGTGCTGCCGCCGTAGGTGTAGCTGCTGCTGGCCAGGCCGGCCGCCAGGCTGGGCGAGGAGGCGCAGCCGTTTTTCACGAAGCTCTTGTTGCTCACCAGGCTCCACTTGCCGTTGGCATCGCGCGAGCGGATGAAGATGCGGTGCGCCCCATCGGCCAGGGCGCTGGCATCGGCCGTGAAGCTGAAGTTGGCCAAATCCTGAGCCGGCGTGGGCACCGGCACATCGGTGGCCGAGCCAAAGCCGGGGTCGGTATCGAAGTAATACTCGATTTTGTTGACGTTGGGCGCGGCGGCCAGCACCGGCTCGTAGTAAAACGTCCGGACGTTGGTCAGGCTCCACTTGCCGTTGGCGTCGCGGCTGCGCACGCTCAGGGTGTGGAAGCCGGCCGCCAGGCTGCTCAGGTTCACGTTGAACACCAGCCCGCTGAGGTCCGTGCCGGCCGTCACCGGCACATCCACGCCGTTGCCGAAGCCCGGCTCCGCGTCTAGGAAATACTCCACCTTGGTCACGTTGGGCAGGGCTGCCAGCGCGGCCGGCTCGTAGTAGAACGTGCGCCGGTTGGTGAGGCTCCATTTGCCGTTGGCATCCAGGCTGCGCACGCCCAATTGGTGGAAGCCGGCCGCCAGGCTGCTGATGTTCACGTTGAAGGCCACGCCGCTCAGGTCGGTGCCGGCCGTCACGGGCACATCCACGGCCGCCGCGAAGCCGGGGTCGGTATCGATGAAATACTCGACTTTGGTGATGTTGGGCAGCGCATTCAGCGCCGCCGGCTCGTAGTAGAAGGTGCGCCGGTTGGTGAGGCTCCATTTGCCATTGGCATCCAGGCTGCGCACGCCCAGCTGGTGAAAACCAGCTGCGAGGCTGGTCAGGCTCACGTTGAAGGCCACGCCGCTCAGGTCGGCGCCGGGCGTTACGGGCACGTCGGTGGCAGTGCCGGTGCCGGGGTCGGTATCGATGAAATACTCGACTTTCACCACGTTGGGCAAGGGCCCGAGCGCCGCCGGCTCGTAGTAAAACGTACGCCGGCTGGTGAGGCTCCAGGCCCCGTTCGCGTCCTGGCTGCGCACGCCCAGTTGGTGGAAGCCGGTGCTCAAGCCACTCAGCGGAATGCTGGCCGACAGCCCCGCCACATCGGCCGCCGGCGTGGCCGGCAGCGCGATGGCCGTGGCCGAGCCCAGGCCGGGGTCGGTGTCAATAAAATACTCGGCCCGGGCAATGGTAGCCTGGCCGTAGCTGCGCAAGGCCCCGCCAATGAGCAGCAGGAGCAGCAGCCCCAGCAGCCGAAGCCAGCCAGCGCGCGTGCGTCCGCCGCCCGGCATGGGGCGCGGTTTAGGAAAGCGTTGCATAAACCCGGAGCCGCTTAGTTATTGGAGCGGGTGCCCAGGGTCACGTTCAGCGTGTTGCCGGTCACGGCCTGGTTGAGCTGGTAGATGGACGGGATGGCCGGCAGCCCGCCGAAGTGGTAGCCGTAGCCGGTGGCGCTGCCCGTGGCCCCGATATCGACGCCGCCCTGGCCGCCGCCCACGGCGGGGTTGGTGCCGGTTTTCAGCTTGTACCAGGCATCAAACTGGCCGGGCGCGGTGGGGGCCAGCACGAAGATGGACGTCTGCGGCACGTTGGCCACGTTGTGGGTGCCCACCGTGCCCAGCGTGGGCAGGGTGGTCTGGGCAAAGAAGTTGTAGTCCCAGTTGGTGTTGGCAGTGGGCGTGAAGGTGGTGATGAAGTAGTTGTTGCGCACCGTGAAGTTGTTGAGGCTGGTGCCCCCGCCAATCACCGAGTTGTTGGTAAACTCGCCCGACGACCCTACCGAGTTGATGCTGGTGCTGATGTAGATGATGTTGTTGGTGATGAGCGAGTTGGTGCTGGCGCTCGATTCCTGCACACCGTAGAAATAGTTCTGGCGAATTACCGCGCCGGTCGTGACTGAGCCATACCCCAGGTAGATGTAGCCCGAGAGCTTGCAGCGCTGCACCGTGATGTTGTTGGCGTTGATGTACCACGTCGTGTTCGACTCGATGCCCGAAACCGTGGTGCCCGCGCTGCCCGGCGCGAAGGTGATGGTGGAAATAACCGCGCTGATGGTGTTGGCTTGCAGGGCCGGCGGCTGGTTTTCGCCCAGGAAATACCCCGGTCCCACAATGGTGAGCTGCTTGGTGCAGGTGAAAGACGGGTACTGCGTGGTGGAAGGCTCCACCTGAATGATGTCGCCGTTGCTGGCCGCCGTCTGTGCCGCCGTCAGGTCAGTATAAATATTCGTGCCCGTGATGCCGTTGTTGTTCACCCGGCGAATGGTTTGGGCCGAAAGCTGGCCGGCCAGCGCCAGCAGCACGAACAGGAGGGAAGCGGAGAGTTTTTTCATGGATAGGAACAGAAAAAATTGGTGGAGAAAGTGTCTGCTGATGCCCATCTCAGCCCCTTTTTACAGTAGCGCCAAAACAGGCCTTTGCAGAGGTAAAGTTGACCGCCATACCGGCCGCCATACAATCCGTGCTGTCCCGTATTTTCCCTGCTCCCGGCATCCGTGCCAGCACGGATGTAGTGCGCGAAAAAAGGCCTTCCCGCACTGGAAAGGCCTTGAAGACAAAAATTGAATTATAAATATATTTTGCCCCGATTCGCCGCTGCCAATCCGGCCGGCGCGGCCTCCGGTTACCCCTGGGAACGGCCGCTCAGCTCCGCCGATTCGTGCACCCGGATGCCGCCGCCATCGTCCTCGGCGGCGCGCAGCATGGCGGCGGCCACCGCCGCGCCGGTCACGGGCCGGTACTGCCGCAGCGGCCCGCGCATGACGGGCGTCAGCACCCGCAGCAGCACGGCCGCGATGCGCTCGCCCAGGCGGGGCTGGCTGCGCTCGCCGAGCAGCAGCGAGGGCCGGAAAATATGAATGGCCCGAAACGGCGTCTGGCGCACGGCGGCTTCCATCTCGCCCTTCACCCGGCTGTAGTAGATGCGGCTTTCGGCGTCGGCCCCCATGCTGCTCACCACCAGCAGCTGCGAGGCAAAATTGCCCGCCGCCACCGCCGCCAGCTGCACCACGTACAGAAAATCGACCTTGAAAAACGCCTCCTTCGAGCCGGCCTGCGCCATGGTGGTGCCCAGGCAGCAGTACACGTCGTCGGCAATGAGCCTGAGGCGCACGGCTTCCAGTTGGTCCAGCTCCGTGGTCACCTGCACCAGCTTGGGGTGGAGGATGGGCACGGCCCGGCGCCCCACCACAATCACCTTCGCATACCGCTCCGAAGCCAAAAGCAGCGGCAGCAGCTGCGAACCAATCAGGCCCGTGGCCCCGGCAAGTAAGGCAGTTTTCATAAGTAGGGTGCGGGGCTTGCCCCCGCCCTTCGGTGAACGAGTATCAGGGCGTTGAATATAGCGTCATAATTGTTCAACGGCGGGCGGGGGCAAGCCCCGCACCCTACTTCAACTGGGTCGCCTCCGGCTCCAGCAGCACCAGGCCCTGCCGAAACAGCGCGCCCAGCGCCTTTTTGAACACCTTTTTGCTCATGCCCACGCGGCGGTACACGTCCTCGGCCAGGCTTTTGTCGCCCAGCGGCAGGCGGCCGCCCGGCGCGGCCCTGAGGGCGTTGAGCAGCGTATCGGTGGCCGATTCTACTTCGCCGTAGCCCTCCTTGTGCAGGCGCACGTCGAGCTTGCCGTCGGGCCGGATTTGCTTGAGGTAGCCGGGCAGGGTTTCGCCCAGGCGCAGGGGCCGGAACACCTCGTTGTGAAACAGCAGCCCCTGGTGTGTCCCGTTCACGATGACGGGGTAGCCTAGCTCGGTTTCGTCGGCCACCAGCAGGCGCACCTCGTCGCCGGGCTGGCCTCTGAACGGGGTGTTTTTCAGGAACTGCTTCCACTTGGTGGAGGCCACCAGGCGGTCGCTTTCCTCGTCGAGGTACACGTACACAAACACCCGCTCGCCCACGCGGAGGTCGCGCCGCTGGTTGCGGTAGGGCAGGAGCAGGTCTTTCTCCAGGCCCCACTCCAGGAAGGCGCCGGCCGGGCCGTGGTCCTTCACGGTGAGGGCCGCAAAGCTGTCGACCAGGGCCAGGGGGCGCAGGTTGGTGGCAATGAGGCGGTCTTCCGAGTCGCGGTACACGAACACGCGCACGATGTCGCCCACGCGGGTGCCGGCCTCCACGTACTTTTCGGGCAGCAGCAGGTCGCCGTCGTCGGAGGTGAGGTAGAGGCCGATGCTGGTTTCGCGGGCTACTTCGAGGTCGTTGTAATCGCCGAGGAGGAGGCTGGCCATCTGAGAGGTATTTAAATTTGGGAAAGCTGCAAAGGTCGGCTTGTCTGACGGCTACCACAAGAATCACGAGCGGCTTTGTGCCAGGCACCCAAATGGCGGGAGATGATGAACGAGAATAACATGGTGCCCATCGAAACCGTGGGCTGGGCGCAACTGCAGCAGTACGTGTACGAAGCAGACGGCTCGTGGCGCGATATCTACGTGCTGGACGCGACCCGGGCAGACTGGAAACGCTGGGCCGATTTCGTCAATGCGAACTACCGCGTGGAATTCTGCGACGGCGAAAGCACCCGGCTCGACCGCATTGACTTTGCCGCAGTAGAGCGCTTCTGGGACAGCCACGGCTAGGCCAATATGCCCGGGGCGAGCTTTTTTGTGGGAGCAATGCCCATCAGATGCCATTTCTTCCGCGATGATGAGCTGGAGAATGATATTGACCCGCAAAAAGTCACTTCTTATGCAGTCCATCAGCAGCTGATGGATTATCTGACGCGGCTTTCCCTGGCGCTTGGGAAAGAAGTGGTGCTGACGCCCGAAAACGACACCCCGGCGGGGTGTAATCCGCAGTGGCCCGGGCCCTGGCAGCCGTTGCTTGCCGCCAATGGCAGGCAGGTATCGGTTCAGGCCTTTTGGTTGGGTGCTCAGCCGTCTTAGCAGTGCCCGCGCCGGAAGTCGAAAAACCGTTTGGCGTGGGACGGGCGTTGCGTTCATCGGCGCGGCAGGCGCGGTGTGGAGCTGCGGCCGAAAGGCCACTCGCGGTAGAGGCGAATGCGGCGATATTCATAGCCGGGAGCAGGTAGAATTGGATACCTGCGACGCGGGCCAGCAGGTGCGGTATTGCGTGGTGAAGGGGCAACGTCCGGGAGGAAATGCGGGGGCTCCCGGTAAGTAGCCCGAAATTGCCTTTGCGGCCGGCCAATGGCCACCGGATTCTACCTTTAGCCCAATATGTCAGCTCCTTTCCGCTACCCTCCTGCATTTGCCATCTTCCCGAGTCGTGCAGTCCGCACGTTCTGCATCCTGAGCCGACGGCCGGTGCGCCGCTCGCTGCTATGGCTGGTGCTACTGGCGGCGAGTTTGGCCACCCGGCCTGCCACGGCGCAGGACTGCCTGAGCAGCTTTGTGCTGCAAGGCACGGCCACCGCCACCAACGGCTGCTACCGCCTCACCCAGCAGGGCGTGCTGAGCAGCTCGGGGGCCATGTGGAATGCGCAGCCCATCACCCTCGCCAACGACTTCGACTTCTCGTTTGCCATCAACCAGTGCGGCGCGGCCGATGGCGTGGTGTTCGTGCTCCAGAACGTGGGCACCAACGCCAGCAACGCCGATGTGGGCCGCACGCTGGGCTACTACCTGGGCAATGGCGCGTTTGCCCGCTCGGTAGGCGTCGAGCTGGACTTTTACCAAAACGCCGAAGCGCCCTACCTCGACCCCTATTACTCGCACCTGGCGCTGGCCCTCAACGGCAACCCGGCTCCGGTGCAGGGCCCCGTGTCCATTGCCATTGGCGGCTGCAGCAGCCACACGCTGCGCGTGAGCTGGAGCGCCGCCGCCCAGCTGTTCACGGTGCGGCTTGACGGCACCACGGTGTTCAGCTACCCCCGCGATTTGGTGAATGCCGTGTTTGGCGGCAATCCGAGCGTGTGGTTTGGGCTGGTGGGCAGCACGGGCGGCTCTACCTCTACCCAAACGGTGTGCCCCGGCGTGCTCACGGCCACGGTGGCCACGCCCGCCATCCGGGCCGGCGGGGCCACCGTGCTGTGCCCCGGCGAGCGCACCACGCTCAGCGTGGCCAGCCAGCCGGCCGGCACCACCTACCAGTGGGCGCCGGCCGCCGGCCTGAGCACCACCAGCGGGGCCAGCGTGACGGCTGCCCCGCTGGCCAGCACCACCTACCGCGTGACGGCCACCACGCCCGGCGGCTGCCAGAGCCGCGACTCGGTGCGCGTCACGGTGCTGCCCCGGCCCACGGTGGCCGTGGGCCCGGGGCAGGTCATCTGCCAAGGCGAATCGGCCCGGCTCACGGCCAGCAGCCCCGAGGCGGGCACTTTCCAGACCTGGGCTCCGGCCACGGGGCTGAACACGGCCACCGGCCCGGTGGTGGTGGCCTCGCCCGCCGTTACCACGCGCTACACCGTCACCACCACCGGGCCCGGCTTCTGCATGCGGCAAGACACGGTTCGGGTAGTGGTGCACCCGCCCATTCCGCTCGTGGTGGAGGCCGTGCTGCCCACCGTGCGCGGCGGCAGCACCCGGCTCACCGTTGCCAACCCCGGGGCGGGCCTGACCTACGCCTGGGCCCCGGCCGCTGGCCTGAGTGCCACCACGGGCAGCACCGTCACGGCCTCGCCCGGCACCACCACCACGTACACCGTCACGGCCACCGACGCCTTCGGCTGCACGGCCCGGGCCTCGGCCGTGGCCCAGCCCTTCCTGTTGCCCAACGTCATCACGCCCAACGGCGACTACCAGAACGACACCTTCCAGGCACTGGTTTCGCTCGAGCCGGTCACGCTGCAAGTCTTCAACCGCTGGGGCCGGCTGGTTTTCGAGCAGGCCGACTACCACGACGGCTGGGATGCCGCCAACCTGTCGGCCGGCCTGTATTTCTACTACCTGAGCACCGCCCGGGGCCAAAGCTGGAAGGGCTGGGTGGAGGTGATACGCTGACCAGCGCCGGACGAAGCCCGTGTGCTGCTAATAATCAAAAAAAGCCCTTACAAATCCTGTTGAGGCGCATCAACGGGTGGCTGCCGGCCGCACGCCTGCTTCCTGCAGCAGGGCCAGCACCTGGCGCTCCACCAGGTCGCGCACCGCGCGGAACCCGGCGGGTTCCAGGTGCTTGGGGTCGGGAATCTGCCAGTCGCGGCGGTGCCGGGCCGCGATGAACGGGCAGGCATCGCCGCAGCCCATGGTCACCACGTAGTCGAACTCCAGGTCGCGCACCGCGTCGAGGCTTTCGCTGGCGTGGGTGCTCAGGTCGTAGCCCAACTCGGCCATGTGGGCAATGGCCTTGGGGTTTACCACCCCCGAGGGGCGCGAGCCGGCGCTGTAGGCCGCCACCTGCGCGCCGCCGTGCATGGTGGCAAAGGCCTGAGCCATCTGGCTGCGGTTGGCGTTTTCGATGCAGACGAAGAGGAAGGTTTTCATGCGGGAGAAAAGAAATTTGAATGAACGAAAAGGCGTGCTTCGGCTGGGCTCAGCCCGACGGGCTGCGTGTTAGCAGGCCGGCGCTTTGGGCTGCAGCAGCCGGTCTGCCGCCACGGCCAGCAGCGCGCCGGCCACCGGCCCCGCGAGGTACAGCCACCAATCCGTCCAGACGCCGCTGAGCAGGGCGGGGGCGAGGGAGCGGGCCGGGTTCATGCTCGCGCCCGTGAGCGGGCCGGCCACCAGCGCCTCCAGCCCCACCGTGGCGCTGATGGCCAGCCCGGCCAGCATGCCCGCTTCCTTCGAGCCCGCCGTCACGCGCAAAATCACCAGCATCAGCCCGAAGGTGAGAAAGGTTTCGATGCCCAGCGCCGGCAGCGCGCCGTGGGCTGGCAGCGTGGCGCCCAGGTGCGAGCCCGGGGTGGCCACCAGCTTTACCAGGGCGCTGCCCAGGGCCGCGCCCAGCAGCTGCGCCGCCACGTAGGGCAGCACCCGCCGGCCCTCAAACCGGCCCGCCGCCCAGAAGCCCACCGTCACGGCCGGGTTGAGGTGGCAGCCGCTGGTATCGCCCAGGCTCTGAATCAGCAAAAACACCACCAGCCCGAAGGCCGCCGCCACGCCGCCGTGTCCCAGCGCGTGGGTCTGCTCATCGACTACCACTGCGCCGGTCCCGAAAATCAGCAGCAGGGCCGTGCCGAGCACTTCGGCCAGCAGGCATTGGCGCAGGGTTAGCGGCATCGCGAAGTCGAATTACAAGCCCCTGCCTCAATTCCCACCACGGCGCTGCGGCGCTCCAGCAGCAGGGTGTCCTGCCACTGCCCGCGCAGCTGCCCGATGCGCTCGCGCCGCCCCACCACCCGGAAGCCGGCAGCTTCGTGCAGGCGCAGGCTGGCCGTGTTCTGTGGGAAAATACCGGCCTGCAAGGTCCAGAAGCCGTGCTGCTCCGACTCGGCCACCAGGGCGGCCAGCAGGGCCCGGCCCACGCCGCGCCCCCGCGCCGCCGCGGCCACGTACACGCTCACCTCGGCCACGCCCGCGTACACGCAGCGCCCCGACACCGGCGAGAGCGCCGCCCAGCCCAGCACGGTCTGCTCATCGGCCACGGCCATCAGGCGGCCGGTGGGGAGGTGGCCGGCATCCCAGTCGGCCCAGGCCGGAACGTCGGTGGTGAAGGTGGCCGTGCCGGTGGCAATGCCCTCGGCGTAGATGGCGCTGGCAGCGGGCCAGTGCGCAGCAGTGAGTGGAAGCAGGTTCATGCCGTGAAGTAACGGCGGACGGACGAAAGCGGATTGACTGTGCGCATCGGAGGGCCGGGCATTGCTCAGCAGCACCCGCCGCCAGGCGTGCACGCCGCCGGCGCGGCTGCCGCCGCCGCCAGCGGGAAGGCCATGGGAGCGGTGGTCAGCGCTTCCTCTGCGATGGGTGCCGCTGCCGCCGGCGCAATGCAGCACTGGCTGCTGCCGGCCGCGTCGTACTCCTGCTGGTAGCGCGGGTCGTTGAACTCGGCATCGGCGTGGAAGTAGTACACTTCCCACTCCACGCCGTCGGGGTCGTTCACCCAGAACTTGTCCTGCCTGGCGTAGCAGCAGTTGGTGCCCATTTCCTCGCGGCTCACCAGGCCGGCCCGGCGGGCGGCGGCCAGGCGCAGGTCCAGCTCTTCCACGGTTTCTACCTGAAAGCCGAGGTGGCCAAAATGGCTCTGCACCCGCGCCGCATTCTCCACGAAGGAGATGATGAGCGACGGCTGGTCGAGCACGTATTTGGCGTAGCCGGGCTTGATTTTGGCCGCCGGCTGACCAAAAAAAGCGGTGTAGAAATTGACCGTGGCGGTCAGGTCCGTCACGTACAGCGAGACGTGCATGCGGGGGAAGACGGCAGTGTTCATGAGGAAAGTAGGGGGGAATGGTGGTGTAAAAAGCTTGCCGAAGCAGTGAAGAGGGCTAGCAGGCGCAGCCCGGGGCGGAGGCCGCCGGCAGCTCGGCCAGCAAGCCGCCCAGCAATTGCCGGGCGCGCTCCCAGCCCGCCGGGTCGATGCAGTAGCACACGCGGGGGCCATCGATTTCGCCCTGCACCAGGCCGGCCGCTTTCAGCTCCTTCAGGTGCTGCGACACGGTGCTCTGCGAGAGCGGCAGCTCCAGCACCAGCTCGCCGCACACGCAGGCCCGGCGCTGGGCCAGCAGCCTCAGAATGGCCACCCGCGCCGGGTGCCCCAGCGCCTTGGCAACGGTGGCGAGCTGCTGCTCGGCCTCGGTAAACTGTTCGCGCTTGTGAATGGCCATGGCTTATTCGTTTATCGTAGATTTACGATTGCAAACATCCGAAAGAAAAGGTAAACCAATGATAATTCAGCGACGAATATTGGAATAATTAAAAAATAAAATACGAAAACAAAAAACTAAATCCTGCGCGGCGTGGTGCGGAATAAGGTGGTTTCAGCGCTGATTTCATTCTTTATAGGTCGTTTTGGAGGAGAAAATGCCTGTCCGGACCCCGGCCGGCTGCGCCGTCGCCCGGGGCAGGCTGCGGCTCCGAAAAATTTGGGATTTCTGTAGAAAAGACAATTTTTATAAAAACCGTATGTATCTTTAGTGCGTTACCGGCTTGTCGATATATAAAAGCCACCGCTACCCAATCATTTTACTCGATATCCTCCCCACACATGAATCATTCGCTACGCTTGCTGACTTTCGTGGGCTTGCTGGGGGCACTCGCCACCGGCCACAGCCACGCCCAGACCGGCCCCAACGCGACGGCCGTGCACAACGGCCCCGCCGCGCCGGCCGCCATCAAACCCGATTCAGTGTTCATCAACCCCGAGGTGCGGCCTCAGTTCACGGGCGGCGATAAGGCCTTTATGGCCTACCTGAGCAAAAACATCCGCTACCCGCAGCAGGCTTTGCAGCGCCGGGTGTCGGGCCGGGTGTATGTCAATTTTATTCTCAGTGCCCAGGGCAAGGTGCAGGATGCCCACGTCATCAGCGGCCCCGGCAGCGGGCTCAACGACGAGGCCCTGCGCCTGATTTGGCTGATGCCCCCGTGGGAGCCCGGCCGCTCCAACGGCCAGCCTGTGCGCGTGGCCTGCACCGTGCCCATCGCCTTCAACTCGGAGCGGTAAGAGCAACTGGGCAGAACGTCCTGCTGAGCGCAGGCGAGGCATCTCTCCCGCAATGGTAAATCCTGACGATTGGATTGGCGCTGCGGTAAGGATGCTTCGGCTGCGCTCAGCAGGACGGTTATTTATCCATCCCCCATCCACTACTGGTACTGCACCGTGCCGGGGGCTCCCAGGCCAAAATCGGTGAAGGTGACGGTTTCGCGGGCAGTTTCGAACATGCGGATGCCGTTGGGCGCGGTGAGGCCGCGCGGGTAATAGCCAATCAGCAGCTGGAAGGTGCGCAGGGCCGTAAACTCGTTGCGGAAGCGCAGGCCCATGCCGATGCCCATGTAGGGCGCGCCGTTGAAGGGCGAGCCGCCGTTGGGCTTGTCGCTCACCCAGGCAGCATCGGCAAACACGAGGCCCGCCAGACGAAAGCCCAGCAGCGAGAGCGGGGTAAACAAGGTGTTTTCGTAGCTGAGCACGAAGCGGCTGGTGGCAATGATGGACTGCGCCGGCGAAAAGCCCCGGATGCCGCGCTCGTTGGAAATGCCCTGGAGCAGCTCGCCCGGCCGCCGGTTGAACCCGATGGTGCCCTTGCTGGTGAGGAAATGGCGGTACTGCCAGTTGCCGAAATGGTAGAGCTTGGTAAAGGCCGTGAGCTCGGTGGAGAGCAGGCCCTGCTCCCAGGCGCGGGACTGGTCGAGCTTCTGGTACGCGCCGATGTCCACGGCCCCGTAGAGGTAGCCGGTGTTCACGCCGAAGCCGGCGGCGGCCAGGCGCAGGTCGAGGTAGCGGCGCGGAATCACGCGGTTCACGTCGTAGCCCGCCGTGAGGCTGATGAGCGTGCCGGTGGGCACGTCCTCGGTGCGGCCAAAGCCAAACAGGTACCGGTCCTTATAATACCGCCGCACCGAGTAGCCCACCGTGCCCAGCAGCAGCGTGCCGTTGTAGTAGGGCGGGGTGGGCAGGCCGGTGCTGGGGTCGGGCTGGGGCGTGGCCGTGAAGATGGTGTTGATGGCCCGGGCCGCCACAATGATGCGGCCGGGGTTGTCGTAGCCAAGGTCGTAGGAGCGCAGGTGCAGGGCGCGGCCCACCCACACATCCTGCACGTTGGAGTTGAGCGGATAGTAGCGGTAGGGCTCGCCCGGGGGCGGGGTCGTCAGGGCCACGTTCTGCTGGTAGGTGTTGAGGTTGAGGGCCCCCGCGTAGCGGGTGGTGGTGGAGTAGAAGTCGCGGGTGAGCGACACGCCCCCCGAGCGGTAGTTGTACTGGTTGCGGTAGCGGGCCTGGGCGTAGATGAAGTTGCGGAACGGGGCCGTGTAGCTGCCCTCGTACGACCAGGTCTGGGGCGTGCCGCCATCGGCCCCGTACTCGATGCCGTAGCGGTAGGCATTGCTCAGCTGGTGGCCCTGGCCCAGGAAGTTGTCGTCGCCCAGGGTGATGAGGCCCGCCGTGGCCGAGCCCAGCTCGTAGCCCGCCGTGATGCTGAACACGTCCTTGGTCAGCACCTCAATATCGACGCTGTCGCGGGTGGTGGTGCGCTCGTTCACCAGCACGCGCGCATCCAGAATTTCGGGCGTCTGGCGCAGCAGGCGCTCCGACTCGGCCAGGTCCTGGGGTTCCAGCGGCTGGCCGGGCCGGAACAGCAGCACCTGCCGAATGCGCGAGCGGCTGGTTTTGATGTGCAGGGCATTGCCCGCTTTCTCGATGATGGTGCGCGGCACCCGGGTCGAGTCCGAAATATTATACCCGAAGGCGTCGAGCGTGCGGATGTTGATGTTTCGCACGATTTTGAAGTTGTGCCGGTCAAACTGCCGGTCCAGCAGCACGGCATCGATGCCGGCCTGCTCTTCCTGCCGCCGCGTGAAGTTGAACAGCGCCGACAATGCCCGGCCGGCAATGGTTTTGCGGCGCGAGTAGGCCTGCAGGCGCTTGATGAGGCGCTCCTGGTCGAAGCGCTGGCGCAGCGAGTCGGGGCTTTGCGGCAGCATTTCCAGGGTGGCGCGCAGCGAGTCGGGCGGCACCGCCGAGCGCGGGTCAAACGTCTGCGCCCGGGCCGGCCGGACCAGCCCGCCCAGCAGCAGTAAAAGCAGACAGAAACAACCGCGAAAGCTCATAATGGGACGCAACGCCGCAAAGTACGAAAAGGAGCCGGGGCCGGGTGCAGCCGTTGCATGGAGGCGGGCCGGGGCAGCGGGTAGCCGCTGCCCCGGCGCTGGTGGCGCAGGCCAGCGCCGGGGCAGCGCCGCGGTCCGACCAGCAGCACCCTCTTTACTAAAGAACCGGACCAACACGGGTAGGCTGTTTTCTCAGAAAAGGAAACTATTTCCAAAAAAATTAGCTTAAAGCCTTGTGCCCAACTGGCCGCTATCTATTACTTTTAAGCCCGAAAGCAACCCGCTGCCGTATGAACGAGCGCATTCAGGAGAAACTAAGCATTTTAGCTGATGCCGCGAAGTATGATGCTTCGTGCAGCAGCAGCGGCGGCAAGCGCAAAAACGAAAGCAAGGGACTCGGCAACGCCGAAGGCATGGGCATCTGCCACAGCTATACCGAGGACGGCCGCTGCGTGAGCCTGCTCAAAATCCTGCTCACCAACCACTGCATCTTCGACTGCGCCTACTGCGTGTCGCGCCGCTCCAACGACGTGAAGCGCGCCGCCTTCACGGTGGAGGAAGTGGTGGACCTCACCATCAATTTCTACCGCCGCAACTACATCGAAGGGCTGTTTCTGAGCTCCGGCATCTTTTCCAGCCCCGACTACACGATGGAGCGCCTGGTCCGCATCGTGAAAAAGCTGCGCACCGAGCACCATTTCAACGGCTACATCCACGTCAAAACCATTCCCGGGGCGAGCGAGGAGCTGATTCAGGAAGCCGGCCTGTATGCCGACCGCCTGAGCGTGAACATCGAGCTGCCCTCCGAGCTGGCCCTGACCACGCTGGCGCCGGAAAAGAACTACCAGGAAATCCTGACCCCGATGGGCCAGATTCGGGACGGCATCATCCAGAACAAGGAGGAGAAGGCGCTCTTTCACAAAGTGCCCAACTTCGCCACGGCCGGCCAGAGCACCCAGCTCATTGTGGGGGCCAGCGCCGAGACGGATTTGCAAATCATCAAGCTCACCGACAGCCTCTACCAGGGCTATGGGCTGAAGCGGGTGTACTACTCCGGCTACATTCCCGTGACCGACGACGCCCGCCTGCCGCAGGTCACGCAGCCGCCCGTCATCCGGGAGCACCGCCTGTACCAGTCCGACTGGCTGATGCGCTTCTACGGCTTCCAGGCCGATGAAATCCTCGACCCCGCCCACCCGCACCTCGACCTCGAAATCGACCCCAAGCTGGCCTGGGCCCTGCGCAACCGCCACGTTTTCCCGGTCGATGTGAACACGGCCGACTATGAAATGATACTGCGCATTCCCGGCGTGGGCGCGCGCTCGGCCCGGCGCATTGTGGCCGCCCGCCGATTCGCCCGGCTCAATATGGAAACCCTGCGCCAGCTGGGCGTGGTGCTGAAGCGCGCCAAGTTTTTCCTTACCTGCCAGGGCGAGCACCAGCCCATCATCGGCGAGCTGAGCGAGCAGCAGGTGCGCCGCCAGATTCTGTTCGGCTCGGGCTCGGTGCGCTCCGCCCTCGTCACCCAGCAGCTCGACCTCTTTGCCCAAGCTTCCTGATTTCGCCATGCAACCCGACTCCTTCTTCTTTCAGCAAACCCCCAAACGGCCCACCAGCCAGCTGGGCGGCGTGCAAAACGACATCTTTTTTTCTGTTATGAAAGTCATTCACCGCCAGCCCGAGCGCCTCGTAGCGCCTTCCGACAAAGTGGCACGCCTCTCCTGCGTGTGCCGCATCAGCGAGCTGATGCCGCTGGTGCGCCAGCTGCACGACGATGCCCGCGCCCGCTACCAGGCCCAGCAGGGCGGGCGGCAGCGCCAGCAGGCGGCGTAGGGCCACGGGTACGGAACGTCATGCAGAGCGCAGCGAAGCATCTTGCTTGCGCAACGCACTCCAATCGACAGGATTAGTAACTGCGGGCAAGATGCTTCGCTGCGCTCTGCATGACGTTCTTTCTTAGGCTACACTTGCTCCCGCTTCAGCCCCAGCCGCTCCACGGTTTCGCCTTCGAAGTCGAACTCGATGAGCACGGCCGGCGAGGTGCCCACCACCCAGCCGTCGTGGCCCGGCGCGATGGCCACCACCTGCGGGGCGATGAACTCCTCCAGCGTGCCGTCGGCGTACTGAATGTTGAGGTGGCCGGCGGCCAGAAAGCCGACGTGGGCGTGCTGGCACAGCTCGGTGCCCACCACCGGCTTCATGTCCTTCGACCAGCGGAAGCCGGCCGGGTACACGATGCGCTTCACCCGCGAGTTGCCGGTGCGGACTACATCGACCTGCGCGCCGCCTGCTTCGCGGCGGGTGGCCCCTTTCAAGGGGCCGAGGAGGGTTTCGAGATTCATGAGGCGTGGGAATTATGAGCGTGAAAAGGCCAGCAGCCTGCTGGCTTAAATATAGATGTTTCGGCGAGAAGCCAGCCTGCCCGTGAAGCCTGTTCCGCGTCCTTATTCCAGCCAGCAGCCGGCCGCCCGGCCCCCGCGCCGGCCCGCCCCGGAGCTTACGGCCCCGCCCCGCGACTATACCTACGACGGCACGTTTGAGGGCCTGCTCACGGTGCTGTTCACCATTTATGACTGGCGGGCCGCGCCCAACAGCATTCAGCCCGAGGCCACGGCCCAAGCCGGCCTGTTTGCCCAGCCCGCCCACCGCGAAACCGACGAGGCCCTGGCCGCCCGCGTGTGGGAAGGCCTGTTGAAAACGATGAATAAAGAGGCCCGCACGCGCCTCTACCACGTTTTCCTGAGCGAAGATGCGGAGCGGGAATTGCTGATTTTCCGCTACGTGGATTTGGCCCTGCGCGCGGCCCGCGACGTTGCCGAAAACTACGCCAACGCCGACGTGCGCCGCGTGCAGCGGCTGGCGCAGCAGATGTTTCGGGAAAAGCACCGCATGGAAGCCTTCGTGCGCTTCGAGAAAACCCAGGACGGGCTGTTCCACGCCACCATCGGGCCGGACATGGACGTGCTGCCGCTCATCGCCGCGCACTTCACCAAGCGCTACGCCGACCAGCGCTGGCTGATATACGACCAGCGCCGGCACTACGGCCTGTACTACGACCTCACGCGCACCGACGTGGTGCAGTTTGAAAACGCGGCCGGCGCGAAAGCAACCGACATTTCGGCCACGGTGCTCGATGAGCGGGAGCCCTTATTCAAGGTGCTGTGGCAGGCGTATTTCGACCACGTCAACATTCCCGAGCGCAGGAACCTGAAGCTGCACCGCCGCCACATGCCGCTGCGCTACTGGAAATACCTGAGCGAAAAGCAGCCGCGCGAGGGGCGCTTCGAGCCGATTCAGAACAAGCAGGTGATTGCAGGAAAAGAGGTGGCGGCGGGGCAGAAGCGGCTGGCGGAGTAGGGGGGTGGCAGCTTGCTCCGGATGGTAGAAGCTAATGCGAGATTCTACTCCACCCGAAACCAGTCCACGTCGGCACTGCCGGCGTCGTTGAACTTGGTGGCGCGGGTGCAGAACAGGCCCACTTTGGCCCCAATCCACTTGCCCTCGCGGGCCTGAAACTCGACGCCGGCCTGGGTAAATTCCTTGCCGTCGAAGCTGTAGCTGAACTGGCATTTGCCGCCGGCGCGCACGGCCACGCGCAGGTAAATGGGCTCGCCGCTCTGGGGCGCGCGCACCTCGGCCTCGGGCGTGCCGATTTCGGGCGCGAGCTGGTCGGCATTGCGGCAAATGCTCTGGCTGAAGTGCAGCCGCCCGTCGATGCTGGTGGCCGAGAGGTAGGCGTAGTCCAGGCCCATTATCAGCAGGCCCAGCTTTTCGCCCTCCACGCGCGGGTTGAAGGTGAGCTTGGTGGTGACGGTGAACGTTTCGGCCGGGAATTTCTGCAGCAGCAGGTTGGGCACCTGCCAGAGGTTTTTGGTGCCCTCGGGCTGCTGCACGGAGTAGAGGCGCAGGTAGCCCCGCGGGCCATTCAAATAAGCCCAGAAATCCTGCGGGTTGGCGTGCCACTGCCATTGCAGGCCCAGCGTGTTGCGGTTGAACTCGTCGGAAGTGGCGGGCGTGGCCGGGGCGGGGGCCGGGCCTTTGAGGCGCGGCTTGCGGTAGCGCAGCACGGGCTGGCCCTTGCCGTCGCCGTCGGGGTCTTCGCCGATGACGGGCCAGTCGTTTTTCCAGCTCATGGGCTGCAGGTGCACCACGCGGCCATACGGCCCCTGGTCCTGAAAGTGCAGAAACCAGTCTTCGCCCAGGCTGGTGCTCACCCACGCGCCCTGGTGCGGGCCGTTGACGGCGGTTTTGCCCTGGTCCATCACCGTTTTCTCCTCGTAGGGGCCGTACATGCTTTTCGAGCGCAGCACCAGCTGCCAGCCGGTGCTCACGCCGCCGGCCGGCGCAAAAATGTAGTAGTAGCCGTTGCGCTTGTAAAACTTCGGCCCTTCGAGGGTGGGCTGCCTGGGGTGGCCGTCGAACACCAGCGCGTCGGGGCCGGTGAGGTGCTGGCCGTCGGCGCTCATCGGGCTCACAGCCAGAATGCTCTTGATGCCCGCCCGCGAGCCCGCGAAGCCGTGCACGAGGTAGGCCTTGCCGTCCTCGTCCCAGAGCGGGCAGGGGTCAATCCAGCCCCGGGCCTTCTTCACGCACACGGGCTCCGACCACGGCCCGGCGGCGTTTTTGGCCTTCGTGACGAAGATGCCCAGGTCAGGGTCGGGGTAGTAAATATAAAATTCCTGGTTGTGGTAGCGGATGGCGGGGGCCCACACGCCGTTGCCGTGCTGGGGCGTGGCGTAGCGGGCCAGCGGCGGCTGGGCGGCAAACACCGCCCCGATAATGGTCCAGTTCACCAGGTCTTTGGAGTGCAGAATCTGCAGGCCCGGCACGCAGTTGAAGCTGGAGGAAGTGAGGTAGAAGTCGTCGCCCACGCGCACCACGTCGGGGTCGGAGTAGTCGGCGTAGAGCACCGGGTTTTTGTAGGTGCCGTTGCCCAAATCGGGCACCCAGACTTTGGAAAGGCTTTGGGCCCCGGCCGTAGCGGGCCGCAGCGCCAGCAGGCCGAGCAGGATAACCAGAAATTTCATAGCAGGAAAAAGGAGGAGCGGGGACGAGACGAAGTACGCCCCAGCAAATTAAGCCGCGCCGCCCAACCGCCATTCATTGCCATTTCAATTGGCTCTAACTTGCGGCCCGAAATGCAGCCTGAGCAATTATGAGCAATACCTTGATTTTTGGGGCCTCCGGGCAGCTGGGGCAGTGCCTGGCCCACGTCGCGCAGCAGCGCCACACCCCCGGGCTGATTTTTTTGCCCGAGGAGCAGGCCAACATCCTGAACCCCGCCGGCCTGGCCGCACTGTTTGAGGAGCACCGCCCGGCCTACGTCATCAACTGCGCCGCCTATACGGCCGTGGACAAGGCCGAGGACGAGGTGGAAATTGCCCGCAAAGTGAACCGCGACGGCGTGGAAAACCTGGCCCGCCTCTGCGGCCAGCACGGCACCGTCCTCATCCAGATTTCCACCGATTTCGTGTTTGCCGGCACCGGCAACGAGCCCCTGACCGAAACCGATGCCGCCGCGCCCATCGGCGTCTACGGCCTCACCAAGCTCGAAGGCGAGCAGGTGATTCCCGGCCTCACCGAGCGCTATTTCACGCTGCGCACCAGCTGGCTCTACTCCGAGTTTGCCGCCAACTTCGTGAAAACCATGCGCAAGCTGGGCCGCGAGCGCGACGAGCTGCGCATCATCTGGGACCAGGTGGGCACGCCCACCTACGCCATCGACCTGGCCGGCCTCATCCTGCACCTCATCGAAACCGGCAGCCAGCAGTTCGGCCTCTACCACTACAGCAACGAGGGCCTGACCTCGTGGTACGATTTTGCCACGGCCATCTTCGAGCTGAGCGATATTGCGGTGAAAACCATGCCCATACGCACCGCCGAGTACCCCACCAAAGCCGCCCGCCCCGCCTTCTCGGTGATGGACAAGACCAAGGCCAAAACGCAGCTGGGCATTGCCATTCCGCACTGGCGCACCAGCTTGAAAGCGTGTCTGGCCCGCCTGGCGGAGATGGAGTAGGCTGTTAGCTCAGCAGGCACTTCGCCGCCACCGAGGCGCGGCATATCGGCGCTGCAGGACGAGCGGAATGAAAACGGGTAGCCGGGCAGCCGCCCGGCTACCCGCGCCCGTAGAACCGGCTCACCAGCCACGCCCCGCCGGCGAAGGCCGCGCCCAGCACGCACACGCCCGGCCAGCCACCGTGCGTCCAGGCCAGCCCGCCGGCCACCGAGCCGATGGAGCCGCCCGTGAAATAGCCGGTCATGTACACGGTGTTGAGGCGGCTGCGGGCCTCGGGCACCAGCGAGAAAATCTTGGTCTGGTTGGAGATGTGCGCCGCCTGCACGCCCACATCCAGCAGAATCACGCCCAGCACCAGGCCGGCCAGGTGGTAGCCGGTCAGGCCCAGCACGGCGTAGGAAGCCAGCGCCAGCCCAATGCCCACGCCGATGGCAAAGTCCGGCCCGCGCGTGTCGGCGGCCTTGCCGGCCAGCGGCGCGGCCAGCGCGCCCACCGCCCCAATCAGCCCGAAAAAGCCGGCCACATCGGAGCCGTAGCCGTAGCTGGGACCTTCCAGAAAAAACGCCAGCGTGGTCCAGAACACGCTGAAGGCGGCAAACAGCAGCCCGCCCACCACGGCCGAGCGGCGCAGGGCCGGCTGCTCCCGCGTCAGGGTCAGGATGGATTTCATAAGCGTTGCGTAGCTGCCCGCGAAATTGGGCCGGTCCTGCGGCAGGCGCCAGGCCAGCAGGGCCAGCAGGGCCAGCATCAGCCCGGCCGCGATTTCGAACATGGCCCGCCAGCCCAGGTGCGCCCCCACGTAGCCGCTGATGGTGCGCGAGGCCAGAATCCCAATCAGCAGCCCGCTCATGATGCGGCCCACGATGCGGCCCCGGTCGGTCTCCGGGGCGAGGTGCGCGGCCATGGGCAGCAGCAGCTGCGGCACCGCCGAGCAGATGCCAATGAGCACGCTGGCCCCGGCCAGCACCGCAAAGCTGGGCGCAAAGGCCGCCAGCGCCAGGCAGGCCGCCGCGCCCAGCAGCATGAGCAGCATCAGGCGCTTGCGCTCCAGCATATCGCCCAGCGGCACCACAAACAGCATCCCCGTGGTGTAGCCAATCTGGGTGGCGGTGGCCGCGAGGCTGGCGCTGCTGTCGCTCAGGTGAAAGGTGCGGCCGATGGCGGCCAGCAGCGGCTGGTTGTAGTAGATATTGGCCACCACCAGCCCGCAGGTGAGGGCCATGAGCCAGACCAGCGCGGCATCGATGCGCGGCGCGGCGGCGCGGGCCGGGGGGGAAGAGACAGAAACGGAAAGGGGAGTATCAGACATGAAGAAGGGAGCCTGCCGGCCCGATGGCATCAGGCTACTCAACCGGCCGGCCGGGCGATGGTTGCGGGCCGGCCGGCGCAAAGGCGTCTGGCTCCGGTCAATCGCGCGGTTTTTAGCTCTGCCCGAGCTGCCCCGCCGGGGCCTGCGCTGCCGGCTTGAGGGTTTCGGGCATCAGGGCCCAGAAAAACACCAGGCCGGCCGCCGCAATGCCCGCCAGCACGAGAAAAGTGAAGTTGTCGCCCTGGCTTTTGGCCAGGAAGCCGGCCACCGAATTGCTCAGAAACGCGCCAATGCCCTGGGCCGTGGCAATGGCGCCCTGCGCGGCATTGAAGCGCCCGGTGCCCCGCGTGAGGTCGGCGATGATGAGCACGCCCACCACCCCGAAGATGCCCGCGCCCAGCCCGTCCATGCACTGCACGGCAATGAGCGCAGCCGGGTGGTGGCTGAGTGTGTAGAGCACCCCGCGCAGGGCAAGCGCCGCAAACCCGAACAGGAACAGCGGCTTGCGCCCCAGCCTGCCGGCCAGCCGGCCGCTGGCGGCTGCCACCACCAGAAACACCAGCTGCGAGGCCAGCATGTAGCCCGACGTGTACAGCACGGCCTGCCGGGGGCCCACGCCACGCCCCAGCAGCTGCGTCACGAGGGGCACCATGGCCGCGTTGGCAAAGTGAAAGATGACGGCCGACACCAGAAACACCACCACCGGCTTCTGCCGCAGCAAGTCGCGGAAGCAGGCGAGCAGCTCGCGCAGCGCGTCCCAGAGGCTGCCACCGGGCGCTGCCGGGGCCTTTTCGTGGGGGGCGTCATCGCCGCACACTTCGTTCTGGTCGGCCCCGCGGGCCAGGTCGAAATCAATGTCATCGGCCCTGATGCGGGCCACGCACAGCGCCGCCCCCACGCACAGCGCGCCCACCAGGTAGAACATCCAGCGCAGGTTGAAATAGTAGCCCACCGCGCCCAGCACCAGCGCCGCAAACATGTTGCCCGCCGCGTTGAAAGCCTGGTTGGTGCCCTGCGCCTGGTCGAACCGGGCGCGGCCCACCAGCCCCAGCGCAATGGCCGCCAGGCAGGGCGGAAACACGGCCCCCGCCACCCCAATCAGTGCCTGGCCGCCCATCACCACGGGCTTCAGCGTGAAAAAAGCCGTGGCCAGCACGGCCAGCGCTATCAGCGCGATGCCGCCCAGCAGCAGGGCGCGCTTCTGGCGGAGGCGGTCGATGAGGGCCCCGGCCGGGGCCTGGGCCAGCACCTGGGCAATGTTGCCGGCCGCCAGCGCCGAGCCAATCTGGGCCGGGTTCCAGCCCACGCTGGCCTGCAGAAACAGCGCCATGTAGGGCCCCATGCCGTTCTGCACGTCGGCCACGAAGAAATTGAGCGCCCGCAGTGCCCGGATGCTGCCGCGCTTGGGGTCGTGGGCCAGGTCGAGCCGGGCGGCTTGGTTGTTGGAAGAAGGCATGGCTGGAAGTCAGCTTGGCGGTACGCAACTTTTTGGCCCAAAGGTTCTGGCTGTTGTGCCCGGCAATGTTGAAAACCCCGCGCAAGCCTGCGTGGAACAGCCGGCGCCACTGCTGTCTGGCTGCAAAAACCGGCCGGTTGCGAAAATTTCATGTTGACGTAACGCGGCTGCCCACGCGGCCGAAAACAGCTTTTCTTCGGGGCTGCGGCCTTCCGTATTCATCTATTTTTTATCGGCGGTTGTAGAATAAAACGGCCCGGCGCTGACGGGCGGCGGTAAGTTTGGGACATGAAGTCAGCGCGTACCCCGTCCTCATCGGTTGTTCTATTGTTTCGTGAGCTGCTCCGGCGGCCGGTCGTTGGGGCCGGCGCGGTGCTGCTGCTGAGCGCCGGCCCGCAGCTGGTGCAGGCGCAGGGCCGCGTCACCATCAGCGGCACCATCAAGGACGCGGGCACGGGCGAGGACCTGACCGGCGCGTCCATCCGCATTGTGGAGCTGCCGGGCACCGGCACGGCGGCCAACGCCTACGGCTTCTACACCCTCACGCTGCCGGCCGGCACCTACACGGTGGAGGCCACGTTCGTGGGCTACAAGGCCCAGCCGCGCAAAGTCACGCTGGAGAAAAGCCAGCGGCTCGACTTCCGGCTGAGCCCCGGCGGCCAGGAGCTGAACGAGGTGGTGGTGACCGGCCGCAGCGGCCAGGCCAACATCAGCAAGGCCCAGGCCGGCGTCGAAACGCTCGACATGAAGCAGATTGCCAAGGTGCCGGTGCTGTTTGGCGAGAAAGACGTCATCAAAACCCTGACCTTGCTGCCGGGCATCAAAACGGCGGGGGAGGGCAGCAGCGGCTTTTCGGTGCGCGGCGGCAACGTGGACCAGAACCTGATTCTGCTCGACGAGGCGCCCGTGTACAACGCCTCGCACCTGCTGGGCTTCTTTTCCACCTTCAACTCCGACGCCATCAAGGACCTGACCGTGTTCAAGGGCGGCATGCCGGCGCAGTACGGCGGGCGGCTCTCGTCGGTGGTCGACATCAAGATGAAGGACGGCAACAACCAGCAGCTGCACGGCAGCGGCGGCATCGGGCTCATTGCCTCGCGCCTGGCCCTGGAAGGGCCGCTGGTGAAGGACAAGGGCTCGTTTCTGGTGACGGGCCGGCGCACGTATGCCGACGTTTTCCTGGGCTTGTCGTCGAACCCGACCACCAAGAGCGCCAGCCTCTACTTCTACGATTTCAACGCCAAGGCCAACTACACGCTCAACGACCGCAACCGCCTCTACTTCTCGGGCTACCTGGGGCGCGACGTGCTGGGCATCCAGAGCTTCGGCAACAACTACGGCAACCAGACGGCCACGCTGCGCTTCAACCACCTGTTCACCGACAAGCTGTTTTCGAACACCTCGCTCATCTACAGCAAGTACAGCTACCAGATTAAAATCAAGAGCAACGACCTGGATTTCAGCATCGATTCCAAAATCATGGACTTCAACCTGAAGCAGGATTTCGAGTATTCGCCCAGCGCGACGCAAACGCTGCGCTTCGGGGTGCAGGGCATCTACCACACCATCACGCCGGGCCACGTGACGGCCGCCGCCGATGCGGCCGTGAACGCCACGGCCGACAAAACCAACCACTCGCTCGAAACGGCGGCCTATGCCTCGCACGAGTGGGCCCTGACCGAGAAGCTGGACTTCACCACCGGCCTGCGCCTGAGCGAGTTCAGCCTGCTGGGCGCCGGCGACTACTCCACCTACAACACCGCCGGCACGGTGGTCAGCACCACGCACTACGGCGCGGGCGAGTTCATCAAAACCTACTTCAACCTGGAGCCGCGCTTTGCCGCCAGCTACCAGGCCACGGCCCATACGGCCCTGAAAATCGGCTACGCCCGCAACGTGCAGAACCTGCACCTGCTCAGCAACTCGGCCTCGTCGTCGCCCACCGATTTGTACGTGCCCACCACGCTCAACGTGAAGCCCGAGCTGGCCGACCAGCTTTCGGCCGGCTACTTCCGCAAGCTGGGCAAAAACCAGGACTATTCCTTCTCGGCCGAGGTGTACTACAAGTGGCTGCAAAACCAGGTGGACTACCGCGACGGCACCCAGCTGCGCGGCAACCAGGACGTGGAAAGCACGCTGCTCTACGGCAAGGGCCGCGCGTATGGGGTGGAGTTGCTGCTGAAAAAGGAAACCGGCCGCCTCACCGGCTGGGTGGGCTACACGCTCAGCAAATCGGAGCGCCAGTTTGCCGAAATCAACCGCGGCAGCTGGTTCAATGCCCGCCAGGACCGGCCCCATGACGTGTCGGTGGTGGCCGTGTACGACTTCAGCCCGAAATGGAGCTTCTCGGGCACCTTCGTGGCCAGCACCGGCAACGCCGTGACCTACCCCGTGGGCAAATACTACGTGGCCGGCCAGGCCGTGAGCCTCTACGGCCCGCGCAACGCCGACCGCCTGCCCGGCTACCGCCGCCTCGACGTGGGGGCCACCTTCGAGAAGCCCCGCCAGGAAGGCAAGCGCTTCCACCACAGCTGGAATTTCTCCATCTACAACGTGCTGGGCCGCGAAAACCCCTACAGCATCACCTTCGAAACCGTGCCCGACGACCCCAGCCGCACCCAGGCCCTGCAAACGGCCCTGTTTAAGATGGTGCCGTCGGCCACGTACAACTTTGAGTTTTAAGACCGATTCAATACCTGCGGAACGTCATGCTGAGCTTGCCGAAGCATCGCTACCGCGCCACTAATTCAATCGACTGATTTTACTCTCGTGGTAGAGATGCTTCGGCAAGCTCAGCATGACGTTCTGATTTTCTCCATGAAGCCTGCCCATTTTCTCGCCTTCGCCGCCCTGCTGCTCCTGGCCACGTCCTGCCAGAAGGTCATCACCCTCGACCTCAAGGAAACCGCCCCGCAGCTGGCCATTGAAGGCAACCTGGCCGACGACGGCCACCCCTGCACCGTGCTGATTTCGCGGAGCGTGAGCTACACCCAGACCAACACCTTCCCGGCCGTGAGCGGGGCCGTGGTCACGCTGAGCGACGACGCGGGCGGCCTCGAAACCCTGGTCGAAACCAGCACGCCCGGCCAGTACCAGGGCCGCACCGTGCGGGGCCAGACCGGCCGCCGCTACACCCTGCGCGTGGAGGTGGAAGGCCAGGCCTACGTGGCCACGTCCGCCATGCCGACGGCCGTGCCCTTCGCCGGCCTGCGCGCCCAGAAAGCACCCATTGGCACCAGCATTCAGGCGCTGCCCGAATTCCTGGACCCGGCCGGCGTGCGCAACTACTACGTGTTCCGGCAATACCGCAACGGCCGCCTGAACAAGGCCCTCTTCCTGCAAAACGATGAATTCACCGACGGCAAGCCCAACAACCGGGGCCTGGGCGCGGGCGGCGGCGGCGGCGGCAGCTCCGACGATGCCGACAAGCTGGCCACCGGCGACAGCCTGCGCGTGGAAATGCAGAACGTGGACGCCGATACCTACGAATATTTCCGCACCCTCAACCTGACCCTGCAGGGCGGCGGCATGGCCACCGCCTCACCCGCCAACCCGAAATCGAATTTCAGCGGCGGCGTGCTGGGGTACTTCAGCGCCCACACGCGGCGGCAGCGCAGCATCATTGTCCCGGCGCTGTAGTGGCTGGGCGGTTGGGGCGTAAAAGCAAAAAGGAACGGTCATGCTGAGCGCCGCCGAAGCATCTCTACCGCTTTGTTGCCCATCGATTACTTACGCGGTAGAGCGGTTTCGGCGGCGCGCAGCATGACCGTTCACTTCATCCCTTCCAATCACCCATGATACTCACCGTCTTTCAGCCCCGGGTGTTGCGCGTGCTCATTCACGTGGCCGTGTGGCTGGCGCTGGCAGTGCTGGTGGTTGGGTTTGTGCAGCTGGGGCTGGGGGTGGAGGTGAAGTTTAGCTGGCGGGTGCTGCGTATTTTGTTTCCGCTGGGCCTGCTGGCGGGGTTTTTCTACCTCAACTACTGGGTGCTGATACCGCGGCTGCTGGCGCGGCGGCGCTTTGCGGGCTACTTCGCGTTGGTGGTGTTCATTGGGGTAGGGTTTGCCATGCCGATGATTTTGCGGCACTTCGGGGTCATTACCAAGCCGGAGCACCCGGCCCGGCTGGCGGCCTACCACCCGCTCCAGATGGTGTTTGTGGCCCTGGCCCTCACGTGGATAGTGAGCAGCGCCCTGCGCATCACCGGCGAGTGGCTGCAGAGCGAGGAAGTGCGCAAGCAGCTGCACAGCGACCAGCTGGCCGCCGAGCTGGCCTTCCTCAAGTCGCAGGTGAACCCGCATTTTCTGTTCAACACCCTCAACAACGTCTATTCCCTGGCCGAGCTCAAGAGCGACGACGCGCCCGCCGCCATCCTCAAGCTCTCGCACCTGATGCGCTACATGCTCTACGAAGCCCACGCGCCCCGCGTGCCGCTCACCCACGAAATCGAGCACCTGCGCACCTACACCGACCTGCAGCGCCTGCGCCTCGATGCCGACCAGGTGCCCATCCGCTTCACCATCGAAGGCGACCCGCACGGCCACCTCATCGAGCCCATGCTGCTTATTCCCTTCGTGGAGAATGCCTTCAAGCACGGCATCAGCTTCCAGCACCCGTCGGCCATCGGCCTGCACCTGCGCGTGGACGACGACGGCCTGACGTTCACCGTGCGCAACCGCGTATTTGCTGCCGCGCCGGCCGCGCCCGCCGGCGCCACGCCCGTGGGCGGCGTGGGCCTCCAGAACGTGCGGCAGCGCCTCCGGCTGCTCTACCCCGGCCGCCACACCCTGGGCCTGGCCCGCACCGAAACCGACTTCACCGCCACCCTCACCCTCACCTTCGACCATGCTCCGCTGCCTGTTAGTTGACGACGAGCCGCTGGCCCTGCGGCTGCTGGCCAGCTTCGTGGCGCGGGTGCCCGGCCTGGTGCTGGTGGGCACCTGCCGCAGCGCCCTGGAGGCGCACGAAGTGCTGCGCCGCGAGCCGGTCGATGTCATTTTCCTCGACATCCAGATGCCCGACCTCACCGGCGTGGAGTTTGTGCGCAGCCTGCGGCCCGAGGCCCTGGTCGTCTTCACCACGGCCTACGAGTCGTTTGCCGTGGAAAGCTTTGCCCTCAATGCGCTCGACTACCTGCTGAAGCCCATTGCCTTCGACCGCTTTGTGCAGGCCGTGCAGCGCGCCCAGGACCGCCTCGCCACCCGCCCCGAAGCGGCTGCGGCCGCCGCACCCGCCCCGCCCGAAGACTACATTTTTGTGAAGGCCGACTACCACTCCCAGCGCGTGAGCCTGCGCGAAATCCGCTACCTCGAAGGCCTGAAGGATTACGTGAAAATCTTCGCCGCCGCCCCGCGCCCGCTGCTCACGCTCAACTCCCTCAAAGCCTTCGAGGAGCGCCTGCCCGCCACCGATTTTGTGCGCGTGCACCGGTCCTACATCGTGGCGCTGGCCCACATCGATTCCATCCGCAAAAACCGCATCTACATGGGCGCGGACGTGATTCCGATAGGGGAGGCGTTTGTGGAGGCGTTCAACAAAGCCATCGAGAAGCGCAACATGCATTAGCCCCTCGCAGCACACCGCTGAAGCATCGGACGCTACGCAAGCGGAAGCCTGTGCTGCGAGGATGAGCGTAATTTCGCCCGGCCCGTCCCTAACCGACGGCCGCCTGCTCCGCATGATTGTCTATAAATCGACCGACTGGTGGGAGGCCCTGCGCCACCTGCGCGCCTCCGGCGTTATCCGCCTGCTGCTGAAACGGGTGCTGTGGGTGGGGCTCTACGCCGCCGTGGTCACGGCCTTGGTCATCCGGTTCGATACCATCAATGTGGCCGTGGACAAGGAGTTTTTCTCCTTTCTGGGCATTCTGCTCAGCCTGCTGCTGGCCTTCCGCACCAACACCGCCTACGACCGGTTTTACGAAGGCCGCCGCCTCTGGGGCCAGCTCGTGAACAACTGCCGCAACCTGGCCGTGCTGCTCCACGCCCGCCTGCCCGCCGACGACTACGCCACCCGCGCCTACCTCGCCCGCCTGCTTTCCAACTTCCCCATTGCGCTGGATGGCCACCTGCGCAGCGGCGTCCGCTTCGAAAAGCTGGAAGCCGTCGAGCCTGGCTTCATCGAGCACCTGCAAACCGTTCGGCACGTCCCTTCGCGCCTGGCCGCGCTGCTTCAGCAATTCTACGAAGCGCTGCTGCGCGAGGAGCGGATTCTGCCCACGCACCTGCTCACCCTGCAGCGCCACCACGAAGCGCTGCTCGACGTGGCCGGCGCCTGCGAGCGCATCAAAGCCACGCCCATTCCCTTCTCCTACAGCTATTTCATCAAGGGTTTCATCTCGGTGTTCATCCTCATCATGCCCTTCAACCTGCTCGACTCTTACGAGTGGCTCACCGTGCCCATCACCATGTTCGGGGCCTACGCGCTGCTGGGCGTGGAGATGATTGGCGACGAAATCGAAGACCCTTTCGGCAAAGACAGCAACGACCTGCCCCTCACCCAGATTTCCAACCGCATCCGCGCCAACGTGCACGAAATCCTGGGCGTGGACCTGCACGAGGACCTGCGCGGCCTGGCCGATGCCCCGTATAGCGTGGTGTTTTAACTGTAGCGCGGACTTTGTAGTCCGCGTCCCTACGCTGTTACAACGATTGGTGGATGACACCGGAACGCGGACTACAAAGTCCGCGCTACATCTTTCTTGTACGCCCCCGGCGTCATGCCCTCGTACTTCTTAAACAGCGCCTGGAAGTACGACAGGTTATTAAACCCCGCCCGTAGGCACACCTCCGCCACGCTGGCCAGCGGGTGGCGCAGCAGGCGCTTGGCCTCAGCCAGCCGCTCGCGGATGATAAACTCCACCGGCGTGAGGCCGAACTCGCGCTTGAACACGCGGAAGAACGTGGCCTTGCTCATGCAGGCCAGCGCGCTGAGCTTATCGATGGTGAGATTCTCGGAAAGGTGGTCCTTGATGTAGCCCACCACGGCGGCAAAGCGGTGCGTGGTGAGGTGCCGGGCATAATCGTGAAAAATGAGCTGGCGGGCCTGCGTCTGCATCAGGCGCACCAGCAGTTCCTGCAGCGTGAAGCCGGCCAGCACGTCCTTATTGATATCCGAAGCGCGCGACACGGCCACCAGGCGGCCCAGCGTATCGGTCAGCTCGGGCGTGTTGGTGAGGTGGGCGTACTCGGGGCCTTCGATGGCCCAGGGCTGGTGGGGTTCGGCTTTGGGGTAGCGCTCGTTCAGCAAATCCACGGTGTGGCGGATGGTGTCGGGCGCGATGGCCACGGCCAGGCACTGGGTGGGCTGGCACAGGCAGGCATCGGGGAAGTCGATTTCCATCAGCTCGTCCTTGTCCACCACCACCGACTCGCCGGGCAGGTAGTCGAAGGCTTCGCGGCCGGGCAGGTGCATCACTTTCTTGCCGCGCAGCATGGTAGTCAGGGCCAGTCCTTCGAGGCGCAGGGGCACGCGGTGGGCGGCGCGGTGCGTTTCGAACACGTTGAGCTCGAAGCCTTCCAGGTTATACACGGTCCGGTTCTCAACCAAAGAATGCAGGCGTTCGAGGGCGAGCGGAGCAACGGCGGCGGGCAGGTGGACGCGGGTGGGCATGAGTGAAACGCGGTTGGTGAGGGAGCACACACTCCCAACACGGGGATGGGGTAGCAAGTTGCGACAATTTCCGCACTCTTTGCGATAATACCACAACCAGCCGGCCCGGGAGAAAGGGACCTTTACATCGTTTCCATTTCACCTAATTCCCATCCAAAAAAGCCATGGCTGAAACCCTCGAAGAAACCACCACCGTGGTGGCCCGCCCCCAGTTCAAAAACCATTACGACAACTTCATCGGCGGCAAGTGGGTGGCGCCCGTGAAGGGCCAGTACTTTGACAACCCGTCGCCCATCGACGGCAAAGTATTCACCAAAGTAGCCCGCAGCACCAGGGAAGACATCGACTTAGCCCTCGATGCCGCCCACGAAGCCTTCAAAACCTGGAGCAAAACCTCGGCCACCGAGCGCAGCAACATCCTCAATAAAATTGCCAACCGCATCGAGGAAAACCTCGCCCACCTCGCCGCCGTGGAATGCGTGGAGAACGGCAAGGCCATCCGCGAAACCACTTACGCCGACCTGCCGCTGGTCATCGACCACTTCCGCTACTTCGCCAGCGTGATTCGCGCCGAGGAAGGCAACGTGACCGAGCTGAACTCGACCACGGTGTCGATGAACATCAACGAGCCGCTGGGCGTCATCGGCCAGATTATTCCCTGGAATTTCCCGCTGCTGATGGCCACCTGGAAGCTGGCCCCGGCCATTGCGGCCGGCTGCACCGTGGTGATGAAGCCCGCCGAGCAAACCCCCGCCAGCATCATGGTGCTCATGGAGCTGATTCAGGACCTGGTGCCCGCCGGTGTGATAAATGTGGTGAACGGCTTCGGGCTGGAAGCCGGTAAGCCGCTGGCCTCGTCGCCGCGCATCCAGAAGGCTTCGTTCACGGGCGAAACGACCACCGGCCGCCTCATCATGCAGTACGCCGCCGAAAACCTCATTCCCGTGACGATGGAGCTGGGCGGCAAGTCGCCCAACATCTTCTTCAAGAGCGTGATGGATGCCGACGATGACTTCCTCGACAAAGCCATCGAAGGCGCCGTGATGTTTGCCCTCAACCAGGGCGAAATCTGCACCTGCCCCTCGCGCATGCTCGTGCACGAAGACATTTACGACGACTTCATTGCCCGCGTCATCGAGCGCGTGAAAGCCATTAAACTCGGCAACCCGCTCGATATGAACACGATGATGGGCGCCCAGGCCTCGAACGACCAGTTCGAGAAAATCCTGAGCTACCTCGAAATCGGCAAGGCCGAAGGGGCCGAGGTACTGGTGGGGGGCGACGCTTACTCGCAGGCCGACGGCGCGCTGGCCGAGGGCTACTACATTCAGCCCACCATGTTCCGGGGCCACAACAAGATGCGGATTTTCCAGGAGGAAATCTTCGGCCCGGTGGTGTCCGTGACAACCTTCAAAACCGTGGAGGAAGCCATCGAAATTGCCAACGATACGCTCTACGGCCTCGGCGCCGGCGTGTGGACGCGCGACGCCCACGAGCTGTACGAAGTGCCCCGCGCCATCGAAGCCGGCCGCGTGTGGGTGAACTGCTACCACGACTACCCCGCCGGTGCGCCCTTCGGCGGCTACAAAGCCTCCGGTTTCGGCCGCGAAAACCACAAGATGATGCTCTCGCACTACCGCCAGAACAAGAACATGCTCATCAGCTATAGCCAGCAGAAGCTGGGCTTCTTCTAGGGGTTGAACCAGCTAGCTGACGTTGAAAGAACGTCATGCTGAGCGCAGTCGAAGCATCTCGCGTGCAGCAGTAATCCAATCGCCCGGATTAGTGATGGTTCGCGAGATGCTTCGACTTCGCTCGATATGACGCTCTGTTTTTTAGGCTAGTAAGCATCCTTTTTTCAAGCTGTGCGTCTTGATGAGAAACTATTACGCTAGTTCTATGAAAGGTTTGTTCGTGCTCCTCTTGTTGTGTGGCGGTGCTACTGCCGCTCATGCCCAACTATTGCCAGTTCCCGGCGCCAAAAACCCGAACTGGAAAACGGAAAAATTTGCAGCGCTGCCCGAGGCTACGCCGTTTGATGAGCCGCCGAAAACCGACCGCATGCCGAATGCTGCGCAAAGAAGCATTGCCAGCGCTGGCAACCGCCACTATTACTGGGATGCCAGCCGGCAACTGTCGTATCAGTGGCTGAGCCGCCCTGGCTCCAACACCATCGCACCCGATAAAGAGGTACTGGTGCGTGAAGACCGGACGGGCATTACCTACACATTTCGCCGAAAACAGTAATCCCCAACCAGTCCCACCCATGTCCACACCCCGCGTCCTCGTCACCACCGCCGCCGAAGCCACCATCGACCTGCTCCGCGACGAGCACGGCCCGCTCATGTTTCACCAGAGCGGCGGGTGCTGCGACGGCTCCTCGCCCATGTGCTTCGCCAAGGGCGAGTTTCGGGTGGGCGGCAACGACGTGTGGCTGGGCCGCATCCACGGCTGCGACTTCTTCATAAGCGCCAGCCAGTTCGAGTACTGGAAACATACCCAGCTCACCGTGGACGTGGTGAAGGGCCGGGGCGCCAGCTTCTCGTTGGAAATCCCGCTCGGCGTGCGCTTTCTCATTCGCTCGCGGCTGTTTACCGAGGAGGAAGAGCAGGATATGGAGCCGGTTTATGCTGGGGATGAGGTGCCGGAGGAAATGTGAGCAGTAAAAAACCGTCATGCCGAGCGCAGCCGAGGCATCTCGCGTGCAGGAAGTAAACTCATTGATTGAGTTACTCTGGCACGCGAGATGCCTCGGCTGCGCTCGGCATGACGGTTTTTCTCTAACCCTGGAAGTGGTATAAAAACGTAATCACGCCCGAGTAAGCCGGCTTTTTCTGGCCTTCAATCTCCAGCGTCACCTCGATGCGGGTTTTGGCAATGCCGCGCAGATTGGCTACGGAGAGCAGCTTGGCGTGCAGGCGCACGGCGCTGTTCACCGTCACGGCCTGGTTGAAGCGGAGCGACTCGATTTCGTAGTTCACCTGCATTTTCAGGTTCTCGATGGTCACAATTTGCTGCCAGAGGTAGGGCAGGAGCGACACCGTGAGGTAGCCGTGGGCAATGGTGGCCTTGAAGGGCGACTCGGTAGCGGCCCGCTCGGCATCGGTGTGAATCCACTGGAAATCGAGGGTGGCGGCGGCAAACTGGTTGATTTGCTCCTGCGTGATGGTGTGGAAGTCCGACGTGCCCAGCTCCTGGCCGGCGTGTTGTTCTAGTTCGGCAAGGCTGCGGATGAGGAGAGCGGGCATAAAAAGTGGCGTATGGTTGCGGTTTGGGGGCCGCAAACATACGCCACTATTTCGGGTCGTTTCAGAGGTAGCAGGCCCGTCATGCCGGCCTTATTAGCTGCGGCTGCCAAACACGCGGCGCAGCAGCTCGGTGGTGCGGGCCACCGGGTTCTCGCGGATGTTGGCCTCCTCCTGCGCGATGAGGGTGAACAAGCCATCCACGGCTTTGCCGGTGGCATACTGGTTGAGGTCGGGCTGCACCTTTTGCACCAGCGGCAGCTGGTTGTAAGTGGTAGCCAGCTGGGTGTAGTAGCGCGTGGCGCCCACCTGGTCGAGGCTGCGCTGCATGATGGGCGCGAAGGCCGTGGTGAGCTGGCTGCTGGTGGTGCGCTTCAGAAACTGCGTGGCGGCGTCCTTCTGGCCCGTCAGGATGTTCCAGACATCCGAAAACGTGAGGCTTTTGATGGCCGAGATGAAAATGGGCTTGGCGCTTTTGGCGGCATCCTCCGCGCCCCGGTTCAGGCTCAACTCAAACTTGTCGACCTGGCTGCCCAGACCGACGCTGCGCAGCGTGGTGGCCACGCGCTGGGCATCGGGCGGAAAGGGGATGCGGATGAGGCGGTTGAGGTAGAAGCCGTCGGTTTGCGAGGCCTGGTCGGCACCCTTGCCAATGCCTTGCAGCAAAGCTTCCCTGAGGCCGCTGGCGGCTTCGCTGCTGCTCAGGCCGCCTGCTTTGCTGCTCGTGCCGCTGGTGCCGGCGGGCCTGGTGAGAATGTTTTTGAGGTCGGACAGGCGGATTTGGGCCGAAGCGCTGAAGGAGCCCGCCAGCAGCAGGAGCAGAACGACCAGAATACGATTTTTCATGGCAAAATAAGCCCGGCGACATAACCCGGTAAAGTGGCCTATTGCAACGCTCATGCCGAATTTCCGGCGATAACCACAACACTGCAATAGCGCCTGTTTTTTGTATTTTATGCAAAAAAATCTATACTTAATATAATTAGTTGTAACATTGGCAATCAAACAGCGCCTTCACTGGCCAGACTGATAATCAGCTGCCTGGGCCTGTTGCGGGGCTGAGGAGCTGGTAGACTCAGGCCGGTTGGAGCGCTGGTCATTCTTACCCACTTAATCCCTGTTGTCATGTTGAAAAAACGTATACCAATGGCCTGCGTCTGGGGCCTGCTTTTGTCAACGGGTTCGGCCTTCGGCCAGAACTACGAGCAGATGGCCAGGCAGATTGTGAATACCTCCGCCGGCGTGAAGTCCGGCGACGCCGTCGTGATTACCGGCGGCCAGCACACCCTGCCGCTCATGGAAGCCGTGGCCGTGGAAGTAGCCCGCGCCGGCGGGCAGCCCACCATGTGGCTCACCACCGATAAAGTGGTGCACACCATCAATGCCGAAACACCCGAAGCCGCCATTCAGGCCAGCAAGGCCAACGACATGCTGTTGCTGGCCGATGTGCTCATCACCCTGCCCGGCGTGGAAGACGGCCGCGCGGTGGTGGCCGATGTGAGCCCGGCCCGCCGCACCAGATTTGGCCAGGTAGCGGCTGCTTCCGGCATAAATCAGAAGCTGGATGCCAGCAAGCTGCGGGGCGTGTTTGTGAGCTACCCCAGCAAAAGCTACGCGGCGGCGCAGCAGCTCGACTACCCGGCGTATGAGAAAATGATGTGGGGCGGCATCGGGGCCGACTATTCAGCCATTGCCGTGCAGGCCGGGCAGCTGAAGCAGCTGCTTGCCACGGGCAAGAAAATGCACATCACCTCGCCGGCCGGCACCGACCTCACCGTGGACCTGGCCGGCCGGCCCGTTTTCGCCGATGACGGCGTGGTATCGGCCGCCGACCAGCAGGAGAAGCTCATTTACAACCGCACGGCGCGCCTGCCCGGCGGCCTGCTCTACGGCACCTGCCTGGAAACGTCGGCCACGGGCCGGCTGGCCGTCGCCAACGATGCCATTGCCGACGGCCAGCCCCTGAAAGGCTTCAAAGCCGACCTGAAAAACGGCCAGCTTGAAAACGTGCGCGCCGACGTGGGGGCCGATTCCTTTCAGAAGCAAATGTCGGCTTACGGCGCTTCGGCGCTGCAGGTGGGCCGCTTTTCCATTGGGCTGAACCCGGTGATGAAGCCGGACGAAGCAAAAGCCTTTTACCCGACCACGGCCGCCGGCACGGTGTACATTGGCACCGGCACCAATGCCCTGTATGGCGGGCAAACCAGCGCACCGGGCGGCTACAGCTTCCCCATTGCCAACGCCACGGTGGAAATAGACGGCAAAGTGGTGGTGCGCAACGGCCAGCTCGTGTCCACGGCCACGGCCAGTACCATGGCCGCTCCCAAAAAAAGTCGCAAGCAATAGCCCATCGTGCCGAATAACAGGTCGTTATGCCGAGCTGGTCTCTGCATAACCACCAGAAAAGGCCCGTCAACTTGCTATTGACGGGCCTTTTCTGGTGGTCGCATCAACCGGAAACGACCAGCCGGACCTACAGCCGGTCGAGCCGGCCGCCGTCCACGCGCACTTCGGCACCCTGCACGAAGGCGGCATCATCCGAAGCCAGGTAGGCGATGATGGCGGCCACGTCTTCGGGCTTGCCCACGTCGTTTTTATCGATGACTTCGACGCCGGATTTCACGTTGGGGTTGTCCCAAAGCATGGGCGTGTCAATCGCGCCGGGCAGGATGACGTTGCTGCGGATGCCTTTCGGCTTGCCTTCCAAGGAGGACGAGCGGGTGAGGGACAGCATGGCGGCTTTCGCCGCCGCGTAGGGTGCCACCAGCGGGCTGGTTTCCACGGCGTGCACGCTGGCCACGTTCACGATGGCGCCGCCCGGCTTCATGTGCAGAAAGGCCTGCTTGGTGAAGTAAAACGCGCCCAGCAGGTCCACATTCAGGATGCGCAGCCAGTCGTCGCCGGTCAGCTCCTCCAGGGGTTTGAACTGCATGAGGCCGGCATTGTTCACCACCACGTCGAGCCGGCCGAACTGCTGCAAAGTGGCGGCCACGGTGGCTTCTACCTGCTTTTCGTCGGATACATTGCAAAGGCTGGCCAGCACGTCGGGCGCGCCGGCGGCTTTCACGTCGGGCGTGGCCGTGTCGAGGTTGGCCTGGTTGTAGTCGGCAAGCACCACGCGGGCCCCTTCGGAGGCAAAGCGTCGGGCGGCGGCCAGCCCGATGCCGCTGGCACCCCCGGTGATGAGGACTACTTTATCTTGAAATCGAGCTTGCATGAAGTGTGGGGGTAAGGAGTAGCGGAGCAGGCACGCCAAGCGCAGCAAGACGGTAAGTGCCTGATGTTCAGGTGATGTGCATCAGGATTGCGGGGCAGCGTTGGCCGGCTCGGTCGATTTATCGGCGGTGGCGGCTTTCACGTCGGCCTTGTGCTCTTTGGCCCAGTCGCTGTTGTTTTCCTGCGGCATCACGATGGGCACTTGCAGGCAGGCGCTTTGGGCGGGCAGCACCTGGTTCCAGTCGGTGATGAGCTGCTTGTAGGCCGCGCCCACGGGGCGAATGTTGCGGTCCAAATCATAGAGCCCCAGCGGATTCACGTTGCCGTTGGGCTCGCGCAGGGCGGTGTCCCAGTCCACCTGGTCGGTGAGGGAGTACCAGGTGAAGCCAATCATGGGCACGCCGTCGTTGCGCACGCGCAGCACGTTGGCCCACTCTTTCCAGAGCCAGTTCACGGCTTCGTCGCCGTTGGGGCCCTGCCAGAGGTTGGTTTCGGTGTGCATCACGGGCAGGCGGTAGCGGTCGTGGTACTGGCTGGTGATGACGTGGTAGCCAAATACTTCGCCCGAGGCAGAAGTGCTGCCGTCGGCCCGCACGCGGTGCTCGTTGGTGCGGTAGTAGTCGTTGCCCATCACACAGTGGTGCTTGAGGCTGTTGCCCTGGAAGAAGTGGTATTCCTCGCGGGTCATGCCGTTGTCGAGCAGAAACTCATACATCTCCGAGTCCACGCGGCGGCCGTAGTTCAGGTCCAACGACAGAAACCGCTCGGCGTTCATAATCTCGGCGGGCTTGATGGCGGCCGGGTTTTCGGCATGGAAATATTCCGACGACTCGCTCTGGATGAAAATGGCATCGGGCCGGATTTCCAGAATGGCCTGCATGGCCAGCACGTTGGCTTTCACAATGTATTTGAGCGCGTTCACAAACGGCCGGTCGCCGCTCAGCTGCTCGTTCCACCAGCCGTAGCGGGCCGAAAACTGCGCGCAGATGTACATCTCGTTCACCGGCGTGTAGAGCTGCACCCACGGAAACCGCTGCGCAAACGCCCGCGCATACTGCCCGAACAGCGCCGGAAAATCGGGGTTCTGGAAGTTGCCCAGCCAGTCAGGCACGCCGAAGTGGCACAGGTCCACGATGGGGGCAATGTTGCGCCGCAGCAGGTCCTGAAACGTCACGTCGGCAAAGCTCCAGTCGTACCTGCCCGGCCCCAGCCAGGTGGTGTGAATGGGCGGCCCGTAGCGCAGAAAGCAGATGCCCAGCTCCTGCACCAGCTCAAAATCGCGCTGCCAATGCTTGTAGTGGCCGCATTTTTCCATCTCATCCACCCGATGCCGGCCGTTCTGGATGGTGGGGTTGCTGTTTTCGATGCCGGTGGCGAAGAGGAATTGAGGACCCATGAAGTGGAATGCAGCGCTTGCTTCGGCTTGCGCCAGTGGGAGAAAAGAACTATCCCGCTTACTCCGTTCGGCGCCGCCGCGTTGCGCAGTAGCCCGGCCTTTCAGTGCGCGGCTTCTCCGTGCCCAGACTGAAAGCCCGCGCTACAGGTTCTGCGACTCCACCATGTTCATCTGTTCATCGAACTTGTAAACGTGCACGCCGCCGGTCACAATTTCCAGCGCCATCACCTGCTCGGGCGTGAGGTGCTCCAGGTACATGCGCAGCCCGCGCAGCGTGTTGCCGTGCGACACGAGGAGCACGTTCTTGCCGGCCCGCAGCTGGGGCACAATCTCGGCTTCGTAGAATTTCACGGCGCGGGCCTGGGTTTGCTGCAGGCTTTCGCCGCCGGGCGGAGCCACCTCGTAGCTGCGCCGCCAGATATCAACCTGCTCCTGACCGTATTTGGTGGCAATTTCAGCCTTGTTCAAACCTTGCAGGTCGCCGTACATCCGCTCCTTCAGGGCCTCGACGTGGTGCACCGGAATAGTGGCCCAGGCCGGCCGCGCCACAATGATGTCCAACGTACGCTCGGCCCGGATGAGGGTAGAGCTGTAGGCCACGTCGAAGTGGTAGCCGCGCAGCTTCTCGGCCACCACCCGGGCCTCCTCGTCGCCCCTGGGGCTCAGGGCCACGTCGAGCCAGCCGGTAAATATGTTCGCAAGGTTAGCCGTCGATTCGCCGTGGCGAACGAGCACAAGTAATCCCATCGGTCCAGGTTGTTAAGTAGCTGCCCACTGCCGTTCTACTTCCTAGCAACCCGTTTCGGCGCTTCAGGTTTCAGGCCAGGCGGTCGAGCAGGCCTTCCTGCACGGCCGCCCAGTCGGCGTATTCGCCGGCTTCTTCCTTTATTTCCTGTAATTCCGACTTTTTGATAATGGCTTTAATAGCCCGCCGGGCCAGCCGCTGGGCCGTTTCCGGACTGGTGAGGTGCAGGTTCTGGGCGCTGAGCAGCAGGTCTTCGGGGAAGCCGCGCACGGCCTTGCCCAGGGCGGCGGCAATGATTTCGGCGGCGGCCAGGGCTTCGCTGGCTTCGTCGGCCTCGGGGTAGCCCTCTTCGGCCACGGCTTTCAGGGTTTCGAGCAGCGTGGTTTCGCTGGGGTTTTCCTGAAAGTCAGCGGCGTAGTCGGCCGCCATGTCGTTGTCGAAATTGCTGTTTCCCCAAGTACCCATTTGCTGGAAGCTGTTAAAATAAAACGCTGCAATAATACTAAGCCAAGCTACTAACGGCCGGGGCAATAAAAAAGCCCCTGCAAGGAGAGGGGCTTTTTTAGCAATTTTCGGTGCGTTTGCGGGCGGCAGGTTAGGCCGGCGTGGGCTCCGGCGCGGGGCCTTTTTCCCCGGCGTGGTGGCCGCCGTGCTCCTCATCGGGCTTGTAGTTTTTCTCCATCTCGTCGAGCTTTTTCTTGCCGTAGGCGAAGCGCGTGATGACGACGTAGAGCACCGGCACGATGAAAATGGCCAGCGAGGTAGCAGCAAACATTCCGCCGAGCACCGTCCAGCCCAGGGTCTGGCGGCTGATGGCGCCGGCACCTTTGGCCAGCGTGAGCGGCGCAATGCCCAGCAAGAAGGCCAGCGAGGTCATGATGATGGGGCGCAGGCGCAGGCGCACGGCCTCCAGGGTGGCTTTCACCAGCGGCATGCCTTTATCGACCCGCTCTTTGGCGAATTCGATAATCAGAATGGCGTTTTTGGCCGAAAGCCCAATCAGCGTAATCATCCCGATTTGGGCGTACACGTTGTTGGTGAGCTTGGGCAGGAAAAACAGCGCCAGAATGGCCCCGAAAATGCCCACCGGCACCGCCAGCAGCACCGAGAACGGCACCGACCAGCTTTCGTAGAGCGCGGCCAGAAACAGGAACACGAACAGAATGGACAGGCCGAAGATGTACACCGTCTGGCCGGCGGCCAGCAATTCTTCGCGGCTCAGGGCCGAGAATTCGTAGCCATAGCCCTGGGGCAGCGACTTGGTCGCCTCTTCCTGCAGGGCCTTGATGGCATCGCCCGACGAGTAGCCGGGGGCTGGCTGCCCGTTGATTTCGGCCGAGCGGAACAGGTTGTAGTGCGAGATGAGCGGGGCGCTTTCGGTGCGCCGGTAGCTGGTCACGGCGCTCAGGGGCACCATGGTGCCGCTGGCGTTGCGCACGTAGTACTGGCCCACGTTGGCAATGTCGGTGCGGTAGCTGCTGTCGGCCTGGGCCAGCACCCGGAAGTTGCGGCCGTAGAGCGTGAAGTCGTTGATGTAGGCCGAGCCCAGGTAGGTGCGCAGCGCCGTCGAGATGTCGGCAATGCTCACGCCCAGCTTCTTGGCCTTCTCGCGGTCGATGTCGAGCTGGTAGCCCGGCGTGTTGGCCGTGAAGAACGAGAAGGCCGAGGCAATTTCGGGCCGCTTCCGGATGGCGCCCAGGAAAGCTTGCAGGTTGGCGTCGAACACCTTCACGTCGCCCTGGTTTTCGCGCTCCTGAAACACAAACGAGAAGCCGCCCGTGTTGCCGAGGCCCGGAATGGGCGGCGGCGAGAGCACCACCGTGGTGGCTTCCTTCTGCTGGTTGAGGCGCTGCTGAATGTTGGCAATCAGGCTTTGCAGCTGCAGCTCCTTGGCCTTGCGGTCTTCCCAGGGCTCGAGCTGGCAGAAGATGGTGCCGCTGCTCGATTTGGAGGAGAAGTTCACGGCATTCAGGCCGCCCAGGCCGGCGTAGTGCTTGATGCCTTTCACCGTCGAAAGCTCCTTCATCATGGTTTGCAGCGTCTCGACGGTACGGGCCGTGGAGGTGCCCTCGGGCAGGTTGAAGGTGATGATAATCCGGCCTTCGTCTTCGGTGGGCAGGAAGCCGCTGGGCTTGGCCCGGAACAGGAAGAACGTGCCCGCCACAATGGCCAGCAGCACGGTGAGCGTGCCCCAGCGGTGCCTGATGCTGAAATCGACGCCGTTGGTGTACTTGTCCGTTACGCGGCCAAACCACTGGTTGAACTTGAAGAAGAACTTGTCGAGGCCCTTCGAATTCTCGTCGCGCTTGGTGGGTTTCAGCAGCAGCACGCACAGGGCCGGCGTGAGCGACAGGGCCACGAAGGCCGAAATCAGCACCGAAATGGCGATGGTGATGGCAAACTGCTGGTACAGGCGCCCGGTGATGCCCGGAATGAAGCCCACCGGCACAAACACCGCCGCCAGAATGAGGGCAATGGCGATAACCGGGGCCGAAATCTCGCGCATGGCCTCCAGCGTGGCATCGATCGGGTTCATGTCCCGCTCGTTCATGTTGTGCTCCACGGCTTCCACCACCACAATGGCGTCATCGACCACAATGCCGATGGCCAGCACGAAACCAAACAGCGTGAGCGTGTTGATGGTGAAGTGCAGCGGGATGAAGAACATGAACGTGCCCACGATGGACACCGGAATGGCCAGCACAGGGATGAGCGTGGAGCGCCAGCTTTGCAAAAACAGAAACACCACCACAATCACGAGCACCAGGGCCTCTACCAGCGTGTGCACCACTTCCTCGATGGACACCTGCACCACGCTGGCCGCCTCGAACGGCACCACGTAGGTCAGGTCGGCCGGGAACTGCTTCGAGAGCTGCGCCATGGTCTTGTTCACGTTCTCGTAGGTTTCGAGGGCGTTGGCGCCGGGGGCCTGGTACACCAGCAGGTAGGCGGCGCGCTTGCCGTCCACGAAGGAGTTGTTGGCGTAGTTGAACTTGCCCAGCTCCATGCGGGCCACGTCTTTCAGGTACACGATGCTGCCGTCCTGGGGCCGGGTTTTGACGATGATGTTGCCGAACTCCTCGGTCGATTTCAGGCGGCCCTGCACGTTCACGATGTACTCAAACGTCTGGCCCATCTGCTGGGGCGGCGCGCCAATGGAGCCGGCCGCAATCTGCGCGTTCTGCTCCTGAATGGCGGCCGACACATCGCCGGCCGTCACGCCCAGCTGCGAGAGCTTGTCGGGCTTCAGCCAGAGGCGCATCGAGAAGTCGTCGGCGCGGGTCACGATGTCGCCCACGCCTTTGGTGCGCAGCAGCGCGTCCTTGATGTACACGTTGGTGTAGTTGTCGAGGAAGGTGGCGTTGTGGGTGCCTTTGGGCGCATACAGCGCCACCAGCATCAGAATGCTGGGGTTGCGCTTGCGCACCGTGAGGCCCAGGCGCTGCACTTCCTGCGGCACGGTGGGCAGGGCAATGCCCACGCGGTTCTGCACGTCGAGAGCGGCAATGTTGATGTCGGTGCCCACGTCGAAGTTCACCGTCATGCTCAGCTGGCCGTTGCTGGTGCTGTTGCTCTGCAGGTAGGTCATGCCGGGCGTGCCGTTCACCTGCACCTCCACGGGCGTGGCCACGGTCTGCTCCACGGTCTGGGCATCGGCCCCGATGTAGGTGCCCGATACCGATACCGTGGGCGGCGTAATCTCGGGATACTGCCCGATGGGCAGGTTCATCATCGCCAACAGGCCCACCAGCAGTATCACCAGCGCGCTGACGATGGCCGTGACGGGGCGGCGAATAAAGGTTTCTGCAATCATATTTTCTCTAGCTTATTCTGGCGGTCATGCAGAGCGCAGCGAAGCATCTCGCGTGGGGTGGTAACTCAATCGTAATTGCTTAGTAGCAGCAGGCGAGATGCTTCGCTGCGCTCTGCATGACGTTCTTTTTTATTTGCCGGGCGCGCCCGCCGCTGGCGCGGCCTTCGGCACTTCCGTGGTAATCTTGGCCCCGTCGCGCAGCTTCTGCACGCCTTCGGTCACTACTTTATCGCCTTGCTTCACGCCGTCGAGCAGCACAATCTGGTCTTTGAGGCGCGGGCCAAGCTTCACCTTGCGCTGCTGGGCGGTGCTGCTGTCGGTGGCCACGTACACGAAGTTTTCGCCCATCTGCTCGATGATGCCTTTATAGGGCACCACAATGCGCTGGCCCGACTGCGTGTTCAGCACCTGCACCACGGTGCTCATGCCGTCTTTCAGCAGGCGCTGGGGGTTTCTGAACTCCACCCGCACCGTGATGGTGGCCGTTTGGTTGTCCACGCCCCGGTCGATGGTCCGGATTTTTCCGTACTCTTTGTAGATGCTGCCGTCCGGCAGCTGCAGACGAATGGTGGAGTCGTTGGCCCCGAGCCGGGCGTTTTGCAGCTGGTTGAAGCGGGCAATGTCGGTGGCCGTCACCACCAAATCAACCCCAATCGGGTCTTCGCTCGAAATCGTGTTCAGCAGCGTGGTGCCCGCGGCCACCTGCGAGCCCAGCCGCACCTGCGAAATGCCGATGCGCCCGGTAAACGGGGCCGTAATATCCGAAAAGCCCAGGTTGGTGCGGGCAATGTTGACGGCGGCCTGCGCCTCGGCCACCTGCGCCTGGGCCGTGGCCAGGGCCGTGTTGGCGTTGTCGAACACCTGCTTGGCAATGGCGTCCTGCTCGTTGAGGCGCCGGTAGCGGTTGGCGTTCACGCGGGCGTTTTCGGCATTGGCCTGGGCGCTGCGCAGGCCGGCCAGGGCCTGCTGGTAGGCGGCCTGGTACTGGCGCTGGTCAATCTCGTAGAGCTTTTTGCCCTTGGGCACCACGTCGCCTTCCTTGAAGGTGATGCCCGTGACGAAGCCCGTCACCTGCGAGCGCAGCTCCACAATGTTGAGGCCCACCACGGTGGCCGGGTAGCTGTCGTAATAAACGGCATCGGTGGTTTGGGCGGCTACCAGCGTGACGGGCGTGGGCGGTGGCGCGGCGTTTTTCTTGTCCTCTTCCTTCTTGCCGCAGGCAGCCAGCAAGCCGAGGGCGGTGCAGAGCGCTAAGTAAGTTGCTTTCATATAAATAAATAGGGGCGGGGCTTGTCCCCACCGGCGCGGCCGGAGGCGTGCTGTGAGTATCGGTCAATGATGCGGGCGGGGCCAGCCCCCGCTCCTGGCAGTGCTAGTAGTTCGTGGGCAGCTGGCCAATGGCGCGCAACAGGTCCACCTTGCTGCTCAGCACCTGGAATAGCGCGGTGTAGTAGTTCAGCTGCGAGGTGCGGAGGGTGGTTTGGGCCACAATGAGGTCGATGTAAGCCCGGATGCCCTCGCGGTATTGCAGGTTGATGACGTCGTACACTTCCTTCGACGCCTCCAGGTTGCGCTTGCCCAGCAGGTATTCGGTGTAATAGCCTTTGTACGTGGCCAGGGCCGTGGCGTATTCCGTGTTTATCTGGTTGCGGGTGTTGCTGATGTCCTCGTCGAGGCGGGTGTTTTGCAGCCGGGCGCGGCGCACGTTCTGGGTGCGGCGGAAGCCCGTGAAAATGGGCAGCCCCAGTTGAATGCCGGTGTAGGAGTTCGGAAAGCGCGTGGCGTACTGGTCGCTCACGTTGTTGTTCTGAAACACCGAGTTATAGTTGGCAAAGGCCGACAGCGACGGCAGAAAGCCCAGTCGGTAATAATCGACGGTGAGGTCCTGCAGGCGCTTTTCGGTCTGGAGCTGCTGGAACTCAATCCGGTTGGTGGGGTCCAGGGCCACGGTGGTATCCACCACGGCGTCGGCTTCCAGCTTCAGCGTGTCGTATTGCAGGGCCAGCGGGCGGTCGGGGGCCAGGCCCATCTGCTGCTTCAGCGAGGCAATGCGGGCATTCACGGCTTCGAGCGCCTGCTTGCGGCCGGCCAGCGAGTTGTTGAGCGAAATCTCGGCCTGCAGGTACTCGGTTTTATCGGCGATGCCGGCCTCGTAGCGGGCGCGGGCGTCGCGGTAGTTGCGCTGCAGGCGGGCAATGTCCTGGGTGTACACGTCGAGTTGGCGCTGGGCCAGCAGCACGTCGTAAAACCCTTTGCTCACATTGGTTACGGTGCTGATTTTCAGGTTCACCGTGTTCTGCTCCGACGCCTGCAGGTTGAAGCGCTTGCTGCGGGCGGCCAGGCTCACGTCGTTGTTGTAAATCACCTGCGTGCCGCTCAGGCCCAGCGTGGTCACGTTGCGCACCCCCAGCTGGCGCGGCGTTGCAACGCCCGTCGTGGGGTCGGGAAACACGGTGAACGGCAGTTGGAAGTAGTGCTGCGCCGTGCCCGAGAAACCCACCTGCGGCAACCAGGCCGACAGCGCAATCTGGTTCGAAGCCTTCGTAATTTCCTGGTCGATGATGGCCTGGCGAACCAACGGCTGATTCACCAGGGCCACATTCAGGCACTGCGCCAGGGTGAGGCTGCCAGATGTGGGCGGGGGCGCGGTAGGTTGAGCGAAAGCGTAGAAAGGAGCAAATAAGAGTAATCGAAACAGCGATTTTAACGCCAATGGAGTCCGTTTCATAGGTGGATAAACAGGGGCAACACACGCATAGCCAGTGGTATCAGGCGGGGCCTCGGGGCCGGCGCATTGGTAAAAGCTATATAAACCAAGTTTCGTTAACACCCATTTCGCTGAAAGGTTACGAAGGCAACGTCAGTGGTCCGGCATTCTGCCGCTTTCATAGACAAACCCCTACATTTCACCTACCAACAGCTGAATGTCCACGTTGCGCCCGTGGTCGTCGGCGCAGGAAATCTTCACCGTTCCGCTGGGCGGCCGGAAAAATACCCGCTCCGTAGCCGCCGCCGCCCGCAGAAACCGGTCGTTCACGTACCAGAACACCTGGCGCACCTCGCTGCCGGCCGCGCAGCTCAACAGCATCTGCTGCTTGTCGCGGCGGTCGAGCACGTACTCGGCATGGTCGAGGGGCGAGGTGATGGCCAGGGCCGCGCCCGCGCCGCCGTCGGGGCCGCGCACCAGCTGGCAGGCCGGGTTGTGCGGCGGCAGGCGGCTCGCCGGCAGCCCCTGCGCCTCCCGAAACGCCAGCACCTCCGGCAATGGGTTGGGAAACAGCTGCCGCCGAAACCCCGCCGCCGGCACGCAGGCCCGGCAGTAGGCCACCGCGCCATCGGCCGACACCAGGGCCTCCTTCTGGTGCTCGCAGCGCCGGGCCGTGGACGTGCCCGGCAGGTAGTAATCAATCAGCTGATTGGGGCAGTGCTCGCCGGGCACCAGCCCGGTTTCGGCGCACACCAGCCGGAAGTCGAGCGTGGCGGGCGGCACGGCCCAGCGGTTGGGCGAGTTGTAGGCCAGGGTGTTGAACAGGTCGAAGAGCAGGGGCGAGGCCACGTCGGCGCCCGTCAGGGCCGGGCTGCCCTGCCCGCTGAAATTGCCCACCCACACGCCGATGGTGTAGTCCTGGTTGTAGCCGATGCTCCAGGCGTCGCGGCGGCCGTAGCTGGTGCCGGTTTTCCAGGCGATTTTGGGCAGGTGGCGGCTGTTCTGGTAGCCCATCGGCAGGTCGGGCCGGGTGCGCTGGGCCAGGATGTCGGTGATGAGAAAGGCGGCGGCGGGGGAAACGAGTCGTTCGGCCGGGACCTCACCCCCCCGGCCCCCCTCTCCCGCGGAGAGGGGGGAGCCTGACGATTTCTTGCGTTTGCGGACGACTGGCTCCCCTCTCCGCGGGAGAGGGGCCGGGGGTGAGGTGAACGTGGAGGGTGCTGTCAGGCTCAAGCGCCGCCAGCGTCCGCCATCGGCCAGCGCGGCGTACAGCCCCGTCAGCTCCTCCAGCGTCGCACCGCAACCGCCCAGAATGGTGCTCAGGCCCAGATAAGGCGCATTTTTGGCCACCGTTTTGAAACCGGCTTCGCGCAGCTTTTCGGTGAAGACGGGCACGCCCACATCGGCCAGTACGCGCACGGCCGGGATGTTGAGCGAATAGGTCAGGGCGCGCTCCACGGTGACCTCGCCGGCGCAGCTTTTGTCAAAATTCTCGGGCCGGAAGCCGCTGAAATTGGTGGGTACATCGGGCAGCTTGAGCTTCGGCGTCACGATGCCCTTGTCCACCGCCAGCGCGTACAAAAACGGCTTCAACGTGCTGCCCGGCGAGCGAATGGCCCGCACGCCGTCAACCTGACCCTGGCCGGCGGCATCGGCAAAATCGGCGGAGCCCACGTAGGCTTCCACGGCGCGGGTGCGGTTGTTCACCACCAGCACGGCGGCCTGGGTGATGCCCAGCTCGCGCAGGCGGCGCACGTAGTTTTTGGTCAGGTCTTCGGCCTTGGCCTGCGGGTTGCGCCGGAGCGTGGAATGGATGATGGGCCGGCCGGGAAACTGCGTCACCAGCCGCCGCGCCAGGTGCGGGGCCAGCGTGGGGGCGGCGTGGCGTTGCACATCGAGCGGCTCGTTGATGGCGTCTTCAATGTCCTGATTGGGAAACAAATGCTGCTGCTGAAACTGCCGCAGCCAGCGGTTGCGCGCGGCCACGATGCGGGCGTTGTTTTTGCCCAGCACCAGCCCGCGCGGCTGGTTGGGTATGATGGCCAGCGTCACGGTCTGGGCCAGGGAGAGGTAGTCGGGCGGCTGCTGGAAGTAGAGCAGCGCGGCCGATTTCACGCCTTCGATATTGCCGCCGTAGGGCACCAGGTTCAGGTAGAGCTGCAGGATTTCGGCCTTGCTGTAATGAGCTTCCAGCTGCATGGCGCGCAGCATTTCCAGCAGCTTGTTGCCGAAGGTGCGCTCCTTGGGTTCCAGCAGCCGGGCCACCTGCATGGTGATGGTGCTGGCCCCGGTGGTGCGGCCTTTCTTGAACGTATTCCGGCCCGCCGCCTGCAGTATCGCCAGCGGGTTCACGCCGAAATGGTAGCGGAAATACCGGTCTTCCTTCTGGATAATGGCCTGCTGCAACGCGGGCGTTATCTCGGCCAGCTCGGTTTTCATGCGCCATTTCTGGGTGGGGTTCAGGAAGGCGTGGAGCACGGTGCCATCGGCGGCCAGCACGATGGGGGAGTAGCGCGGGGCGGGCGGCAGGGGGAACAGGCGGTCGAGGGCGAAGATGAGGATGGGAATGAGCAGTAGAGACGCATATTTGCGTCTCGTCGTTGAACGGCTTGGAACCGAACGACGCACCCACAGATTCCGAACTTGGTCTAACATTATAAGGCGCAATACCAATCGTTCAACGACGAGACGCAAGTATGCGTCTCTACAAACACATGGAGGCTGATAAATTTGATGACCGGTTTCGAATTGCCTCGGCCCGGTGGGCTGGTTATGATTACGGCCAAAGCGGCATGTATTTCGTCACGATTTGTACACACAATCGGACTCGGTATTTCGGAGAAATAATATTACCGACCGGGGATTGGAATAGTGCCGAATTGTATCCTTCACCGCAAGCCCAAATCGCGCAAAACTGCTGGCTGCAAATTCCTTCGCGGTTTCCGTTTGTGTCGCTCGATGCATTTGTGGTGATGCCCGACCACGTTCATGGTCTGCTATTATTTGACAAGCCGGATGAGCAAACGCCACCATTGAATTACCAAAATGCTTTTGTGCCGCAGCGTGATAATCTGGCAGCGGTTATTCGTGGTTTTAAATCGGGCGTTAGTGCATTAGCGAAGCAAAACGGGCTGGCTTTCGGCTGGCAGAGTCGCTACCACGACCGGATAGTTCGAAATGATGTTGAGTTGAAGAAAATCCAGCACTACATCGCCAATAATCCGGCCCGCTGGAAGCATGAGCAATTTAGTGAAGAAGGCCTGTTTCGCTGAACGGTGTAGAGACGCATAATTGCGTCTCGTCGTTGAACGGCACGGTCGGAAATCGTTCTGGACGTAGCCGTTCAACGACGAGACGCAAGTATGCGTCTCTACTGCACACGCACCGTTCCCGCACCATTATAAGAATGGTAGTCCGCGTTATACATCGCATCCGCATTCACCGGCCCTAGCTTAAATGTGCCTTTTGACACGGCGCGGCACAAGTAGTAGAAGTGCTTAGGCGCGCCCGTGGCGGTGGTGAACAGGTTAATCCGGTCGTCGCGCACGTCCAGGTAATCGGGCGTTGAAGCGTCCTTCGCCCAGGCCAGCTCGCGCAGCGCGCCAATGCGCGGGTTCTCAATTTCCAGCCCGGCCGGCAGTAAATCCGTGATGGCCACGTTCTTGATTTCGCCGGCCGCGTCGCCGGCTTCGATGGAAATTCTCACCACCACCAAGTCGTTTTGACGGAAGCTGGGGGTGCCCAGCGGCACGCCGTCGCGGTTCAGGAACTGGCGGCGGACTTTCAGGTAGGCGTCTTCTTCTTTCACCTGGCCGCTGGCCGAGATGCCCTCGGTTTCCCAGAAGTAGTAGAGGCTGCCTTTGCCGGTGGTGCGGATGCTGACGTTGCGGTTGGCCACGTTGCGTAGTGTGAGGTCTTTGCCATCGAATTTGCCGGCGGGTTTGCCGTCGATGAAGAGGGTGGCGGTGGCGGTGCTGCGGGCGTTTTGGCGGGCTATTTTGCCGAGGGCGAGGAGGGCGAAGGCGCTTTCCTGGGTGCTGAGCCAGTAGGCCTGCTTCATCTGGCGGCTGAGCTGGCGGGCGATGCCGGGGATTTGAGGGTTGTTGGGGTCGGTGCTGACGAGGGCGTTGAGGATGAGGCCTTCGTCGCGGATGGGGGAGTAGAACGAGCCGTCGAGGGCGCGCCGGGCGGCTCGTTCGCTGCCGAACTTGGTGGGCAGCAGCTCGCGGAAGGCGCGCTGGTTGCCGAGCAGGCTCTGGGTGCAGGCGAGGAGGAAGCGGGAATCCTCGGTGAGCAGGGGGCGGTTGGCGCGGTAGTAGTTCATGGCCACGGGGGCCTGGCGGCCGGCCAGGGCGAGGACGTAGAGCGAGTAGGCGATTTCCTTACTGGCGATGGTGCGCTGGCGGGCAATGTTGCTGACGTCGAAGTACTGGTAGGGCTCGGTTTCGCGCTTTTTGAGGCGGAAGGCCAGGTATTTCAGCACCTTGTCGAGGACGGATTTATTCACCGCGAAGCCGGCCTGCTGGGCTTCCTGCAGGAAATGGGCGGCGTAGGCGGTGGCCCACCAGTTGTCGTAGTCGCCGCCCGGCCAGTAGCTCAGGCTGCCGTTGTAGAGCTGCATCGCCTCAATCTTGCGGATGGCTTCCTGCACGTGGTAGTTCGGGTTGTAGCGCTGGGCTTTGGCGGCGGCCCCGGTTTTCTGCTGCAAAGTGGCCGCCAAATCGGCGTAGTAGAGCTGCGGGAAGGCGGCAGACACGGTTTGCTCCAGGCAGCCATAGGGGTATTGCAGCAGGTAGCGCAAATCCTTGCTGAACTCCGTGAGCGGCGAACGGCTCACGACAAGCCTACTGCTGAGCGAGGTGGGCAGGAAATCGGTTTTCAGGTTGAGCGGGAGCGTGGCCCCGCCGGCAATCACGCCGCTGCCGGTGCGCTTTTCGAGCGAGGCGGCCGGGCGAACGGGCATTTCGATTTCTTCACGTAAACCGTTTCCAGTAAGCGGGATGCTATTGGTCATCAAGCCAACGGTAATAATATCGTTGCCTATTGATAGAGCCGTGACTCTGAAGGTAGTTCTGCGTTCAGCATTGGGAGGCAAGCTGATATCATGTCCATCTCCTCTAAATGTTGAGAGGTCTATGGTCTCTAATTCAGCTTTGGTATACACCGTTCTTAAAGGAAGACGGACTTTATCTTCAATAGACTCATGCGAATTGCCAAGTTTCAAGAGAACCTTGCCAGTAATGATTTTATTGGTCGTATTCGTCAGCGTTACCGGCACGTCAATCGTGTCGCCGGGGCTCATAAACCGGGGCAGCGCCGTGGAAATCACCACTGGGTCGGCCACCTTCATCGTGAATTCGGCCGAGCCGAAGGCATCGTCTTTGTAGGCCACGGCCATGATGCGGAGCGCCCCGCTGAACTGCGGCACGCGCACCCGGTAGCGCACTTTGCCGTCGCCGTCGGCGGTGAGCACGCCGCTCCATTTCGAGACCAGTTTCACGCGGCGGTTGGGCACGGGGTTGGTGCGGTTGCGCATGTCGGCCGCGTCGCCGCCGCTGCTGCTGGTGCCGAGCTCGGGCAGCAGGAAGGGGTACACGTCGAAGGCCGATACTTCCAGGGCCCGTTTCTGGTAGAAGTAGGCGTGCGGGTCGGGCGTCTGGTAGTTTTTGAGCTGGAGAATGCCCTCGTCCACCACGGCCAGGGTGAGCTGGGCGCGGGGCGCGGTGGTGATTTCCACGGTTTGCCAGGTCTGGGAGCGGCTGGCGGCGGGCGCGGCAATGGCCACGGCGAGGCGCGAATCGGCCTTTTCCACGGTCAGGGGCAGGAAGCCGCGGGCCACGGTGAGGGGCAGGCGGTCCTGGGCAGTGTGGGCGCGCACGGCGGTGGCGGTCACGTACACGTTGGGGACGTGCTCGGCTTTGATGGGGATTTCCACCTCGGCCGCCTTGCCGTCGGTGGTCACGTAGAAATGGTCGAGCACGTTGGCCCGCTCCACCGTTACCAGAATGCGGCCGGCGAAGGGCGATTTCAGCAGCAGGTTGGCCGTTTCGCCGGGCGCGTACTTGGGCTTGTCGGCCTCGATGGTCACCTCGCCCTCGTTGTTCACCTCGAAGGAATTGGCCTGCGTATCGCCGTAGCCGTAGGCGTAAAACCGCTGCGTGACGTAGCTGCTGGCGCCCGGCCGGCTCACGCGCACCTCGTATTCGCCCGAGTAGATGGGGGTGAAGCTGAAGCTGGTTTCGGCCCCCACGGCGCGGCTTTGGCTCAAAATCACCTGGTCGCGCTGCTGCGAATTGTAGACGTAGCGGCCGCCCTGGCGCTCCAGCACGGTTTCCCAGAGCTTGCGCACCACCTTGATATCGGCCTGCGCCGAGGTCGGTTTGCCGGCCGGCGTGAGGGCCAGCAGCTTCACCGTGAGGGCCTGTTTGGTGCTGATGAGGTCGGGCAGGTTGGCGATGCCGAACATCGTGGCCTGGGTTTGCACGTCGAAGGTGGCGAGGCGGTTCACGGGCCGGCCGGTTTCGTCGAACACCGTGGCGAAGGCCACGCCTTCGAGCGTGCCGAGGTCGTGGAAATCGGGCACGGTGTAGGCGGCCGTGCCGTGGCCGGCGGCGTCGGTGGTGCCTTCGCGCACGGTTTTCTCGAAGCGCGAGGTGAGGGCGTTGTCGCTGGCTTCGCCGTCGTCGTTGGTGGTCCGGCGCTTTTCGCCGCTGTTGATGGTGAAGGTGTAATCGGGGTATTTGGGGGCCGAGAAATACTTCTGCTTGAGCGAGAATTCGACCTCAAACTTGCGGTCGGCGGCGGGCGGGCCGAAGAGATTCACGGCCGTGATGCTGGCCGTCACGTCCTGGCCCGGTTTTACGGTTTTGGGCGCGGCCGTCACGGTCACCTTCATGCGGTCGGGGATGAATTCTTCGACGCTGATTTGGCGCGAGGTCAGCAGCACGTCGTTGCCGGTCAGCACCTCCATCGTGTAGAGGCCCGTCATGATGGTGGGCGGCAGAATGAAGCGGCTTTCGAAGCTGCCCGCCGCGCTCAGTTTCTGCTGCAAGCTGCTGTATTCCTTGCCGCTGGGCAGCAGCAGCCGGATTTTCATGGGTAGGCCGGACGGCGGACTTTTCCAATCCTCGGTGCGGATGACGGTGTTGGTCCGCACCGTGTCGCCGGGCCGGTACAGGTTGCGGTCGCCGTACAAAAACGCCTGGTAATGCGCCGCGTTCGAGGTCAGCCCGCCCACCTCAAAGCGCGAGGTTTCAACCCGGCTTTTGGTCAAATCCAGAAAGGAAAAATCGGCATCCTTTACCGCCGTAATCATGCCCAGGGTGAAGCGCTTCATGCTCGCCGCCGAATCGAACTGCGCCACGCCGGATTTGTCCGTCGTCGTCGTGCCAATCACCTGGTTATTCGAGCTCACGAGGTTCACCGTCACGCCGCTCAACGGCTCGGCCGTGCGGATGGAATTGGCGAAAACCACCGTGCCGCCCGTCGCGCCCTGTTTCACGATGAGGCCGAGGTCCGTGACGGCCACCAACTTGCTCACTTGCAGCCACTGCCGCTCGGTATCCTGCACCCGAATGACGTACATCCCCTTCATCGGCCCCTGAAATTCCAGGTCTTTCAGGTTGAGATTGAGCAAGCGCAGGCCGGCCTCCTTGGGCAGCGCATCGACGGAAATAGTGCGCTCCGAAATGATGTTGCCGATATTCTCGGTGTCGTAGTATTGGAAGCTGCGGTCGATGTAGTCGCCGTTTTCGTCGGTATTCGATTCGCGGGGCTCGTCCTCGTCGTATTCGGGGTAGCCGTACTGCTTTTCGCCGCGCATCAGCTGCTGGATATTGTTGGCGTAGACCTTCGCAATCGTCACCTTCACCTTGGCCACTTCGTTGATGCGCAGGCCCAGATTCCGGTTCCCCAGCGCATCCAAATACATGGCCTTCTCGCTGCTGGTGAAACTCAGACTCGGCCGCTCATCCCCAAACGAAACCGCCTGGCTGAATTCCTGATTCAAGCTGCCGCCCAGCGCGCCGCGCGTGCCGGCCGCCAGCGAAACCTGGTAAGTCTTGCCCACCTCAAACCCGCCGCGCAGCGCAAAGCCGCTTTCCAGCGCCTCTACCGAAAACGCCACGGCGGGCTTCACCGTGAGGTTGGGCTGAATATCGGAGGCATTCACGGGCTGGTTGAGCAGCAGCGTCACCACCGGCTGGCCGTTGAGCAGCGAGCCGGTGAGTTCGCGCACTTCCAGCAGGCTCTGGTCGGGAATTTCGGCCTGGGCGGTGAGGGTTTTCTCGGTGGCTTTGGTGCCGGTAGCGGGGCGCAGGCCGGGCGCGATGTCAATCTGGACCGGCGAGCCCTGGCGCACGTCCTGCATGAAGGTCACGGCCACCAGCGCATCCGGCTCGGCGGAGTTGACTTCCACGGCCACGGGTTTGCCGTCCTGCGTCACCTTCAGGCGCGACTTCACATCGGCGGGCCGCACGGGATAGTTGAAAACCAGATTGGCCTTCAATTCCGCCGTGCCCGCCGCCCGCTTCGAACTGCCGTAGAACACCTGCGGCGCGGCCATATCCAAGTAGGGCGTGTGGAATTTGGGCCGGTTCAGGGCCAGCTTCTGCTTGTCGCTGGGCAGCGTTTCGGGGCGCAGCGAAGCCGAGAAAACGGTGCTGGGCCGGAAGGGCTCCAGCGGCGAAAACGTCAGTTCCCGGTCGCCGGTCCATTTGAATTTGCCGCGGATGTTGGGCGAGAACGTAACGTAGCGCGTGGTATCCCAACGGTTTTGTTGGCCCTCGTCCACCACCTTTTCATCGAAGGTGAACACCAGGTTGGAGTAGGGGTCGATTTCGTCGCCGTCGGTCTGGGCCGTTTCGGCGGCCTGTTCCTGAGCGGTTTTTTTCGAGCACGAGGCAGCCGCCAGCAGCATCAGCAGCAGGGGCAAAAAGCGGTAACGGGCCAGCATGGGAAGAAGGAGTGGAATTGTGGCCGGAAGGTAGCAGAAAAGCGCCAGCGTTGCGCGAGGTAACGGTAGGTGAAGCGCAATATTTTGCGGGCTGCGTCAAGCCTCCAGCTCCTGCAGCGGGTCCCAGAACAGTCGCTTGAAATCCACTACCCGGTCGCCTTTTACCGTGATGCCTTCGGCTTCCAGCTTTTGCCGGCGGTAGCCGTTGTCGCCGCTCAGGGCGCCGGTGCTGCTCACCACGCGCTGCACGGGCACCGCCGGCTGCTGGCCGCTGGTGTGGCCCATTGCGCGGCCCACCAGCCGGGCGCCCGATTTCAGGCCGAGCGCCTGGGCAATGGCCCCGTAGCTGCTGACGCGGCCGGCGGGAATGCTGCGCACGAGGTCGAAAATGGCCTGGTAGATGGCTTCGGTATCGGGTGCTTTTTTCATGGCTTAAATATCAGGGCGATGCTTTACAGGCGGTATGCGCGGATTTCGGCCGCCGACTTTCCCTCCAGCGTCAGCAGCGCCTCGTACGGATTGCCCGGCAGCCGCAGCAGCCGGGCGAAGGCGGGCTCCGTCTTCAGGCCCTGCTTTTTGAGTTGCCGCACGGCCCGCCGCCACGCTTCGCCGCCCGCTCGCAGCACCGCATCCTCCACCAGCAGGTGCCGAAATCCGTTCTGCTGCGCCGTGGGCACCGCTTGCCCGAACACCTCGATTTCCTGGCCCCGATGCCGGAAGCTGCTCACAACGGCCGCCTGCCCCCCAACGGCCAGCCGCGCCAGCCGGAAGCCGGGGCGCCGGCCATAATGCGTTTGCAGCAGCTCCGCAAACCGCTGCTCATCGGCCGGGCTGACTTCGCACAGCACGTCCAGGTCGCTGCCCGCAACGTCAATGCCGAGCGGGATGGTGCCGGCTAAAACGGGGCCGAAAGCCGCGAGCGTCGGCCACAGGCCGCAGGAGTGGAGCACTCCGTAGGCCCGTTTCTGCCGGCGGGTGCCGTGCAGCAGGTAGCGCAGGTCGGTCCAGTTCTTCACGGGCGCGTGGTGGTGTTACCGAACATAATCCAGCACCTCGCGCAGCCGCTCCACGGCCCGGAACTCCACGCCCGCCAGCTGCTCGGCCGGCACGTGCTCGTGAATCCAGTTGGCGTGGTAGGGCACGTGCACGGCCGGGAAGCCCAGCTTCGCTACCGGCAGAATGTCGGATTTCAGCGAGTTGCCAATCATTACAAAGTTCTCGGGCGTGGCCCCGAGGCGGGCGAAGAGCCGGCGATACGTAGGCACGTCCTTCTCGCTCACAATCTCCACGTAGTCGAAAAAGTCGCCCAGGCCGGAACGCGCAATCTTGCTTTCCTGGTCGAACAGGTCGCCTTTGGTCAGGAGGATAAGCTGGTGACCGCGCCGCTTCAGCTCGGTGAGCACCGCTGCCACGTCGGGCAGCGGCTCGATGGCGAAGCGCAGCAGGTCCTTGCCCAAATCCAGAATCTGCTGAATTTCGGACCCCGTCACCGCGCCGCCCGAAACCTGAATGATGGTTTCTATCATCGACAGCATAAACGACTTGGCCCCGTAGCCAAACAGCCGCATATTAGCCCGCTGCACGTCGTAGAGCCGGGCGTTGAGGGTGGCGGTATCGGCGTAGTGACCCAGAATGCGGAGCAGCTGGGCTTCCACATGGTCGTAGTGCGGCTGGCAGGGCCAGAGCGTGTCGTCGGCGTCGAAGGCGATGAAAGTTTGAGTCGGCATGGGTAGGGTGCGGGGCTTGCCCCCGCCCGTCGTTGAGCGGAATTATTGTGGCGGCGCGAACGGCGGGCGGGGGCAAGCCCCGCACCCTACCCCGGCAACGCCGCAAAGCTACCGACCTTTGCCCGCCATGAAGCACCTGATTGACCTCGAAACCTGGCCCCGCCGCGAGCATTTTGCCTTCTTCTCGGCTTTTGAAGAACCCTTTTTCGGCCTGGTAGCCAACGTGGACTGCACGGCCGCCCAGGCCGAAGCCAGGCGGCTGGGCGTGTCGTTTTTCGGCTACTACCTCTACCATGCCCTGGAGGCGGCCAACGAAGTCGAGGCGTTCCGCTACCGCATCGAAAACGGCCAGGTTTACTGCTACGACCGCATTCACGCCAGCGCCACCCTCGGCCGGCCCGACCACACGTTCGCCTTTTCCTTCATCGAACAAAACGACACGCTGGCCGGCTTCATTGCCGCCGCCACGGCCGAAATAGCGGCCGTGCAGGCCAGCACCGGCCTGCGCCTGAACGACGCTACCGCCCGGCCCGACGTGGTGCACTGCTCGGCCCTGCCGTGGGTGCGCTTCACCGGGCTCACGCACGCCCGCAGCTTCTCGCACCCCGACAGCTGCCCCAAAATATCCTTCGGCCAGGTCTTCGCCGAAGGCAGTACGCTGCAAATGCCCGTTTCCGTCAACCTGCACCACGGCCTCGGCGATGGCTACCACGTGGGGCTGTTTCTGGCGGCATTCCAGCGGCGGCTGGGGCAAAGGGAGCAGCACCAATAACGAGCCGCTGATTTCCGGCTGACCGGCGGCCGGAAGTTCGCCTGAATATCGTATATTTAAGTAAGCCCAATGATGGCCTTAGTCCCTGTGCGCCAGGGCGAAGCCCCGCGAGTAAACGACCCGCGCAATCTGCCGAAAAACGCCCCGGCCGGGGCCTGCTTCTTCAGCGGAGCCAAGTAGCTTTCCAACGGATTTTATGAGCGAACCCTTACTCATCCCACCCTGTCATGCAACTTATTGGGTGCCTGTCGCTGGCCGTATGGCTGGTGCAGGCCGCCGCAGTCCCGCCGCGGAACACTGACCCACTGCCGGTAGCAACCCCGCCGATTGCCGTCGGCGGGGCGTTGCCGGATTCCCTGCCCGCGCACCTGCAGGCGTTGCTGAACGATACCGTGGCCCCGGCCGGCCGGCCCCCGCTGCGCTGGCACGACCTCCGCGCCACCCGGGCGTTCTACGCGCGCCGGGCCTTCGCGCCGGCCTGGAGCGCCGGCCAAAAGCCCAGCGCTACCGGAGCAACGGCCCTCGTGCTGCTGCTGCAGGCCGAAGACTTTGGCCTCCGGCCGGCCAGCTACCACGCGCCGGCCCTGCGCGCCCTGGCCGCCCTGCTGGCACAGCCCGATACCAACCGGACCCGCCGCTTCGTTCGGCAGGCCCGCTTCGAGGGGCTGCTGACCGATGGCTTGCTGCGGTTTGCCCGGCACCTGCACCGGGGCCAGTTGCGCGAGTACACGCCTTCGCCGCTGGAAAAGCCGGATTCGTTGTTCGAGGCCGGCGCGTGGGTGGCCGGGGCGTTGGCTGCGCCCGATTTTGCGCCCGCTTTGCTGCGCTGCCAGCCCCGGCAGCGCGAGTACCAGCTGCTGCAGCAGGCGCTGGCGCGCTGGCGGCACCGGCCGGCCGGGCCCGACTCGCTGGCCCACCGCCGCCGCGCCCAGCAGCTGGCCCTGACGCTGGAGCGCTGGCGCTGGCAGGCCATTCCTGCCCCCGATTCCGACTACGTGCTGGTAAACCTGCCCGCCTACGCCCTCGAAGTGGTGCACCGGGGCCAGGTAGTCCAAACCCACCGCCTCGTCATCGGCAAGCCCGAAAGCCCTACGCCCACGCTCAGCAGCCAGCTCCGGGCCTTCACCCTCACCCCCGAATGGCGCGTGCCCTACAGCATTGCCTCGCAGGAGCTGCTGCCCAGGCTGCGCGAAAATCCCGGCTTCGCAAAGGCGAATAACTACGTCATCTACAACGCCCAGGGCGAGCCGGTGGACGCCCGCAGCGTGGACTGGTGGGAGGTGCGGCCCGAGCGGTTTACCTACACCATCAGGCAAAGCCCGGGCAAGGGCAACGCGCTGGGCACGGCCATCTTCCGCTTCGCCAACCCCTACGAAATCTTCCTGCACGCCACCTCCCGGCCCCGCGACTTTGCGCTGGCCTACCGGGCCCTGGGCCACGGCTGCATCCGGCTGGAGCACCCGCGCCGGCTGGCCACCTTTCTGCTCGGGGCCGACAGCACCCAAGCCGCCCTGCCCCCCGAAGGCACGGCCGAAGCCGCGCCCCGCCCGCGCCGCTACGCCCTGCGCCGGCCCATGCCGCTGCACGTGCGCTACGCCACCTGCGCCGTGGTGGCCGGCCAGCTGCGCTTCTACCCCGATGTGTATCAGCAGGATGAGGCCCTGCGGCAGCAACTGTTTGGCACGGCGCCGGTAGCCGGCCCCTCCGCGCCCCGCACCCCGGTGCTACAGCTTCACCAGCTGGCGGGTGGTGGGCAGGCCGTCAATCTCGACCAGCAGGGTGTACGTCCCGGCCTGCCGAATCCCTAGCTCCTCGGTGCGCAGCTGGTAGTCGTACTGGCCGGCGGCCTGGCGGGCTTTGGTGAGGGTTTTCACGCGGCGGCCGGCGGCATCCAGCACCACCAGGCGCACGTCGGTGGCGCGCGAGAGGGTATAGGTCAGGTTCAGCACGTCCGTCACCGGGTTGGGGTAGGTTTCAATCTTATACTCGGCCGTGCGGGCGTCGAGCCTGGTGCCGGTCACCGTGTTCTGCACGTTCCACTCCACAATGTAGCGGTGCAGCACCGTGTGGCTGGCGCTGTGGCTCAGGGCCGTGGTGTCCACCACTTCGGCCCGAATGACGTGCGCGCCGCCCGTGAGCAGGCTGGGCGCTACCCGCACCGAGGCCAGGTTCTTGTTGAAGACCACGCCGTCGCGCTTCCAGAGCACCCGCATGGTATTGGGGCTGGGCTGCAGCAGGTCGAGGCTGAAGGTGACGGGCTGCGTAGGGTTGGTGATGGTGGTGTTGGCGGGGGCGTAGTTCTGCAGGCCCCGGGCCCCGGCGTGGGTGCGTTCAATGAGGGTTTCGATGCAGACGCTGCAGAACGGCGAGCCCAGGTAGCGCATCTTGCAGTTTTGGTGCGGGCGGCTCCAGGTGGGGTCTTCGCCGGTGCCGTTGAAGGGATAAGTGCCCACGCCGTTGGTGCCCACCCAGCTCTGCCAGCGCAGGGGCATCACCACGGCCGGCTGGGTCAGGTTGGGCTTCTCGGCGGCGTACTGCGGGCCGGCCCAATACTCGTCGGCCAGCGTGCCGAAGGTGTGGCCCATCTCATGAATCATCACCTCCGGCGCGTTGCTGTTGGCCGTCATCGTGATGATGGAGCCGCCCGAGCCGCCGTATTCCGGGCTGTTGGCCATCACAATGGCCTTGGTGTATTGCGGAAAGCTGGCGGCCAGCACCGAGGCCAGGGCGCTCTGCCCGCCGGTCACAATCAGGCGGTGAATGTTGCCCGAGTCAAACGTGGTGTTGAAATACGTGGTGGGGTTGGTGATGCCGAAGTTGGGGGCCGTGTTGCAGTCGGCCGCCGTGCGCGGGTGCTTCGTGCCGCTCTGCGCCGAGGTCACCCGAATGGCAAACACGTTGAAATACTGCCGGTACTGCAAAAACGGCGGCTGCTGGAAAATGGCCGACACCGCCCGGTTCACATCGGCCAGGTAGGTGGTCATCTCGCTGGCCTGGTAGCCATCGCCCACAAAAACCAGGTTGATGCGGTTGTTCAGGGGCCCGTTTTTGATGAGGGTATCAACCGGGAAAACCTGCGCCCGGCCCGGCAGGGCCAGCAGCAGCACGCAGCTCAGCAGCAGTAAAATTTTTTTCATGGGAATCGCTAGTTAGGGAGTGGGAAGGTGACGGAAACAGGATGCACAGCGTCCGGCCCTACCTCTTCCAGCCGCACGGCGCGGGCCTGGGGCTGGCGGGCCAGCCGCACAAAAAACTCGGCCTGGGGCAGCGTGACGGTGTGGCGCTGCATGGCCCCGGTGCCGGGGGCGGCCGGGGCCTCCACATCCTGCACCAGCGGATGAGCCACTTTTCGGGCCGGGCCGCAGGGCGCACTGGCCGCATCCAACTGCGTGAGCAGCAGGTAAGACGGGCCGGACACGTCCTCGTCGTCGGCCAGGGGGCTCACCTGGCCGGGCGTGGCTTTCAGCATCAGCGGCTCCAGCTGGTGGGTGCCGTTGGTGGCCGTGCTCATCCGAAACGACAGAAACAGCAGCTGCGGCGCGGCCTCCGAACCGGCGGTGGAAGCCGATGCCGCGGGCAGCGGCTGGTAGCGGTAGGGGGCACGGTGGCAGGCCGGCGCAGTCACCAGAAACACGAGCGTGAGTAAGCGCGGTGGCCAGCAGATTGTCATGCTCCAAAAATAATGTGCGGGCCTATACTTTAGCGCGCAGCGCTGAGCAAATATTCAATAAAGCATATTTTTTTGAAAGCACCCGGCTGCCGCTTTCGCACGGTGCCCGCACGCCCAACCTTTGGCCGGGCAATACCTTTGCGCCATGCGTATTCTCCACGTTTTATCGGCTGAGTTTTTTGCGGGGTCCGTGGCCTACGCCGTGGCCTTGGCCGAAGCTCACCGCGCCCAGGGCCACCAGGTATGGTTGATTTCTGACTCCGACCAGCTGCCCACCGGCGCCACCCAGGTGCAGGCGCCCATCGGCAACCGGCGCTACGGCCAGCGCCTGCGCAACGTCCGGCTTATTCGCCAGCTCATCCAGACCGCGCGCATCGACGTGGTGCACGCCCATTCGCGGGCGGCCAGCTGGGTGAGCTACGTGGCCCTGCGCGGCCTGAAGGTGCCGCTGGTGAGCACCGTGCACGGCCGCCAGCACCTGCACCCGTCCACCTCGCTGTTCGACATCTACGGCGATGCCGTTATTGCCATCTGCGGCAACCTGCGCGAGCACCTGATAGCGGAGGTGAAGATGAATCCCGCCAAAATCGTGGAAATCCCGAACGGCGTTGTCTTTGATAATGAGGAATTAAAAGTTGCGCCTGATGAGAAATTAAGAATCGCGTTTATCGGGCGCTTCAACGGGGGCAAGGGCGAGCGGGCGGCGGCGCTGCTGCAGCAGGTGTTTCCGGCGCTGCTGCGCGGGTTTCCGACGCTGCGGCTAGCCCTCATCGGCGGCGAGCTGGAGCACATGCCGGCCGCCGGCAAAACGGCCCTGGCGCAGCTGCAGGCCGAGTTCGATGAGCGCATCGAAGTCGTCGGCTTCACCAAAGACGTGGCCGGCTGGCTGGCCCGCACCAGTCTGGTGGTTGGCGCGGGGCGCGTGGCCATCGAGGCGCTGGGCGCGGGCCGGGCCGTGCTGGCGCTGGGCGAGGCCTGCTACGCGGGCCTGGTGACGGAAGCTACGTTTGCCACGGCGGCCGCTTCCAATTTCGGCGATATCGCGGCCCGGCAAACGTCTTCAGAAGTTGATTATGCGGCCGTGCTGGCCGATGCGCGGGCATTTCTGCAGGCACCGCAGCCGGTGGCGCCGGCCCTGCGCCAGCAGGTGCGGGCGCGCTACAACCTGGCCACGGTGGCGGCGCGCGTGCTCGAAACCTACCAGGCTGCCCGCATGCGCAAGGCGTTGCCGGGCTTCATTCCGGTGCTCATGTACCACAAAATCCCCGACGCGCCGCTGGTCACCAAGCACCAGATTTACGTCACGCAGGAGAATTTTGCGAAGCACCTGGCCTACTTCAAACAGCGCGGGCTCACGCCCATCACCTTCGCCGATTACCTGGCGTTTGCCAGCGGCGAGCGGCCGCTGGCCGATTTTCCGCCCCGCCCCATCATCCTCACCTTCGACGACGGCTATACCGACAACTACACCAACCTGCTGCCCCTGATGCAGCAATACGGCTACCGGGGCGTGCTCTACCTGCTCGGCGATTTCGACGTGCGCTACAATAAATGGGATGCCGACTCCGACCCCGGCGAGCCGCGCTCCGAAATCATGGATGCCGAGCAAAAGCGCGCTTTCGTGGCCGCTGGCTGGGAAATCGGGGCTCACACCATGTCGCATCCCCGCCTCGCCACCCTGCCGCTGGCCGAAGCCACCGCCGAAATTCAGCGCAGCAAAACGGCGCTCGAAGCCACGCTGCACACCCGTGTGGTGAGCTTTGCCTATCCCTACGGCGACCTCAGCGAAGCCGTGAAAGCGGCCGTGCGCGCTGCCGGCTTTGCCTTCGGCGTAGCCACCGACACGGGCGGAATGCACCTGGAGGACGACCGGATGCAGGTATTCCGGGTGAACATGTTTCCCAACGAAACTGCCGGCAGCCTGTTCAAGAAAACCGCCCCCTGGTACCGGAGCTACTACCGCTGGAAGCGGAAGAAGTAGCGGCTACCGCAGGGCAAAAACCCAAGTATAAATCAGCGTACCAATGAGGAAGACGCTGAAGGCGGGGCCGTGGCCGTCGATGCCCAGCATGCTTAGCGCCACGCTCAGCAGGCCCACGGCAGCCAGCCCGAAGCCCGCCCAGCGCGAACGCTGCCAGGCCGGAGTGCCGGCCGGGAGCCGCCAGGTGCCCGCCAGCGGGAACAGCAGCCCCAGGGCCACCAGGCCCAGCGCACCGGAGCCGGGCAGGGCGGGCACCGCCAGCCGGAGGCCCAAGGCTGCCAGCGCCACCGCCAGCAGCCCCAGAAACTGATTGGAGTGCCGCGTTTGCCGCTCGCTCAGGGCCAGCCGGCCGTAGGCGCTCACGCGCAGTAGGCTCTCGAAAATGACGTCCGAAAACCAGCTCATGAACACGAACACCAGGTACACGGGTAGCAGCAGCGGCACAAAGCGCACCACCACGTAAGCCCCCAGAAACATGCCCCGCCGCACCCCGTCGCTGAGCGTGCCCGACCAGTACACAAACCGCATAAACGTGCGGTAAACCCAGTAGCGGGCCTTCAGCGCCTCCACCAGGCCCTCGCGGGCAAACTCCGATTCGGGGTCGAGGCGCAGGGCCTCTTTGAAATGCTCCAGCGCCTCTTTGGGGCGGTTGGTTTCGAGGGCGACCCAGCCGGCCTGGGCCTGGGTGCTGCTGCTGCTGGCTGCGTAGCTCAGGGCCGAGCGGGCGGCACTGCCGGCCTCGTCGGAGCGGCCCTGGCGGGCCAGGGCGCGGGCCTGCAGGCCGTGCAGCCCGGCGTGTTCGGCATCGAGGCCGAGGCCGGTTTGGGCAGCCTGCAGGGCGGCCTGCCACTGCCCGCTTTGCAGGCGCAGCTGGCCCAGCAGGTGGTAGTAGTCGGCGTCGTTGGGGTCGAGCGCCAGGGCTTCGTTGATGGCGGCCAGCGCCTCTTTGGGGCGGTGCTGCCGGTGCTCAATCAGGGCCAGCGCGTAGAACGCAAAGTCGTATTCAGGCGCCAGATGAATGGCCAGCTCGGCTTCGGACTGGGCTTCGACCAGCTGCTCCTGCTCCAGCAGGCACACGGCCAGCAGGGCGTGGGCCACGGCATCGTGCGGGTCGTGGGTGAGCTGGCGGCGCAGCTCCTGCGCCGCGTGGGCATGGCGCTGCTGGCTCAGCAGCAGCTGCACGCGGGGGAGGTAGTCGGTGTCGGAATTATTCATGGTGGTGGGAGCGTGGCGCTACGGGGAAAGCGTGGAATCAATTTTCCTTTTTAGCAGAAGGATAACCAGGTAGAATAAGCTTCCACCAATCAGCAAGCCTACCATTTGCGGCATGCTGAATGGCCGGCTTGTATCGACCCAGCCCAGCCAATCGGCTAAAAAGAGAATGGCCAGAGCCAATAGCGGGAGGGATACCCACAAGCCCAGCCAGCGCCGCCAGACCTGCGTCGGGGTCGACTGAAATAGGGGGTCGTGCCGGTTGTGCAACCAGCTGATGGGGAGGAAAAACAATAATAGCAGCGCCGTGCTGCTATCAGCATATCCCAGATAGCGTTCCTGGTACCAATTCTTCCGCATTCGTTGATGCCTCTGCACCATCCATTTTGGCCAATGCTGCCAGCGCCGCGCCTGGCGCAGTAGCGGCATCAACTCGTAGCGCGTTGGGTCCAGGCGTAAGGCTTCGGCCAAATACCAACTGGCTGCTTGCGGCTCGGGGCGTTGCAGTAAGGTTTGGCCGCGCAGAGCATGCACTTGGGCATCCGTGGGAGCTAAGCGCAATACCTCCTGGAAACCTTCTTCAGCCAAGGATATATTGCCGGTTCTTTCCGATGCCACCGCCCGCCACAGCAGGCAGCCTACATGCCGGGCATTCAACGCTAAGCCTTCGTTGGCACTGGCAAGGGCTTCGCGCGGTTGGCGCAGCATGCACTGCAGTTGAGCCAACAGCCCCCAATATTCCGCATTGCTTGGCGCCAGTTGGATGGCATTTCGCGCAGCCGCTTCGGCATCGTACAAGACTCCTTGCGCTCCCAGCATCCGCGCCCAGTAGTAATAGGGCAATGCCGAGGCCGGGGCGTGGGCCACAGCCTCACGGGCCGTCATGGCAGCTTCTGAAAACCGCTTGAGCTGCCACAATGCTTCAGTCTTCGCCAAAAGGGCCGATACATTGGCCGGGTTTTGTGCCAGTAAACGCGCGCAAACTGACAAAGCCAATGCCGGCCGGTGCAGTTTAAGCAGCTGCCAGGCGCGGTCGATTTCCTGATTGCGGGCGTTCAGCGGTTGCAGCGTAGCCATGTAGATTAGCTGTCCCCCGGCTTCTTCACCCCCAGGTACACCAGAATGTCGTCGTAGAGCCCGCCCTCGTTCGAGTACAGCGCGTAGTTGCGGGCCGTGGCAAACCACTCCTTGGTGCTGGGCTTCACCAGCTTGGCGGCGTCGAGCAGGTGGCTTTGCTCGATGGGCAGGGGGCGGCCGCTGCGCATGGAGGCGCGCAGGCACACGTCCACGGCGCCGTCCACCAGCGCCATCAGGTCGGCGCCGCTCAGGCCGGCGGTGCGGGCGGCTACGGCCGTGGTGTTCACGCCGGGGGCCAGCGGTTTGCCACGCAGCAGGATGTCGAGAATGGCAGCACGGGCCGGCTCGTCGGGCGGCGTCACCAGCGTAATGCGGTCGAAGCGGCCGGGGCGGCGGAAGGCGGGGTCGAGGTGCCAGGGGGCGTTGGTGGCGGCCATGATGAGCACGCCTTCGTTGGAGCGCGTGGCCCCGTCCAGCTCCTCCAGAAACTGGTTGATGACGGTGCGGCCGGCGCTCTGGCGCAGGTCGTGGCGGTTGGCGGCCAAGGCGTCCACCTCGTCAAAAAACAGCACGCACGGGGCCTGGCTGCGGGCCAGCTCGAACAGCTGGTGCAGGTTTTTCTCCGAGTTGCCCAGCCACATGTCCAGAATATCGGCAATGCCCACGCTGATGAAGCTGGCCTGCACCTCGCCGGCCGTGGCGCGGGCCAGGTGGGTTTTGCCGCAGCCGGGCGGGCCGTACAGCAGCAGCCCGCCGCCGCTGGCCTTGCCATACGCCTTATACAGGTCCGGGAATTGCAGCGGATGAATGATTTTGAGCCGGATTTCGTCCTTCACCGCCTCCATGCCGCCCACGTCGGCGAAGTTGATTTTCGGCCGTTCCAGGCCCAGCAGCTTGGCCTGGGCGCTGGGCTCGTCGGCGTCCGGAGCGGGGGCCGGCGAGTAGCCGCCGGCGGGCACGCGCGGGGCCGGTGCGGCGGCTTCCAGCGCCTGGCCCAGGTCGCGGTCGGCCAGGCCGGGGTTGAGTTCCAAGGCGTGGGTGTAGGCTTCGCGGGCTTCGGTGGGCTGATGGGCGGCCAGCAGCAGGCGGGCGTGCAGCAGGTGGGCGGCGGCCAGGCCGGCGTTCTGGTCCAGCAGCTCTTCCACCACCACAAAGGCCGCCGAATGCTTGTTGTTGGCAAAGTACGCCTCGGCCAGGCTCAGGCGCAGGGCGTCGTCGGTGGGGTGCTGGCGCAGGCCCTCTCGGCACATGGCTTCGGCTTCCTGGTGGCGGCCGGCGGCAGTGAGCTGGCGGGCCAGGTGCTGGCGCAGGGGCAGGTTGTCGGGCGAAAATTGCAGGGCGTCGAGCAGCGGCTGGAGGTCGGCAGACATAGCGGTGGGGAAGGGGGTAGGAAAAACCGGACGGAAAGTTAGCGCACGCGGGCCGCCGTTCTATGCCCGCCGCCCTTATGCGCGCAGCCGGGCCAGCACCCGCTGCCCCTCGGCCTCGCTCACCCCGGCAATTTCCACTTTCTTGAACGGGGCAGTGTGGCCGCTCCGCAGCTCCACGCAGCTCTTGCTCACGCCGAAGACCTCCGCCAGAAACGCCAGCAGGCAGGCGTTGGCTTTGCCGTTTTGGGCGGGGGCCTTCAGCCGCACTACCAGGCTACCGTCGGCCGCCCACTGCAGGGCATTTGCGTTGGCGTTGGGCTTGGCGCGCAGGTGCAAAATCATGAAGGCTAATTACTGGCGTGGGGGATTGTTTGGCAGCCAAAACATAGCCGATAGGCTGACGGCCGCTTTTTGAACGCACCAAAGAAGCTACTGAATGTCTGCTTTGCCCAGCCGCGCCTGCCCGAAAGGGCACTGGTCCAGCACCACGCAGCGCCCGCAGGCCGGCGTATGAAAGTAGCAGCACTTCTGGCCATGGAACATGAGGGCTTCGTGGTGGTCGTACACCTGCTGGGCGTCCCAGCCGGGCGGCAGCAGGGCTTCGAGCAGCTTGTGGGCCGGCCCTTCGCCCACCTTCGGCCCGATGAGGCCCAGCCGCTGGGCCACGCGGTGGTGGTGGCTGTCGACGGGCATAGCCGGAATGCGCAGCGTGCTGAACAGCAGCGTGGCCGCGCTGGTTTTTGGTCCCACGCCGCTGATGCTTTCCAGCCAGGCCCGCGCCTCGGCAACGGGCATATCGGCCAGGAAATCGAGCGAGCACGGCGCATCGGACCCGCAACGCTCGCTGATTTCGCGCAGCACCGCCTGAATGCGCGGGGCCTTCTGCTCGGGCCAGGTGCAGGCCCGGATGGCGTACTGCACGGCCTCGGTGGGCGCGTCGCGCACGGCCTCCCAAGTCGGAAACGTTGCCTGCAGCTCCTGGTAGGCGCGGTGCGAGTCGGCGTTTTTGGTGCGGTGCGAGAGCAGGGCACTCACCAGCTCGCTCAGCGGGTCTTTGGTGCTGAAAAAGCGGAACGGGGCGCCGTACTCGGCACACAGGCGGGCGTGTACCAGCAGGGCTTTGGCCTGACGGACAGCAAAATCAGCATCAACAACGACGGAGGAAGGCATAAAAGAAGGTACTGCAAACCGCCGGCTGGGGTTCGCAGTACCTTCTTGTTTCTTGTTTCTTGTTTCTTGTTTCTTGTTTCTTGTTTCTTGTTCGGGGATGCTACCGCCCGCCCGCGTTATACAGCGCAATGGCCTGCCGCTGGTTGTTGGCCTGCTTGCTTTGCAGCACAATGGGCACGATAAGCACCGGCAGTGCCAGGTAAGTAATCGGCGACACGCCGTTGACCCCGGGCCGCAGCGTCTGGGTGAGGCCGTAGAGCAGCAGCGCCCCGCCCACCACGTAGCTGCCCACCGTGAGCTGCTGGTAGCGCCGCGACTCCAGCAGCAGCTGCTGCGCCCCGGCGTTGTCCTGGGTGGCCAGCAGCAGGTTTTTGGAGCTCAGGTTCTGAATCGGGCCGTTGTCTTTGGAAAAGTATTCGGTTTTCACGGTGCGGTAGCCGCCGTAGGGGTAGCCGCCAAAACCGCCATAGCCATAGCCGTACCCGCCGTAGCCATACCCCGGGTAGCCAAAGCCGCCCGGCCCCGAGCTATACTGCGTCGAAGTAATGGAATAGAGGCTGATGCGGCCGGTTTTCTCGCGCCGCAGCGTGGTCTCGCGCGAGGAGTTGGGCAGCGTGGTGCGCACGTAGTGGCCGGTTTCGTCTTCGTAAAAACCAACCTCGGCCAGGTCGAACCGCCGCTGCCCGTCCAGCAGCAGATAGGAGTGGCCAAACAGCGGGTTTTTCGTTTCCACGTCGCCGGCGCTGTACACCAGCCCGTTTTTCAGGCCCACCTGGAAGCGGGCCGCGCGGGCATTATTGCCGGGCAGCTGGCCGGCGGGCGTGGGCTGATACACGGGGGCCGGCGCGGGCATAGGGGCCGGCAGGGGCGTGGTCACGGTGGCCCGGCGGGCGGTGTCGGGCGGGGCCACGGGCACGGCATCGAGCTGGCGCGGGGCGGGGGCCACGCGTGGTTTGGCCGGGGCAGGCACGGCTGGCGGCGCCCCCAGCTGGCGCGGCGCATCGTCCTGCGCCCAGGCGGCACGGCCGCTCAGCAGGCCCAGGGCCAATACCGGAAGAAGAATGGGAATTTTGAGCATAGCAAGGCAGCGGTGAAGGCCCGGAGGCCGAACAAGGTACCAACGTTCGGCAGAATTACGGCAGACCAGTTGCCAAAGCTGGCAAACCGGCGGCCGAAACTCCAAACCGCAAACGAAAACCCGGTGCCGTAAATTCCGCCCTCAGGCCGTGAAGCCCGCGTGAAGCGCGCTTGGGTTGCGGGCGTCTGGCGGGGCTATTTCAGCAGCTTTTCCAGCAGGCTCAGGCTGTCGGCCAGGTCGGCGCCGGTTTCAAAATCCAAGGGCTTGAGAATGTAGCCGCTCACGCCCAGCTGGTCGGTGTTGAGGCGGTCCACGTCCATGCTCGAGGTGGTGGTGATGAACACCGGAATGTGCGCCAGTTCGGGGTTGGCCCGCAGCTCGGTCAGGAATTCGATGCCGTTCATGCGCGGCATGTTCAAATCCAGCAGAATGACTTCGGGCAGCGGGCGCAGGGCCTCCGTGCCGTTGCGGCCCTGCAGCAGGTCGAGGGCTTCTTCGCCGTTGAAAGCCGTGTGGAGCTGGTGCGGCACGTTGAACTTGGCAAAGGATTTCTCCGCCGTCATCGTGTCAAAAATATCGTCTTCAACCAGTAAAACGGAACGCATATAAAGTAGTGATTGGTGGTTAACGATTAATGGGTACCTATGAAAAGGAGAAATCGGTCAGGCCCGGAGCCTGTAATTCTCGGGCAGGCATGGTGAAATACTCATTAACCCCTAATCATTGACCGTTAATTAAATCTTATTTCGGCCACGTAAAGATAAAGCCTGCGCCCTGGCCCACGGCCGATTCGACCCGAATGGAGCCGTGCTGCTCGTTGATGATTTTCTGCACGATGCTCAGGCCGATGCCCGTGCTCTCGGCCGTGTGCCGGTCGCGCAGGGTCTGGAACAGCAGGAAAATCTTCTGGTGGTACTCCGGCGCAATGCCCGGGCCATCGTCCTGCACCCGAAACTCGTAGTAGCTGCCCGCATCGCGGCAGGTCACGGCGAGGTGGCCGGCCCCGCGCTGGTGGTACTTCACGGCATTCGAGAGCAGGTTGGTGAACACCTGCTGCAGGCCCAGCCGCTCGGTTTCGAAGGTGGGCATGCCGGGGCCGATTTCCAACTGGAAGTCGGGCGGCACCACCAGGTCGGCCACCTCGTGCAGGAGCCGCTGCACGTCCACGGTTTCGCGGGTTTGGGTGGTGCGGCCCACGCGGGCGTAGGCCAGCAGGCCGTTTATCAGGTCTTCGAGGCGGCTGAGGCGGCCCTTCATCTGGTCGAGGTAGGTGCGGAGCTGGGGCGAAAGCTCGGCGGCCAGCTCGTCCTCAATCCACTTCACAATGGTGGTCACGCCCCGCAGCGGGGCTTTCAGGTCGTGCGAGGCCACGTAGGCAAACTGGTCGAGCTCCTGGTTGCGCTTTTCGAGGGCGCTGAAGCTGGCGTCCAGCGTCTGGGTCATGCGATTGAGGGTGGCGGCCAGCCCGCCGAGGTTGTCGGTGGCCGTGTCGGTAATCTTCACCGTGTAGTCGCCCTGCACCACCTGCTCGGCCAAGGCCCGAATCTGGGCAATGCGGCGGCCGACCTCGGCATTAATCTCGGCCAGCTCGGCCTGCAGGCGGCGGTTGTCGGCCAACTCCTGCACTATTTTCACCACCAGCCACACCACAATCAGCACCGCCAGCACGGCCGAAATCAGCACCACGATGGGCGTGGCTTTGGCAAATACATCCTGCAGGGCGCTGCGCTGGGCCAGCAGGGCCAGCTCGCTCTGCTTGATGCGGGCGTAGAGAATACGCACCTGCCGCAGGGTCTGGCGGTCGGTATCGAGCAGGGTTTGCATGGCCGACTGGCTCATGGATTTCTTAATCTCCGTGAGGGGCCGCAGAATGCGAAACTCCTGCTCCACCAGTCCCTGCAGCGAGTCGAGCCGGGCCCGCTGGTCCGGGTTGTCCACGGTAAGGGTTTCCAGGCGCGCCAGGCTGGCCGGCAGCTGGCCCGTGGCCATGCTGTAGGGCCGCAGGTACAGCGTGTCGCCGGTGAGCAGGTAGCCCCGGGTGCCCGCCTGCGCGTCCTTCAGCACCGAGGTCACGGCTTCCACTTCCTGCAGCACCTGGTAGGTGTGCTCCACGTTTTTGGTTTGCACGCTCAGCCCCTTGATGCTCCAGAACGAGGCCGCCGCCGTGAGCAGCAGCACCCCAATGGCCAGGGCAAAGCCGATGATGATTTTCGGGTCAATTTTCGATTTCATAAGCCACGAAGGTACTGGCCCGCCCTACGCCCGTGCCGGGCGCAAGGTTGGGAGCCGCCGCGTCGCCGGTATCTTTGCGCCCATGCCCTTTGCTCCCCTCGACCGCCTCAGCAGCCCCCAGAACCCGCGCATCAAGCAATTGCTGAAGCTCCAGCAGAAGTCGGCCGAGCGCCGGGCCCTGGGCCTCACGCTGGTCGAAGGCCTGCGCGAGCTGACCATTGCCGTGGAGGCTGGCGTGGCCGTGGCCACGCTCTACACCTGCCCCGAGCTGGCCGGCGAAACCGGCCTGGCCGAATTAAAAAGCCTGTTTTTGGGCAGGAAAGATGCGCCGGAGTGGTTTGAAGTCAGCCGTCCGGTGTTCGAGAAAGTGGCTTACCGCGAAGGCTCCGACGGCCTGCTGGCCGTGCTGAAAACGCCCGCCCGCACCCTCGCCGACCTGCGCCTGCCGCCCAATCCGCTCGTCATCGTGCTTGAAGCCGTGGAGAAGCCCGGCAACCTGGGCGCCATCCTCCGCACCGCCGACGCCGCGCCCGTCGATGCCGTCCTCATCGGCGACCCGCGCACCGATTTGTTCAACCCCAACGTCATTCGGGCCAGCATTGGGTGCGTGTTCACGGTGCCCACGGTGGCCGCGCCGGTGGCCGATATCCTGGCTTTTCTGAAGGAAAAAGGCATCCGGACCCACGCCGCCGCCCTCGCGCCCGAAGCCCGGCCCTACACCGAATACGACTTCCGGGGCCCTGCCGCGCTGGTGATGGGCACCGAGGCCGACGGCCTCAGCCCACAGATGCGCGCGGCCTGCGACGAAACCGTCATCATTCCCATGATGGGCCGCATCGACTCGCTCAACGTGAGCGTGGCCACGGCGGTGCTCACGTTTGAAGCCATTCGGCAGCGGACAGCCAGGGCTTAATCAGAACTTCCCGCGCTGGCCCAGCTGCGCCCGAATGCGGCTCAGCGAAGGCCCTTTGATGCCCAGGTAAGACGCAATGTGCCCCAGCGACACGCGGTTGGTAATGCCCGGAAACTGCTGCAACAGGCTTAAATAACGCTGCTCGGCCGATTGAAAAAGCAGGCTTTCGGTTTTGCTCTGCTGAAAAATCAGGTACTGCTCGGCCAGCCGCCGCCCAAACCGCTCCCAGCCGTGCGACTGCGCGTAGAGGCGTTGCAGCTGCTCCGTGGTAATCACCAGCAGCTCCGAGTCTTCCAGCGCGGCAATGTAGTAGGGGCAGGCTTCGCCAGTGAGCAAGCTTTTGAGCGAGGTCAGAAACTGCCCCTCGGGCACGAACACGACGTCGTGCTCCTCAGAAGTAGCGGGGGCCACGTAATACACCCGGAAAAGCCCGCGCACGATGAACCCCACGTGCCGGCACACGGAATTGCGGAAGTTGAAAAACTCGTTTTTCGCAATCCTGCGCAAGGTCCAGGCGCCGTCGGCCAGGCGCAAATCCTCTTCCGAGAGGCCGGCAAATGCTTGCAAACGTTGGTTCAGCAGCGCGTAAGGAGAATCAGGCAGCATGGGCAATGAATGAGGGAGTAAGCCTAACGCTGCTACAACCATCCAGCGCTCCGGAAGTAACGGCCAAAAAACCGGGAGGTGGGTACGGCAGCATTTTTTTTAACGGGCTCCGCACTTTTTAACCTAGGTGAAAAATCGGCCTGAGGTGCGCCGGGACCTTTGTCCCATCATCATTCCTCACGCCAAAGCCCCATGCAAGCTTCCCTGAAAACCGCCGTCAATCCCTTCCGCGTGGCCAATACCGCGCGCGCCCTGCGCACCCTGTACTTCGTGCGGGCTGCATTCTCGCTCGTCTGGGTTGGGCTGCTGCTCGCCTTCGTCAAGTCCTCGCCCACCGTCACGGCCATCCTGCTGCTGGTGTATCCTACCTGGGACGTGGCCGCCACTTTCTATGATATTCGGGCCAATCGTGGGGCGTCGTCCAAGCTGCCGCAATTCACTAACATTGCCATCGGCCTGCTCACCACCGTGGCCGTCAGCGTGGCCCTGCAGCAGGGCGTGCCTGCGGTTCTCATCGTGTACGGCGCCTGGGCCATTCTCACCGGCCTTATTCAGTTGGTGTTGGGCCTGCGGCGGCGGCGCACCTTCGGCGGCCAGTGGCCCATGATGCTGAGCGGCGGCCAGTCCATGCTTGCCGGAGCATCGTTCATCGCCATGGCCCAGGCACCCACCATGGGCATCGTCAATCTGGCCGGCTATGCGGCTTTCGGAGCATTCTATTTCCTGCTGGCGGCGTTCCGGCTTGGGAAGGATGCCAGGCCAGTGGAGCAGTAAGCCAGCTGCCGAAACGGGTTGGGCCTGTGTTACCATTGATGGCTAACGCAGGCCCGGAAGGCACTAATTAATAAACCGTCACGCCAAAGCCCAGCTCTTTTGCCAGCTGGCGGGCTTCCTCGGCTTGCGCATCGGCCACTACGCTCACGGCGTAAGAGTCGCTATCCAGGGTAAACAGCACCAAGGCCATCCCAACCGGCTCTGCCAGGTCTTGCACAATGTCCAGCGCTTCGGGACCAGTCACGGCAGTTCGGCCTTTGGCTGGTTCAGCGAGCCGTACCGGCCGCTGCTGCTTCGTCAGGGTTTCATTGACGCCATAAACCAAGTCAGAGGCAATGTCCTTCCAGTCACTTTCCCACACCAGCTCCTCGTTCAGCAACGCATCAATCAGAGCGGTTTCGCGCAGCTCCTGTTCCGGCAGCACCGCCACAATGCCGCGCTCTTCCAATTCCTCGGCGTATTGCTCCTGATAACCTGTTGGGTTCTTCAGCACCAAAGCCAGCCGTTCGCTTACGCGCTGGGTAGCATCAGCGTCTTTCAGCGTGAAAAGCTGCACAAAACGGGTTAAAGTATCTTGATTCATAAAAGTAAACTTGCTAAAAAAAGCAAAAGGCGCGACCATCACAGCCGCGCCTTTTACATCTTACTAAATTCAATAATCGGCCAGATTCACGGTCCTTAGTCGGCCTGCTTGGCGTAGCGCAGCCGCTCGTTCTCGTCGAGCAGAATCTTGCGCATGCGCACCGATTTCGGCGTTACCTCCAGGTACTCATCCTTCTGGATGTATTCCATGGCTTCTTCCAGCGAGAACTGGCGCTTGGGCACAATCTTGGCGTTTTCGTCGGAGCCCGAAGCGCGCATGTTGGTCAGCTTCTTGCCTTTCTGAATGTTGATGGTCAGGTCGTTCGGGCGGGTGTGCTCGCCGATAACCTGGCCGGCGTACACTTCCTCGCCCGGGTCCACGAAGAACGAGCCCCGGTCCTGCATCTTGTCGATGGTGTAGGCCGTGCCGGGGCCGGTTTCCAGCGAAATCAGCGAGCCCGCGATGCGGCCGGGGATGTTGCCCTTGTGCTCTTCGAAGTCGATGAAGCGGTGGTTCATGATGGCTTCGCCGCCCGTGGCCGTCAGCACGTTGTTGCGCAGGCCAATCAGGCCGCGGCTCGGAATGCGGAACTCCAGGTGCTGCAGGTCGCCTTTCGGCTCCATGATGGTCATTTCGCCTTTGCGCATGCTCACCAGCTCAATCACCTTGCCAGCGGTTTCCTCGGGCACGTCCACCACGAGCAATTCCATCGGCTCCAGACGCTTGCCGTTGTCGTCCTCCTTGTAAATAACCTGAGGCTGACCTACCTGCAGCTCGTAGCCCTCGCGGCGCATCGTTTCGATGAGGACCGACAAGTGCAGAATGCCGCGGCCAAACACCAGGAACGAGTCCTCTTTGTCGGTCACCTGCACGCGCAGGGCCAGGTTTTTCTCGGTTTCCTTGAACAGACGGTCACGCAGGTGGCGCGAGGTCACGAACTTGCCTTCCTTGCCGAAGAACGGCGAGTTGTTGATGGTGAACAGCATGTTCATCGTCGGCTCGTCGATGCTGATGCGCTCCAGGGCCTCCGGGTTTTCGAAGTCGGCCAGCGTGTCGCCGATGTCGAAGCCTTCAATGCCCGAAACGGCGCAGATTTCGCCGCTCTCCACTTCCGTTACCTTGTTTTTGCCCAGGCCTTCGAATACGTGCAGCTCGCGGATTTTCACCTTCTTGATGCTACCATCGGCCTTCATCAGGCTCATGTTGGCGCCCTCTTTCAGCGTTCCGCGGTGCACGCGGCCGATGGCGATACGACCCACGAACGACGAGTAGTCGAGCGAGGTAATCTGCATCTGGGGCGTGCCTTCCAGGCTCGGAGCCGGCGGAATCGAGGCCAGCACGGCGTCCAGCAGGGGGGTGATGTTGTCGGTTTTTACTTTCCAGTCGGTGCTCATCCAGCCCTGCTTCGAAGAGCCGTACAGGGTCACGAAATCCAGCTGGTCTTCGCTGGCGCCGAGGTTGAACATGAGGTCGAATACCTGCTCGTGCACCTCGTCGGGGCGGCAGTTTTCCTTGTCCACCTTGTTCACCACCACGATGGGCTTCAGGCCCAGGTCGATGGCTTTGCCCAGCACGAAGCGGGTCTGCGGCATGGCGCCTTCAAAGGCGTCCACGAGCAGCAGCACGCCGTCGGCCAGCTTCAGCACGCGCTCTACCTCACCGCCGAAGTCGGCGTGACCGGGGGTGTCGATGATGTTGATTTTTACGCCGTTGTAGCGTACCGATACGTTTTTGGAAACGATGGTAATGCCGCGCTCGCGCTCCAGGTCGTTGTTGTCGAGAATGAGGTCGTCGAACTGCTGGTGCGCGTCGAAAATCTTGGATGCGTGGATAATCTTATCCACCAGGGTGGTCTTGCCGTGGTCAACGTGAGCGATGATGGCAATGTTCCGAATATTCTGGGCCATATGGGTTGGTTTTGCGGGTGCAAAGGTACGGAGAAAATAGCGCAAAGCCTTGTGGTACTCAACTATTAACACAAGCCCGGCTGCCGCACCCCGCCGCGCAGCCAAGCCTGTCGCCCTAAATCGATTAGCTCGGGCGTAAGGTTCCCGCCGGGTTTTCGTCTATCCCACCGACCGAACCGGCCGCCGCCGCCGTATGTTGGTCACCTGACCCTCAACCCCATTTCCGCCATGCGCTTTTCCCTGCTGTTGCTTCTTGTTTCCGTGCTTTCGCTCAATGTGGCTTGTTCGCAGAAGCGCGACGTAGCTGCCAATACGCCCACCCCGCCCCGCACGGTGGCCGGCAAAACCTACTTCCAGCCCCAGCCCGTGACCGGCAGGCCCGACGAGTTTCCGGTGCGCCACACCGAGGCCGAATGGAAGAAGCTGCTCACGCCCGACCAGTTTTACATCCTGCGTGAGCAGGGCACCGAGCGCCCTTTCACCGGCAAATACCACGACAACCACGCCGCCGGCTCTTACTACTGCGCCGCCGACCACAACCTGCTTTTCACCTCCGATACCAAGTTTGATTCGGGCACCGGCTGGCCCAGCTTCTACGCCCCGGCCACCAACACCAGTGTGAAAGTGGCCTCCGACAAAAGCTTCGGCATGAGCCGCGACGAGATAGTGTGCGCCAAGTGCGGCGGCCACCTCGGCCACGTCTTCGACGACGGCCCCAAGCCCACCGGCCAGCGCTACTGCATGGATGGCAATGCGCTGGTGTTTGAGAAGAAAAAGTAGAGACGGCTGTACTTTTATAGGAAAATTCACAAAATCAAGCCTCCCGGCAATCCAGGTCGGGGGGCTTTTCGTTGGTGTAAAGTCAACTCAACGCCGGTTGTGGGTGGGAAACCACAGAAGGCAGTAGTTAAATATTCATACTTACCCTTCTATGGAAACCGCATCATCCCCCATCGATTACCTGCAAAAAGCCGTGGAGCCTACGCGCCAGCTGCTGCTCAACAACGGCCTCTACTACCGCCTGCACACCCTGCCCGACCTGCGTCGCTTTATGGAGCACCACGTGTATGCAGTCTGGGATTTTATGTCGCTGCTCAAGGCGCTGCAGCGCGAGCTCACCTGCGTGCAGGTGCCCTGGGTGCCCACGGCCAGCCCGGCCACGCGGCGCTTAATCAATGAAATTGTGCTCGAAGAAGAAACCGACCTCGACCCCGAAGGCCGGCCCACCAGCCACTTTGAGCTGTATGTGCGGGCCATGGAGGAGTGCGGGGCCGACACCGCACCCATTCGCCGGCTGGTGGCGGCCGTGGCGGCCGGCCGCACTATTTCCCAGGCGCTGGCCGAAGCCCAGGCCCCCGCAACGGTGCGGCAGTTTGTCGAAACCACGTTCAATATCATCAATGCCGGCAAGCCCCACGCAGTAGCTGCCGCCTTCACCTTCGGTCGCGAAGACCTGATTCCGGATTTGTTCCGGCAATTGGTGCAGGAGCTGCAGGCCCGGTTTCCGGGCCAGTTAGACACCTTCACTTACTACCTCAACCGCCATATTGAGCTGGATGAGGAAGTGCACGCGCCGCTGGCGCAGCAAATGGTGCGCGAGCTGTGCGGCGAAAGCCCCGAGCGGTGGCAGGAAGCCCAGCAGGTCACCATTCAGTGCCTCGAAGCGCGCATGGCGCTTTGGGATGGCATCAAGCCGGTGCAGCCCAGCCCGGCCCTGGCCTGATGCGCTCAACCAGCGGGCCCGGTTTGTCGTTTGAAGCAGGCTGCCTATTCCGGCGGCCTGCTTTTTTATAGTCTCATGCTGGATATTCGTTTTTCCGCCATCGGTGCCTGCTTGGCGCTAAGCGCGGGCCTGCTGGCGGCCTGCTCGGTTTCGGAGCAAACCTCCGAAACCGCCGCACCTACTTCGGTGCCCACCGAAGTGCGTACCGATGCCGACCGCCGGGCCATCTACAACAGCAACGGTGTGCCCAGCAGCGGTGGCTACGCCGTGCCCGATGCTACCCCCAACCGCGTGCGCCTCGGCGAGCAGGCGGCGGGCATCAACAACCAGAAGCGCATCGAGAACGTGAACACCAACGACCCCAACAATACCTCGCCCGAAACCCGCCTCCAGCGCCTCAACTACGACGCGCCCCTGCCCGACACCACCCGCCGGCCGTAGATGCAGCCGTTGGCTGCCCACGGCCGCTGCTTGCTAAAAAGCCCGCCTCCGGAATGCCGGAAGCGGGCTTTTTACTGCCTGTGGTGTGGCCTGATAGCGGCTGTAGGCTATTCGCTTACCTCGCCGGTGTTGGGGCTGGCTGCCGAACTGGTTACATCGGCTTCGGGCTGCGGCAGTGCCTGGGCGCGGGGCTTGGGGCCGCGTTTGGCACCGGTAGGGGCAGGAGCGGAGGCGGACTGGGCGCGGGGTTTGGGGCCGCGCTTGGCACCGGTAGCAGCTGGTTTGGCTTCGGCAGCAACGGGCTTGCGCCCACGGGAGGAGGTGGCCGGCGCTGCCGGGGCGCTGCTGCCGGTGCGCGGCTTGCGGGGCGTGCCATCCTTGTTCAGCGTCTGGCCTTTTTTGCTGCCATTGGCTGCGCTGGGGGCTGCCGGGCTATTGCTGCCGTCAGGGACGGCCACCGAGTCGTAGTGGCGTACTATCGTGTGCAGGGCTTCCTCAAACATGCGCTCCGTATCAACATCGAGCCGGCGCGTGGCCTCTTTCACTACTTCCTTCAGCTTCGCCTTCGTTTCTTTGCGGATGCGAGTCACCACTTCGTTCATGCGGTTGTTCAGCTCCTTTTGCAATTGCTTGGCTGCCGACTTCAGGGTCTTTTTCTGGCTGGCCTTTTTGCTGGCACGGTCATCGGTAAGGTCGGTAGTGGCGCGACTGGCTTTCTTGGCCGATTTGTGCGCCGCTTTTTCTTCCGGTGTGCGTTTCGCACTTTTTTCCGTTTTAACCGGAGAAGCAGGTTTTTTCATCTGAAAAAAATTGTTTGGTGAAGGTGAAAGAGAGGAAGGTTAAGACCAGGTGATGCACTAATTAAATAGCCGCCGCGCTCAAATATAAAATCAATTAAGCGTCAAACGGTTTGCGTAGTTTTTTTGTTGATTTAATTCTGCTCTTTTTTCGTTTTTCCGTTGTGCTGCGCACTAATTCCACTGCTTTATTTTTTTAAAGCCGACAATTGTGGCTTCACACTTTCTTGTTAATCATGTCGTTTCTTCCTAAGCGTTACACCGTTACCGCTGCGCTGCCTTACGCCAACGGCCCGGTGCACATCGGCCATTTGGCCGGTGTTTATTTGCCCGCCGATATTTATGTGCGCTATCTGCGCTCCGCCGGCCGCGACGTTAAATTTATTTGTGGTTCTGACGAGCACGGCGTGCCCATTACCATTCGGGCCCAGAAAGAGGGCGTTACGCCACAGCAGGTAGTCGATAAATACCACGCGCTAATCCGCGATTCGTTCAAAGATTTCAACGTTTCGTTCGATGTGTATTCGCGCACTTCATCGGCCACGCACGCCGAGGTTTCGAGCAGCTTTTTTACCAAGCTGAATGATGAAGGGAAATTCATCGAGCAAACCACGCAGCAATATTTCGACGAAAAAGCACAGCAATTTCTTGCCGACCGCTACATCGTCGGCACCTGCCCCAACTGCGGCAACGAAAATGCCTACGGCGACCAGTGCGAGCGCTGCGGCACCTCGCTCAGCCCGACCGAATTAATTAACCCGCGCAGCATGCTCAGCGGCGCGCAGCCCATTCTGCGCGATACCAAGCACTGGTTTCTGCCCCTCGACCAATACGAGCCGTGGCTGCGCGAATGGATAATTGAAGGCCACAAAAACGACTGGAAAACCAATGTGTATGGCCAGTGCAAATCCTGGATTGACCAGGGCCTGCACCCCCGCGCCGTCACGCGCGACCTCGACTGGGGCGTGCCCGTGCCGGTACCCGGCGCCGAAGGTAAAGTGCTGTATGTGTGGTTCGATGCACCTATTGGCTACATCTCGGCCACCAAAGAAGCTTTCCCCGACGAGTGGGAAACTTACTGGAAAGACAAGGATTCCAAGCTGGTGCATTTCATTGGCAAGGATAACATCGTTTTCCACTGCATTATTTTTCCGGTAATGCTGAAAGCGCACGGCGAATTTATTTTGCCGGATAACGTGCCCGCCAACGAATTTCTGAACCTTGAAGGCGATAAAATCAGCACGTCGCGCAACTGGGCCGTGTGGCTGCACGAGTACCTGGCCGATTTCCCCGGCCAGGCCGATGTGCTGCGTTACGTGCTGTGCGCCAATGCGCCCGAAACCAAGGACAACGATTTTACCTGGAAGGATTTTCAGGCGCGCAACAACAACGAATTGGTGGCCACGCTCGGTAATTTCGTAAACCGCGCCGCCGTGCTCACGCACAAATTCTTTGAAGGCAAAGTGCCCGAATTAGGAGAATTAACGGCAATCGACCAGGATGCTTTCGCCCAATTAGCCGAGTTTCCGGCTAAAATCGGCGAGCTGATTGAGAATTATCGGTTCCGCGACGCCCTGGCCGAAGTAATTAACCTGGCGCGCCTTGGCAATAAATACCTGGCCGAAACCCAGCCCTGGCACCTCATCAAAACCGATGCCGCCCGCACCGGCACCGTGCTGAATGTGGCCCTGCAAATTGCCGCCGCAATTGCCCCGCTACTGGAGCCTTTCCTGCCCGAGTCGGCGCAAAAGCTGGCCACCATGCTCAACATCGAAGTGGGCAACTGGACCAGTGCGGGCCGTTCCGATGCCCTCCTCGCCGGCCATCAGCTACGGGAGCCGGCGCTGCTGTTTGGTAAGATTGAGGATGCCGTGGTAGAAACGCAGGTGCAGAAGCTGCTCGACACCAGGAAGGAAAACCAGCTTGCCAGCACGCCCGTCATGCCGGCTAAAGACGATGTTTCGTTCGATGATTTCGGCCAGATGGATTTGCGTATCGGCACCATTACAGCCGCTGAAAAAGTAGCCAAAACCAAAAAGCTCCTCAAACTCACCGTCGATTTGGGCCTGGAAGAGCGCACCATCGTGAGCGGCATTGCCGAATATTTTATTCCCGAAGCACTGATTGGCCAGCAGGTGCAGGTTTTATTAAACCTTGCGCCCCGCGAAATCAAAGGAATAAAAAGCCAGGGTATGTTGCTGATGGCCGAAAATGCCGATGGCAGCCTCGCCCTCATGCAGCCCAGCAAACCGGTGCGCAACGGCAGCAGTATAGCTTAATTGTGGTTGCCAGTGGCGCGCAGCGCCACGCGGCAATCTGCTGTCCTGGTATAGCAAAGCCCGAAAACGTGAAAAAGCCCCGGTTCTGGAATAGAGCCGGGGCTTTTTATTTTAGAAATGGCTTTGCCGCATACCAAAGCTAAGCGCATTTACAGACGGATTGCCGCGTGGCGCTGCGCTTCAGGCGCAATGGCAAACGCTCGTTTTATTTGACGTTCACGATATTCATCGCCCGTTCCAGGCCCATTGCGCCAAAGGCCAAAACCGCATCGGCGGCCTTCTCGATGCGCGTCGGCAATTCAATTAATTCATCGGCCGAAAACGGGTTCAGGACATAGTCTACCTGCCGGCCTTTGGGAAAATTCGCATCCACGCCGAAGCGCAAACGGGCGTATACATCGGTGCCCAGCGTGGCCTGAATGTCTTTCAGGCCATTGTGCCCGCCGGCCGAGCCCTGGCCTTTCAACCGCAACTTGCCGAAGGGGAGGGCCAGGTCATCGGTCACCACCACCATGTTTTCGTTCGGGATTTTGAGCGTGGCGAGCCAGTGCGCGGCGGCCTTGCCACTCAGGTTCATGTAGGTAGTGGGTTTCACCAGCACATAGGTATGGCCCTTGTGCTTAAACTCGGTGGTGAAGGCGTGGCGGCCGATTTCGAAGCGTGGCGCGTCGAATTTCGCGGCCAGATAATCGGCCACCATAAAGCCGATGTTGTGGCGCGTGTCGGCGTATTCGGGGCCAATGTTGCCCAGGCAAAGAACCAGAAACTTCATCGCTGATTAAGACTGATTAACCGTGATTTCGCTGATGCACGGCAGAATAGACGGAAAAATAATGCGGCCACCCGGCTGGCAAAGAAAAAGGCGCTTCGTGAGAAGCGCCTTTTTCGAGTGATTTTCTCCGCGTCGTCGCAATCGACGGAATCACGGCTAACCGGCGAAAATCAGGATTTATTAACGGTTGCCGGCCATTTCGCCTTTCAGCGCACGCGGGATGGTGATGGTGGCAATCGGGGCAGCCGCGTTGGTGAGGATGGTGTAGCCTTTGGGCTCCACGGCACCAACTTTGATGGATTTGCCGAGCTCCAGGGCTCCGATGTTTACTTCCACGAAGTCGGGCAGGTTGTCGGCAGTGGCCCGCACTTTCAGCTTGCGCAGCTTGCTCACCAGTTTGCCGCCGGCCAGTACGCCCGGCGAAACGCCGATGTATTTCACGGGGATGTCCATTTTCACTTCTTTGCCTTCCTGCAACTCGAGGAAGTCAACGTGCAACAGCATTTCGTTCACGGGGTGGAACTGGGCATCCTGCACGATGGCGCGGTACATGGTGCCTTCCACGTTCAGGTCCACGATGTGGGCCTCCGGCGTGTACAACAGCTCGCGGAACAGGATAGCGGGCACGGAGAAGTGCACGGTGTCTTTGCCGCCATACAATACGCACGGTACTTGAGCGTCGAGGCGCAATGCCTTGGCGTCCGTTTTACCGAGATTCGCTCTTTTAAACCCTACAATCTCGAGGCTTTTCATAAAGAAGTGGTTTTGGGGATGATAAAAATGGCCCGCCTGCCACCGGAGTTGGGGCAAACGGGCCGCAAAGGTAGGGCGAAATCAGCTGAAAAACCAGTGCTTTAGCGAGAATTGCCGTTGCGCCTCTCGGGCCACGGGGCTCGGGCAGCCGGCCGAAAACGCGGCGTTAGTTGATGGTGGGCACACTCTTCAGCTGCTCGCGCACGATTTCCTGCGCCTGCAGCCGGTCGTTGAGCACGCGCAGGTAGCTTCGGGCCTGGCCGTTGTTGCAGGTGAAGGCCGACTTCTTGGCCCATTCAATCGCGCCCGGCAGGTCGCCCTTCACCTCGCTGGCCACGGCCAGGTTGTAGAAGGCGCGGCCGGCAATTTTGGGGTGCAGGTTGCGGGCGGCTTGCTGCCAGATGGTTTCGGCCCCGGCCCAGTCGCCGGCATCGGCTCGCTGGGCGGCCTGTTTCATCAGCGCGTCTTTCTTGGCCGAGGTGAAGAAGTCGCGGTTCAGGTCAACGTAGGACGGGGCAATGCGACGGGCGTAGCCATCGCCGGCCCGCTGGGCCACCCGCCGGATGCACTCTTCGGGCGGCGGCAGCTGGCGCAGGGCATCGCGGTAGTTATCGGCGTTGCCGGTAAACACGAGCTGATCTTCCTGGCGGGCCTGGTCGAGCACGAAGCCCTGGGCCGCGCCGTAGGTGCGGAAGCCCGTCACCACTTTCATTATCATTTCGACGTGCACAGTAGGAATCTGGTGCTCCTTGCCCTCCTTGTCTTTTACGGTGCGGGTGCCGTTGGTGTGGCTCAGGGCCATGTCGGAGTCGAAGGCTTCGAGCACCACCAGCCCATCAACCTGGGTGCGGCGGCACAAATCCTGCACGTAGCGCGGAGCCAGCGGTGGCAGAAAAAACTCGCGGCTGCGCCCCAGCAGCTGCAGCTGCGCCTGCGTCACCTTGAAGCGGTAGCTATTGTTGGCCAGCGCCTGGCCCACCACGTTCACGCACTCATCGGCCCCGGCGCGGTCCACGCCCAGGCCTTCGCCGGTGAAAGCGCCTTCCAGCACATCAAAAAACTTGTCGCGGCGCGATTCCGGAATAATGCGGTTGGCCGTGGCCACGCTTTGCAGGTTGGCCGGCATGGGCACCGCCGCCGGCGCCAGCGCCCGAATGTGAACCGACGACGCGCAGGCGCTGAGCAGTAAGGCCGCAAACAGCAGCAGGGCGGAAGTGTAGAGCTTGTTCATCACGTTTGCAGAAAAAGGTTCCAGTTGGAAGGACTATTCTACAAAATTGTGCCAAAGTTGCCTTATGGTCGTTGCAAGTGAAGGGTAGCGGAACGAGGCAATCCGTCCTCGTCAACATGAACAGCCCGGAGCTGTGAAAAAGCCCCGGTCCTGTGCAGGGCCGGGGCTTGTTACTTTATCAGGGTAGTTGCTGAAAACAGAACGGATTGCTTCGGCTTCGCCTCGCAATGACAGAAGACTTACACAAACAGCGAGCTGATGCTCTCGTGCGTCACCACGTTGCGAATGGCGGCGGCAAACAGCGGCGCCAGCGAAATCACCCGGATTTTATCGTTCTGCTCGCGCAGCGGAATCGTGTCGGTCGTAATCAGCTCGGTGAGGGCCGAGGCGCGGATGCGCTCGTGGGCCGGGCCGCTCAGCAGCGGGTGCGTGATAACGGCGCGCACCGAGTTGGCACCGCGCTCCATCACCAGGTCGGCGGCCTTGCAGATGGTGCCGGCCGTGTCCACCATGTCATCCACAAACACCACGTCCATGCCCTTCACGTCCCCAATCACCTGCATCGAGGCAATTTCGTTGGCCCGCAGGCGCATCTTGTCGCAGACCACAATTTCGGCTCCGAATTTCTTGGCGAAGGCGCGGGTCCGCACCACGCCGCCCACGTCGGGCGAGGCGAAAATCAGGTTTTTCAGGTTGAGCGACTTGATGTAAGGGGCCGTCACGGTAGCCCCGTCGAGGTGGTCCACCGGAATATCGAAGAAGCCCTGAATCTGGCCGGCGTGCAGGTCGCAGGTCATCAGCCGGTCGGTGCCCACGCTCTGAATGATGTTGGCCACCACTTTGGCCCCGATGCTCACGCGCGGCTTGTCTTTGCGGTCCTGGCGGGCATAGCCCATGTAAGGCATCACGATGACGACTTTATAGGCCGAGGCGCGCTTGGCGGCGTCCACCATCAGCATCAGCTCCATGAGGTGCTCGGCGGGCGGGCAGGTGCTTTGCACGAGAAATACCTCGCAGCCGCGCACGCTTTCGTTGAAGCTGGGCCCCATTTCGGTGTCGGCGAAGCGCTGGAGGGTGAGGTCGCCGAGGGTGGTGCCGTAAGCCGCAGCTATTTTTTCGCCGAGCTCGCGGGAGGCGCTGCCGGCAAATATTTTGACCTGTTTCATAGGGGAAGGTGCTAATAATGAGTTGATGCGGAGAAGGCCCGGCGGGGTGGGGCCGGTGAAAATTGAAAAGTGGAAAAAGCGAAAGGCGCTGACCACTCCGGAAGTTGGAGAAGCCAGCGCCTTTCGTTTACTCGAGCTTTGTCGTTGTCCGACCAGGGCTCGAACCTGGACTTTCTTGAATCAAAATCAAGCGTGTTGCCAGTTACACCATCGGACAATTTCCCGGCCGGCTACGTGCCGTTTGGGAGTGCAAATGTACCACTGGAAAAATTCAGCGCAAGTTTTTGCTGAAAAATTTTTGGAGAAAAATCGCCCGGATATGGGCCGGAAAGGTGCTTGACGATGATTGGTGTCTGATTTTCATGGAGTAATGCGGCGAGAAAAACTTCTGACCGGCGCAACCCAGTGCAAACGTTATGGTTGGAAAAACCAGCCTTCTACCGTAATTTTGCGGCCTGAAAAGAGCATCAACTTCATCATAAATACAACCAAATGGCCAATACCGGCAAAATCACTCAGGTCATCGGCCCCGTCGTTGACGTGAGCTTCGCGGGCGAAAACACGAAGCTGCCCAACATCCTCGACGCCCTCGAAGTCACGAAAGACAACGGCCAAGTGGTAATTCTGGAGTGCCAGCAGCACCTGGGCGAGGACCGGGTGCGGACCATTGCCATGGACTCGACCGAAGGCCTGACCCGTGGTGCCGAAGTGCGCGACATGGGTGCGCCCATCTCGATGCCCACCGGCGATGGCGTGAAAGGCCGCCTGTTCAACGTTATCGGCGAAGCCATCGACGGCATCCAGCAGCCGAAAAGCGACGCCCGCCTGCCCATCCACCGCAACGCTCCGGCGTTCGAGGACCTGGCTACGTCGTCGGAAGTATTCTTCACCGGCATCAAGGTTATCGACCTGCTCGCTCCTTATGTAAAGGGTGGTAAAATTGGTCTGTTCGGTGGTGCCGGTGTAGGCAAGACCGTGCTGATTCAGGAGCTTATCAACAACGTGGCCAAGGCCTACGAAGGGCTGTCGGTGTTTGCCGGCGTGGGCGAGCGTACCCGCGAGGGCAACGACCTGCTGCGCGAATTCATCGAAGCCAACATCATCCGCTACGGCGACGCCTTCAAGCATTCGATGGAAGAAGGCGGCTGGGACCTCTCGAAAGTGGACCTCGCCGAAATGGAGAAGTCGCAGGCCACCCTCGTGTTCGGCCAGATGAACGAGCCCCCCGGAGCCCGCGCCCGCGTGGCCCTGTCGGGCCTGACCATTGCCGAAAGCTTCCGCGATGGCGACGGCACCGGTGCCGGCCGCGACATTCTGTTCTTTATCGACAACATTTTCCGCTTCACGCAGGCGGGTTCGGAAGTATCGGCTCTGCTGGGCCGGATGCCGTCGGCCGTAGGGTATCAGCCCACGCTGGCCACCGAAATGGGCGCCATGCAGGAGCGCATCACCTCGACCAAGCGCGGTTCCATTACCTCGGTGCAGGCCGTGTATGTGCCGGCCGATGACTTGACCGACCCGGCCCCGGCCAACACGTTTGCCCACCTGGACGCCACGACGGTACTGAGCCGCAAAATCGCCGAGCTGGGCATTTACCCGGCCGTTGACCCGCTGGACTCGACCTCGCGCATTCTGTCGGCCGACGTGCTGGGTGCCGAGCACTACAACACCGCCCAGCGCGTGAAAGAGCTGCTCCAGCGCTACAAAGAACTCCAGGACATCATCGCCATTCTTGGCATGGACGAACTGTCGGAGGAGGACAAGCAGGTGGTAAACCGCGCCCGTCGCGTGCAACGCTTCCTGTCGCAGCCCTTCTTCGTAGCCGAGCAGTTCACGGGTCTGAAAGGCGTGCTGGTTGACATCAAAGACACCATCAAAGGCTTCAACGAAATCATCGACGGCAAGCACGACCACCTGCCCGAGGCCGCTTTCAACCTCGTGGGCAACATCGAGGATGCCGTGGCCAAAGGCGAACGCCTGATTGCCGAAGCGAAATAATAGAAGTGTTGAGTTTTGAGGGTTGAATGGATGCTCCATTAACTCAACTCTCAAAACTCAACATTTAACACTCCAGAAAATGCATCTAGAAATCATCACCCCCGACCGCAAGGTCTTCGAAGGCGAAGTAACGTCGGCCCATTTTCCGGGGGCCGATGGCTCGTTTGAAGTGCTGAACAACCACGCGCCGCTCATTGCGGCGCTCAAGGCCGGCGACGTGACGCTGACCAGCGGCGCGGGCCGCGAGGTTATTCGCATCGAAGGCGGCGTGGTGGAAGTGCTGCGCAACAACGTGATTGTGCTGGCTGAAGGCGCGTTGGCCTAGTCGCTGGTCAATCGCAACAGAAAAGCCGTTTCTGCTCAGCAGGAACGGCTTTTTTTATGCCGGCCAGACAGCGGAACTCCGGCATTGCCGTATAGCCTGAAACCCTTTATGTGCTTATTGCCATTCTCATGAAAGAGACGCGTACCCCTTTTATGGCCGTCGAAAATATTTACACGCCCCGGCAGCGCTACGTGCTGCTGGTGTGCTCCATTCTGGCGCTTGCGGGGCTGATGTTGTTTGGGCTGGCGCAATACCTGACGGCTTTTCTGGCGGCGGGCATCCTGTTTGTGGTTTTTCGGCCGTGGTGGGTGGCGCTGGTGCACCGGCGCCGCTGGAACCGGCGGCTGGTTACGATAGGGATTTTGCTGGTGACGGTGGTGGTGCTGGTGATTCCATTCTATGCGCTCAGCTCGCTGCTGCTGGACCGGCTCATTGCATTTGCGCAAAACCCCGACCAGATTCTGGAAGCCGTGCACAAGGTGGAAAAAGCAGTGGGGTTCAAAATCTCGGAGCAGCTCAACGTGCGGCAACTGCTGCTGCAAGGCGGGGCCAAAGTGAGCAGCTGGCTGCCGACGCTGGCCAGCAGCGCGCTCAACTTTTTGGTGATTGTGGGCCTGATGCTGTTCACGATGTACTACCTGTTTATGCAGGAAACGTACTTTTTGCTCGGCTTGCACCGCTACCTGCCCTTTCGAAACGAAACGCTGATTGAGTTGGGCGAGTCGTTGAAAAACAACGTGAATGCCAACGTGCTGGGCCAGGTGGTGGTGGCATTGGTGCAAAGCATTCTGACCGGATTGACGCTGTGGATATTTGGGGTGCCCGACTCGTTGTTCTGGGGCGTGGTGGCGTTTTTTATGGCGTTTCTGCCAGTGCTGGGCACGCCGTTGGTGTGGGGGCCGGCGGCGCTGTATCAGTTCTCGCAGGGGCACAACGGGCAGGCCATTGGAATTTTGCTGGTGGGCTTCATCGTGATTATCAATGTGGATAACCTGCTGCGCATCCTGCTGGCCAAGCGCATGGGCGACATTCATCCGCTGGTGACGCTGGTGGGGCTGGTGCTGGGCGTGGAGATTTTCGGAATCATCGGGCTGGTGGTGGGGCCGCTGCTGGTGTCGTATTTCCTGGTGCTGATGGAAGTGTTTCGGCGCGAGAACCGCCTGCACAAAGCCACGCAGGCCGAGGCCAGCAAAGCGGAGTAGTGCGACCTTTGCGGTTCACGCTTTGCTTCCGCGCTCATGGACCATCCAAATATTCAGCCCAAAATCACGCCCATCTACCAAACGTCGGTTTTCAAGTTTGAGGACCTCGACGCGGTGCAGCAGTATTTCGACGAACCGGGCAGCCGCTACCTGTACTCGCGCAACGGCAACCCCAACTCCGACGAGCTGGCCGAGGCCGTGAACCGCTGGGAAGGCGGCGCGGGCGCGGTGGCCACCGGCTCGGGCATGGCGGCCATTTTTGCGGCCCTGCTCACCTATTGCCAGGCCGGCGACCACGTGCTGTGCGCGGCCGACATCTACGGCGGCTCGGCGGCGCTGCTGAACCTGGAGCTGTCGCGGCTGGGCATTGCGGTGAGCTACGTGCCGTTTGAAAAGCTGCATGACCTTGCCGGCTACGTGCAGCCCAATTCCAGGCTGCTGCTCTGCGAAACGATGAGCAACCCGCTGCTGCGCGTGGTGGACCTGCATTTGGCGGCTGAGGAATGCCACCGCCACGGCCTGAAGCTGGTGGTCGACAATACCTTTTCAACGCCGGTGCTCACCCGGCCGCTGGGCTACGGGGCCGACCTCGTGCTGCACAGCGTGACCAAATACCTGGCCGGCCATTCCGACGTGACGGCCGGCGCGGTAGTGGCCCGCACGCCCGAAGATGCGGCCCGCCTGCGCCAGATTGGCGTGGTGTTTGGCCTGACGCTGAGCCCGATGGAAAGCTGGCTGAGCGTGCGCGGCATGAAAACCATGCGCCTGCGCGTGGCGGCCCACAGCGACAACGCTCTGGTGATTGCCGGGTTTCTGGCAGCGCATCCGGCGGTGCAGGCGGTGTATTATCCTGGCCTGGCCGCGCACCCGCAGCACGCGCTGGCGGTGGCGCAGGGCGCGGGCCGCTTCGGCGGAATGCTGTCGATGCGACTGGCCGACGATGCGGCCGTGGTGAACCGCTTCATGCAGCGGAGCGAGCGGTTTCCATTTGCGCCTTCGCTGGCGGGCGTGGACTCGTCGTGCTCAAGCCCGCTCTATACCTCGCACCGGGCCCTGACAGATGCGCAGCGGGCCGCGCTGGGAATTACCGTAGGGCTGGTGCGATTGAGCGTGGGCATTGAGCCGGTGGAAGAGCTGTTGGCCGATTTGGCACAGGCACTGGAATAAGCCGGAAAAACGGCCGTTGGCTGAGCGAGCCGACGCGGCTAATGTTGGCGCAATGCGGGAGGATATGGGCTGAAACTGGTTAACTACCGTAAACCATGAGGTTACTGAACCTTACCCATTGCCTATGTCCCGCACGATAATCGTCTCCAACCGCCTGCCTACTAAAGTCATCCGTTCCGAAGAGAGCCTCACGTTTCAGCCCAGCGAAGGCGGGCTGGCCACGGGTCTGGGCTCCATCTACCGGGCCGATGGCAACGTGTGGGTGGGCTGGCCGGGACTGTTTGTGCAGGATATGGAGGAAGAGCAGTACGTTACCGAGCAACTGCAGGCCGACAGCATGGCCCCGGTGTTTCTGACCGAAGCCGAAATCCGGGATTTCTACGAGGGATTCAGCAATTCCACCCTCTGGCCCACTTTCCACTACTTTGCGCAGTTTGCCACCTACGAGCAGGCCCACTGGGAAGCTTACGTGGCCGTGAATGAGAAATTCTGCGACGCCGTGCTGGCCCAGACCGGCCCCGACGACACCATCTGGGTGCACGACTACCAACTGCTGCTGCTGCCCGCGCTGCTGCGCAAGGCCCGGCCCGAAGCCACGATTGGCTTCTTCCTGCACATTCCGTTTCCGAGCTATGAGCTGATTCGGGTGCTGCCGTGGCGGGCCGAGCTGCTGCGCGGCATGCTGGGGGCCGACCTCATCGGCTTCCATACCTTCGGCTACATGCGGCATTTTCTGAGCTCGGTGGCGCAGGTGCTGGGGCTGCCGGCTACCAATGGCCAGATTGAGGTGGACCACCGCGCCGTGCGCGTCGATGCCTTCCCGATGGGCATCGACTACAACCGCTACGCCGAAGCCGCCGCCTCCGACGAGGCCCGGCAGCACGAGGCCACCTACCGCGAGGCCCTGCGCGATACCCGCGTGATTCTGTCCATTGATAGACTCGATTACACCAAGGGCATTGCCCAGCGCCTGCGGGCATTTGAGCTGCTGCTGCAGCGCTACCCGGAGTGGCGCGAGCAGGTGAGTTTGATTATGCTGGTGGTGCCCTCGCGCGACCAGGTGGCGCAGTACGCCGATTTGAAAGTAGAAATTGACGAGCTGGTAGGGCGCATCAATGCAGCCTACCGCACCATTGCCTGGAACCCGATTCACTACTTCTACCGCTCGCTGCCGCTGGAGGAGCTGGCTTCGCTCTACCGCCTGGCCGAGGTGGCGCTGGTGACGCCCATGCGCGACGGCATGAACCTCGTGGCCAAGGAATTCATTGCCAGCAAGGCCGACCAGCGCGGCGTGCTCATCCTCAGCGAGCGGGCCGGCGCGGCGCGCGAGCTGTCCGATGCCCTCATCATCAACCCCACCGACGTTAATCAGTTGGCCGAAGCCATGCACGAGGCTCTGGTGATGCCCGAAGACGAGCAGCAGCAGCGCATGGCCAGCATGCAGGCGCTGGTGAAGCGCTACAACGTATTCTCCTGGACCAAGCTTTTCCTCAACCAGCTGGCCTATACCAAAATGAAGCAGCAAACCCTGGCCACCGAAACCCTCACAACTGCGCCCGCCGGCCAGATGCTGGAAGCCTATCAGGCCGCCAAGCAGCGCCTGCTGCTGCTCGACTACGATGGCACGCTGGTAAACTTCCACCCCAACCCGCAGCGCGCCCAGCCCGACCAGGAGCTGCGCCTGCTGCTGCGCGCCCTCTCCGATAACCCGCAGAACCGCGTGGTCATCATCAGCGGGCGCGACCGGCAGACGCTGGAAAAGTGGCTGGGCGACCTGCCCATCGATTTTATTGCCGAGCACGGCGTGTGGGTGCGCGCGGCCGGCGATGAGTGGAGCCTCTTCCAGGCCCTGCGCAACGACTGGAAGCGCGAGCTGCTGCCGGTGCTGGAGCTATACGTGGCCCGCACCGCCGGCGCTTTCATCGAGGAGAAGGATTACTCGCTGGTGTGGCACTACCGCCGCGTGGATGAGGAGCTGGGCGCCGTGCGCACCCGTGAGCTGCTCAACCACCTCACGTTCATGACGTCGAATACCGACCTGCAGGTGATGGAGGGCAACAAGGTGCTGGAAATCAAAAATGCCGGCATCAACAAAGGCACGGCCGCTGCCCGCCTGTTGGGCCAGTACAACCCCGATTTTATCCTGGCCCTGGGCGACGACCGCACCGATGAGGACACCTTCCGGGCCTTGCCGCCCGAGGCCTTTACCGTGCGGGTAGGGGAGGCGGCGCACTCGTCGGCGCGGTTCCATGTGAGCTCGCCGAAGGAGGTGCGGGACTTGCTGCGGAAGCTGATTGTGTAGCGCAGTACAGCATTATTATCCCCGTCGCGCTGTAGGGTGCGGGGCCTGCCCCCGCCCGCCGTTGTTCGGCATCGTTGGGTGGGCCACAAATGGCGGGCGGGGGCAAGCCACGCACCCTACGCCATTGTCTCGTCACGCTGTAGGGTGCGGGGCCTGCCCCCGCCCGCCGTTGCCCGGCATCGTTGGGTGGGGCCCAAATGGTGGGCGGGGGCAAGCCCCGCACCCTACGACATCGTCGCCATCCATTTCGTGACAAGGATAAAAGCAGCACGTCATGCTGAGCGTAGCGCTCAGCATGACGTGCTTTCTTGCTTTTGCTTCCGCTTACCCCACAAAGTGCGGCTTATCCCGCCGCTGGGCGATGCGGTAGGCGGCATTCACCATGCCGACGTGGCTGTAGGCTTGGGGGAAGTTGCCCCACTGCGAGCCGGTTTTGGCGTCCACGTCTTCGGAGAGGAGGCCGAGGTGGTTGGTGTATTTGGTGAGCTTTTCGAACTCGGTGGTGGCTTCGTCGAGGCGGCCGACGCAGGCCAGGGCTTCCACGTACCAGAAGGAGCAGATGAGGAAGGTGGTTTCGGGCGTGCCGAAGTCGTCGGGGTGGCGGTAGCGGTAGAAGAGGCCCTCGGGGGTTTTGAGCTCCTTTTCCAGCTCGATGAGGTGCTTTTTGGCTTTCTCGGAGTTGCCGTCGAGGTAGCCCATGAGGATGAGCTGGAGCGTGCTGGCGTCGAGGTTGTCGGAGCCGATGGCGTTGGTGTAGGCGCCGCGCACGGGGTCGTAGCACTGCTCGATGCGGTCGGTGGCGGCTTCAATGAGGCGGGTGGCGCGGGCTTCCATCTCGGCGTTGCCGAGGCGGCGGGCCACCTGCCGGGCCGCGTGGCCGCCGGCCCAATGAAACAGGAAAGTGTAGCAATGCCGCTGGGCAATGTGGCGGAACTCCCAGAGGCCGGCGTCGGGCTGGTCGAGGGTGGTTTCCATGAAATGCAGGGCTTCGGAGGCCAGCTTTTCGGGCGGCATGTGGGTGGGGTACACGAAGCGGGCATCGACGTAGAGCGGCAGCAGGGCCACCAGCACCTGGCCGTACACGTCGTTCTGGATGTGGGTGTAGGCATCGTTGCCGATGCGCACGGGCTGGTTGCCGAGGTAGCCGGCCAGCGGCAGCTCAATCTCCACCAAATCGGCCCGGCCGCTGATGCTGTAGAGCGGCTGGTACTTGTCGGTGACCTTGGTGCTGATGTTGGCAATGAAGTGGAAATACCGCTCCATCTCCTCGAAGTGGCCGATGCTGTTGAAGGCCGTGAGGATGTAGAACGTGTCGCGCATCCAGCAGTAGCGGTAGTCCCAGTTGCGGGTGCTGCCGGGGGCTTCGGGCAGGCTGGTGGTGGTGGCCGCGATGATGGCCCCGGTGTCTTCGTACTGATGAATCTTGAGGGCCAGCGCCGACCGGATGACCGCGCCCTGGTGGAAGCTGCCGATGCTGGTGCTCTTCACCCAGCGGCGCCAGTAGTCCTCGGTATCGCGCAAAAACCGCTCGGCCGTGGCCTCCAGCGGGGCTTCGAGGGGCGCGCCGTAGGTGAGGACGAGGTACTTGGTTTCGTTCAGCACGAAGTCTTCCTCGTCGAGAATGTAGGTGAGCGGGATGTTGGTGGTGAGGCGGATTTCCTCTTCCAGGCCCAGAAAGGCAATGTGGTTGGAGCTGCGGCGGCGGGTCAGTTCAAGCTCGCCGTACTGGCCCACGGGGCGGCAGGCCACCCGCACGCGGGGCGTGCCGGCCAGCGGCTCCACCTTCCGGATGAACATGAGGGGCTTGTAGTACCGCTCGTACTGGGCAAAGCGCGGGGCAAAATCCGTCACGCGGTAGCGGCCGTCGGCCGTCGTGATGTCGGTGCGCAGCACGTTGGTGTTGGGCTCGTACTGCTGGCTGGAGGTGAAGCTGGCGCCGGCGGCGGACCGGATGCTGTATTCGCCGCCCTTGTCGTCGTCGAGCAGCGAGCCGAAGACGAAGCTGCTATCAAAACGGGGCCAGCAGAGCCAGCGCACGGCCGTATCGGTGCCGATGAGGCCGAGGAAGGCGCAGTTGCCAATCAGGCCGAGGTCATAGGTGTGTTTGGTCATCAGGGGAGGGGAGATGGGGTGCGGGTAATACCCCATTCCGCTGGCTGGGGTTGTTTGGGGGCCATAGGAAGGAAACAAGAACGGTCATGCTGAGCGCAGTCGAAGCATCTCTCCCGCTGAAGTATTTATTTACTCTTGCGGGAGAGATGCTTCGACTGCGCTCAGCATGACCGTTCTGGTAGGGCCGGCCTGCCTACAGCTTGTCCGACACCGAGGTCGAAATCTGCTTGGCCGTGCGCAGGGCCTGGAACTCGGCCTGCTGCGAGCGGATGGTCAGCTTGTCATCGAGCGAAAAAGAGGTCCGCAGCTGCTGGTAGCGGCCGTTGAGGCTGCTGAGGACGGCGGCGGCGTTGGCCCAGTCGGCCGGTTTCCAGCCCGAGCGGTCGGCGCGCACGCGGTCCATGAAATACTCGTACGCTTTGAGCAGGCCGGTGCTGGAAAGCGTGCCCACGGTGGTTTTCTGGCGCAGGAAGGCCGTGACCTGGGCATCGGAAGCGGCGGCCACGGAGGTGTCGTAGGTGTCATCGGCGGTGGTGCCGGTGGTGGCGGGGGCCGGCGTGCCAATGGGCACGTTGACGGTGCGCGTGGTGCGCCGGATGACCTTGCCCGTGGCGGGGTCGAGGTCTTCGGTCACTTCGGTTTGCTGCTGCATGCCGGGCGGAACGGTCCCGGTGGGCGTCGTCGTTTTGGTCGTCGTGGTTTTGGAAGTGGTTTGGGCCACGGCCGCTGCCGGCAGGGCCAGCAGCAGGGCGGCGAGGAGATGCACGTTTTTCATAAGAAAACAAGTTGGATGGCCCTTTAACGGCAAATGCCGGGCCACGGTGCGGATGCTGCGGATTTAGAAGAAAAGTTGTACACTTACGGCCCGGCTTACCCGCCGTTTCGTGCCGGATGGTCCGGCGCATTCTTTCCCCCCTTTTCGTTTTATGCAAGGAGCGTATTCTACCTACTTCGACAACCTGTTTCTGGCCCTGCGTATGGCCCGGCCCGACTACAAAGCCCAGGCCGCCTACAGCCTGCGCGCCGTGCAGGAAGCCGCCCTCGGCGCGGCCTTCACGCCCCTGCTCCAGGACCTGGAAACGGCCCTCAACGGCTTCGACGAGAACCTGGCCGACCGCAACCAGTCCACCAGCGGCGGCACCGCCGCCTTTCGGCTGGCCCGTCAGGAGTGGCTCGCATTCGTGGACGACACCATGAAGGACTACGTGACGCCCAAGCTGCGCAAGCTGCCCGTGTACGCCGACTTCAAGCGCTTTGGCAAGAGCAAGCTCGCCGCCCTGCCGCAGCCCGAGCTCATCACCCAATCCAAAGCCCTCACGGCCCTCTACCAGGCCCATCAGGCCGCCCTCTACCCCACGCTGGTAGCCGATGCCAAAGCCAGATACCAGGCCCTGACCGCCGCCGACGAAACCCGCGACACCCAGGACGCCACCATCGCCGACGCCATCCTGGACCTGGCCGACGACCGCCGCGCCATTGCCCGCGCCCAGCGCCGCCTCAAGGCCCAGCTCGAGCTCACCTTCGACGACCCGGCCCGGGTGTACAGCTTCTTCGATTTCTCGAAGGCCGAACATTCCCGGAAGGCCCAAAAGAAAGCCGCTAAAGCCGCTGCGGCCCCCGCCGGGTCGGGCGAGGCTGCCTGATGCCCCGGTAGGCGTCCCCAACTTGTCGGGAACGCCTTCGCGCGGCATGCAAGCCGGTCCCAACAAGTCGGGGGCCGTTTTATAAATGCCAAAACCCGTTCCCGCCTTGTCGGGGACGGGTTTTGGTTTTCGGGGAGTGCAGCCCACCAAGGCGGGGATGGGTTTTGGGGGCGTGCAAGCCCTTTCCAACAAGGCGGGCACGGGGCGCAGCCTTTCTTAACGTAGCACTACTAACTGCATATCTTCGTCGGCGAAGAGCGGAAATTAAATCCACCCTTTTCCTAAACGCTACGCCTTGCCTTACTGGCTTGCTCGTCGCCTACCGAATGGTCCCGTACCACTGGGTCCCATGATGGACTATTCGACCGGTAGCGGCATCAATTTTTACCACCTCGACGTTTCCAGTCGGCCGGTTTGTGTAATCCGAGCGACGGGTAAGGTAATTATATACCTCCCATGTAAAGGCTTTCGTGGCCCTATCGTACGAGAGCGACGCGGTGGGGGACTCCAGGCCCTGCTGCAGGGGCGCTTGGCGGCCAATAACCAGCGCCTGCTCCCGCGTGAGCAGCGCGCAGGGCGCCTGCTGCCACATGAAATCGGGAATAAAGGCCACGTAGGGCGCTTCGCGTAAGCGGAGGTGCTCGTCTAAACCAACGAAGGCCGTGCCGCGAATCGTGTCCACGGCCGGACAGCCCCGGGTGGAAAGGCGCGCGGCGTAGCGCACGTCCACCCGCAGAAAGTGGCCAATGGTGTTGCGGTGCGCCGCCAGTACCCGCGTCTTTTCCTGACCCAACCAGTTGCGGTAGCAGTAGTAAGTATTCGCCTCGTAGCGGGTTTGCGCATACAGCGCCGGGCCCAATCGCTGCCGCAGCACACTGTCGGCGGTGGCCCGCACCCGCGCCGTGGGGTAGCGTTGGCCCCACGCACTGGCCCCGCTGAGCATGAGCAGCCACACCGACCCGCACATTCCCCATCCAAATCTGTGGGGGAACGAGGTGCCGAAAAACGGAAGCCGCATAAGCGAGCAGTCTTATGTGGAAGGAAAGGACAGGTTGTGAAAGTAACGCTCGGTTTCCTAAACTACTAGTAATAGTTTAGAATAGGTGGCCTGCAAGCTACTGCAGCCCCTGGCGAGTTTAAGAAACTCGTCTACAAATCAACGTTTAGAAAACGGCATGCTGGGATGAGTTTCGTGAACGCTGAAAGGCAGTTGGCCGGCTTGGGCAGGCTCCGTAAAACTTAACATTGGAAAAGTGATTTTTGCCAGCCTGGCAGGTAATGATTCCGTAATTTTGGCTCATGGAATCATTCGAATCGTCCCGCCGCGATACGCTAATTGTGAGCGTATTTATGGCCCTCACAGTCGTGGTGGCCCTGGCCCTGATGGTACTGCGCTAATTCTTTCACCGGGCCGGCCGCACGGCGGGCCTTTACCCTCTTTCACAATGAGCACTCCCAAAAAGATTCTGGCCGGCCAGCTGGCCGAAGCCGTGGCGCCCCACCTCGGCGGCGATGCCACCGGCCAACCCTCCAAAGCCGTGGCCAAAACCCTGCGCCAGCTGGCCAAGCAGCTCACCAAGCAGCAGAGCAAGCAGGCCAAAGCCGCCAAAGCCGCGTCGGCCCCCACGCCCCTCACCGCCAAGCGCGCCCGCAAAGCCCTGACCGGCGAGCTATCGACGGCCCTGCAGCCCTACCTGGAGCCCACCGCCGCCGCCGCCGACGCCCCCGATGCCAAAGCCCCCAAAGGCGTGGCCAAAGCCATGAAGCGCCTCGCCGCCGAACTGGTGAAGCAGCGCCGCAAGCAAGCCAAGCAAAGCGCCAAAGCCACCCGGCAGGCCGCCAAAGACGCCAAAGAGCAAGCCAGGCAACAAGCCAAAGAAGCCAGGCAGGCCACCAAGGCCGCCAAGCCCACGCCGCCCGCCCCTGCCCCCGCCGCCGAAGCCGCTCCTGCGCCCGCCCCGGTAGCCAAAACCGCCCGCCCGGCCACGCCCCGCGCCAAAGCCGCCGTTGCCCGCCGCCCGGCCCCGGCCAAGCCCGCCCCGGCCAAGCCCGCCGCCCCCGCCGCTCCGGAAGCTGAGGCCACCCCGGCCGAGTAAGCCCATGCCGCAGCCGGTAGCAGCGCCTGCTGCCCAAACGCAAAACCGCCCCAATCTGCAGATTGGGGCGGTTTTGCTTGTGCTGGAAGGGGCCGCAATACGTGAGAAGCACCCGGGCCCCGGACGTCACCGGCCCATACGGTGGCCGGGCGCTACCCCAATGCCTCCGCCAATGCCTCTTTCACGCGGCGCAATTCGCCCTCGCCCATGGCCGTGCCGCTGGGCAGGCACAGGCCCCGCGCAAACAAGTCGGCGCACACGGCCCCGCCGTACACGGGCGCGGCGGCAAACAGCGGCTGCAGGTGCAGCGGCTTCCACAGCGGCCGGCTCTCAATGTTGCGGGTTTCGAGGTGCCGGCGCAGGGTTTCGGGCGTGGCGGCGGTTTCGGCCGGGTTCAGCAGAATGGTGGTGAGCCAGCGGTTGGGGCGGCTGCCGGCGGGCTCGGGGTGCAGGGCCACCGCCAGGCCCGGCAGGCCGGCGAGGTGCTCGCGGTACCAGGCGAAGATTTCGCGGCGGCGCTTCACCCGCTCGTCCAGCAGCTCCATCTGGCCCCGCCCAATGCCGGCCAGGATGTTGCTCAGCCGGTAGTTGTAGCCCAGCTGCGAGTGCTGGTAGTAGGGCGCCTCGTCCTTGGCCTGCGTGGCCAGAAACCGGGCCTGCCGGGCCAGCGCGGCGTCATTGGTCACCAAAGCGCCCCCGCCGCTGGTGGTCAGAATCTTGTTGCCATTAAAGGAAAACACGCCCACCCGCCCGAAGCTGCCCAGCGGCTGGCCGTTGAACCGCGCCCCCAGCGCCTCGGCCGCATCTTCGAGAATAGGAATGTCGAATTCCTGCGCCAGCGCCAGGATTTCCGGCAGCCGGGCCGGCATCCCGTACAGGTGCACCAGGATGAGGGCCTTCGGCTTTTTGCCCTTGCTGATGCGGTCCGCAATGGCCTCGCGCAGGCGCAGCGGGCACAGGTTCCAGGTATCGGCCTCGCTGTCGATGAACACCGGCGTGGCCCCCAGGTACACAATCGGGTTGGCCGTGGCCACGAAGGTAAACGACGGGCACAGCACTTCGTCGCCGGGCCCCACGCCCAGCAAAATCAACCCCAGGTGAATGGCTGCCGTGCCCGAGCTCAGCGCCACGCAGTGCCCCACGCCCGTCGCCGCGCAGATGTCGGCCTCGAAACCCGTGATGTTGGGCCCGGCCGGGGCCACCCAGTTGTCCTCAATGGCCTTGTGCACATAGTTCAGCTCGTGCCGCCCGAGGTGGGGCGGGGAAAGGTAGAGACGGTCGTAATCCTGACTGCGCATGGGGTAGGGTATAGGGGAGAATTAAGGAGCGGTCTGTCATCCTGAGCGCAGCGAAGGACCTTCTCCCGTTGGGTTGGTTACTGCCAACTCTTCGGGCGTGAACAGGTCCTTCGCTGCGCTCAGGATGACAGCCGTTTTCAAGACGAGCTATTGATACTCTTCGCTGGCACGCCTACCGCCGTCACATCTGCCGGCAGGTCGCGCACCACCACGGCGCCCGCGCCCACCACCGTATGCGCCCCAATGCTGACGCCCTGAATGATGGTGGCGCTGGTGCCCAGGTACACGCCCGTGGCCAGCCGCGCCGCGCCGCTCACGTTGGCGTGCGGCATGAGGGAGCAGAAGTCTTCGAGCACGGCATCGTGCCCCACCGTGCAGCCCAGGTTGAGCAGCACAAAGCGGCCCAGCTCAATGTCGCAGGTTAGCATGCAGCCCTGCTGAACGATGCAGCCCGCGCCCAGCGCAACGCGCTGCGATGCGGCCAGCGCCACCCGCGGGTGCACCAGAACGGGAAAGCGGAGCTGCGCCGACGTGAGCCGGCCCGCCACGGCCGCCCGGCCGGCGGGGCTGCCCACGGCCAGGGCCACGGCCAGCGGCACGGGGCTGGCGTTGAGGTCGGCGCTGGTGCCGAGGTAGGGAAGGCCGGCCACGGTGGGCGTGGCGGGGGCCTGGTCGTCGTAGAAGCCGCGCACGTCCCAGGTGGGGCGGCTCTGGTTGATTTGCTGCACCAGCAGCAGCACCTCCCGGCCCAGGCCGCCCGCCCCGAAAATCACCAGCGGAGCCAGGGTTTCGGCGGCTTCGATTTCGTAATCAGAAAAGAAAAGTTGGGTCATAAGTTGCGAAAGCTACGAGGAAACCGGGGGCGGCGGACTGCCCCGGAAGGCGGTGGTGGTGGCCTGGCCCGGCGCGTTCACGCCGCTGCCGCGCAATACCCGCCCGGCCGTGCGCCATAAAATGGCCAGGTCGAGCCGCCACGACAGATGCTCGACGTACCATACGTCGAACGCAAATTTTTCTTCCCAGCTGATGGCGTTGCGCCCGTTCACCTGCGCCCAGCCGGTGAGGCCGGGGCGCACCGCGTGGCGCCGGGCCTGCGCGGGCGAGTACAGCGGCAGGTACTCGGGCAGCAGCGGGCGCGGCCCCACTAGGCTCAGGTCGCCGCGCACGATGTTCCAGAGCTGGGGCAGCTCGTCGAGCGAGGTGGCGCGCAGCCAGCGGCCCAGCCGGGGCAGGCGCTCGGCATCGGGCCGGAGCTGGCCGGCGGCATCGCGGGCCTCGGTCATGGTCTGGATTTTATAGAGCGTGAACAGCCGCCCGTGCCAGCCCGGCCGCACCTGCCGAAACAGCCAGCGACCCCGGTTCTGGGCCGCCGCCAGCCCGGCCGCCCCCGCCAGCAGCGGCAGCGTGAGCAGCAGCAGCGGCAGGGCCAGCGCCACATCGAGCAGGCGCTTGCCGTGGCGGACGTAGAAGGAGGCCGGGGCGGACACGAGATGGTGAGCGATAAATGAAGCAGAATACCGGTTGCAAAAGAACGGCATGCCGTTCTTTTGTTGCTTCTACGCGTCCCACTTCCCGTTCCTCGCCCCTCTCAAGATGCTCGTTTTCCCCAACGCCAAGCTTAACCTCGGCCTCTACATCACCCAGCGCCGCCCCGACGGCTTCCACACCCTCGAATCGGTGTTCGTGCCCCTGCCCTGGGCCGATGCGCTGGAAATGCTGCCTGCTGCCCCCGGCCGGCCCACCAGCCTCACCCTCACCGGCCGCCCCATTCCCGGCGACCCGGCCACCAACCTCTGCCTGCGGGCCTACGAGCTGCTGCAGGCCGACTTCCCGCAGCTGCCGCCCGTGCAGATGTACCTGCACAAAATCGTGCCCATCGGCGCGGGCCTGGGCGGCGGCTCCGCCGATGCCGCGTTTGCCCTGAAGGCGACCAATGAGCTGTTTGGCCTGAATCTTTCAGTTGAATCCCTGGAAAGCTACGCCCGCCGCCTAGGCTCCGATTGCGCTTTTTTCGTTCAAAATAAGCCTGTGCTGGCCGTGGAAAAGGGTGATGTTTTCGAGGAAATCAGCCTGACGCTGGCCGGCACCGCCTGCGTGGTGGTGTACCCCAACCTGCACATCAGCACCGGCGAAGCCTACGCCCGCATCACGCCCCAGCCGCCAAAATTCGCTTTGCGCGAAGCCCTAAGCCAGCCCATGAAAACCTGGCGCGACACCGTCAGCAACGATTTTGAAGCGGCGCTCACGCCCGCGCACCCGGTGCTGGCCGAAATCAAGCAGCAGCTCTACGCGGCGGGCGCTACGTATGCCAGCCTGTCGGGCTCCGGCTCGGCCGTGTACGGCTTCTGGGAAAGCAGCGAGCCTGCCGCCATGCAGTGGCCGGCCGGGTACACGGTGTGGCAGGGCGTGCTTTAAACCGGTATCGACGGTTCCAAATCCGGCTCTTTGTCCTTCAGCAGCCGCGCCACCAGCGGGTGAATCAGCACGCTGAGCACAATCAGCAGGGTGCCGATGTAGAAGCCCGTGCTCATGCGCTCGCCGTTGAACTGGGGCGCGTGCAGCCAGCCCTGCGTGTGCAGCCAGTAGATGGCCGCCGCCATGCTGATGCCATACACCGGCTCCAGGTTGATGGTCAGGTTCACGGCGAAAGGGGAGATGCGCTTCATCAGCTCCACCGACGTGGAGAAGGCATACACCGTGCACACGCCCGCCAGCAGCAGCAGCCACAGCCAGTCGGAGCCGTGCCAGGCCAGCTGCAGGCCTTGGCCCTGCGTAAAATAGCGGCTGTAAACCGGGAAGAACACCACAATGCTCAGGCACGCCCCCAACATCTCATAAAAGGTGAGCCGCAGCGGCGGGTGCGTCTTAATCAGCTTCGAGTTCAAGACGCTGAACAGCGCCGACAACCCGGCCGACAGCACCGCCACGCCCAGGCCGAGGAGCTGGTCCAGCTCGGCCTGGCTCACCAGGTACAGGCCCACCATCGTTATCAGGCCCAGGCCCACTTCGTAGCCGCGCACCCGGCGCCAGAGCAGCAGCGGCTCCAGCAGCGAGGTCCACAAAGCCAGCGTGGCCAGCCCGGCCAGGCACACGCTCACCGACGAGAGCCGCGCCGCCAGAAAAAAGGTAATCCAGTGCGCCGCCACCAGCGCGCCCACCGCCAGCAGCCGCGCCGCCTGCCCCGCCGAAACGCGCCATTCCTGCCGCCTCGCCACAATGAGCAGCGCCAGCCCCACGGCCGCCAGCAGCGTGCGCCAGAACACCAACTCCACCGGCGGCACCGTCAGCAGCTTGCCCAGAATGGCCGTGAAGCCCCAGAGGAGCACAATGAAATGGAGCTTGAGGTAGTCGCGGAGCATGGTCAGTAGCGCGAACTTTGTAGTCCGCGTATCGCCGCAGCGCGGCGAATTATTCGCGTGAAAAAAAGCACGGCCGTCGTGCAGCACCATCACTTCGCCGCGGTGCGGCGATACGCGGACTACAAAGTCCGCGCTACGGCTATTTCGGTACGAAGCGGTACAGCGCCAGCCCGATGACGGAGAAAACCGTAGTGGGCACCCAGGCCGCGATGAGCGGCGAGAGGCTGCCCACCTGCGCCAGGTTGCGGCTCAGCATCACGAAAATGATGAACACGAAGGCCAGCACAAACCCCAGCGCAATTTGCCCGCCCACTCCGGCCCGCGACTTACGGGCGCTCAGCGTCACGCCAATCAGGGTGAGAATGACGATGGCAAACGGATAGGAATACCGCTCGTATTTGGCGCTCAGGTAAATCTGTGTGTCGTCGGCCCCGCGCTCAATCTTGGTCCGGATGAAGGCATTCAATTCGGGTATGGTGAGGGTTTCGTCAATTTTGTAATTGCTGGCGAAATCCTTCGGAAATAAATTCAGCGTGGTATCGCGGGCCGGGAAGGTCTGCAGAAATTCGTCCTGCGGCCCCCGGAACGTGTGCACCAGCTGCGGCGACAAATGCCACATGTGCTTGGTCGAGTCCCAGTTGATTACGTCGGCCGTCATGCGGCGTTTCAGCACCGTGCCCTCAATGGTTTCGAGCGCAAATTTGTAGCCCACGTCGTTGGTGTTCGTGTAGCTTTCCATGTACACGTAGCTTTTCGGACCAATCTTGATGTGCACGTTGCGCCCCTGAAACCGGTAGGGCAATTTGATGTACGCCCGCTCAAAAGCGACCCGCGACTTGCTGCCAATCGGCAGCACCCAGCCAATGAGGCCAAATATCAGCAGGCCCACCACGCTGCCGCCCATGGCGTACGGCAGCATCAGCCGCTTAAAGCTCACCCCGCTGGCCAGAATTGCCACAATTTCCGTGCGCGCGGCCAGCTGCGCCGTCACAAATACAACGGCAATGAAGATGGTAATTGGCGAAAGCAGGTTGGCGAAATACGGAAACAGGTAGATGTAATAGCCGAAAATAATTTTCGACATCGACAGATTATGCTGAATGAAATCGTCGTTTTTCTCCGTGAAATCGATGACGCAAATAACCGTCACGAGAATGACCACCGAGAAGAAAAACGCGGAGAGAAATTTCTTGATAATGTATTTGTCGAGGATATTCACTTTGAGGAAATTATGAGTTTTGAATTATGAATGATGAATTGGAAGATGGCGCTGCTGTCAAAACGTCAACTCATAATTCATAATTTATAATTCATAAGTAGGCTGCCTACAGCCTTGTCATCACCTGTTTCACCATGCGCTCTTTCCAGGGCCCAAACGTGCCGGCGATGATTTCCTTGCGCGCCTCTTTCACCAGCCACAGGTAAAACGTGAGGTTGTGGGCCGAGGCAATTTGCGGCCCCAGCATTTCCTGGCTCTGAAACAGGTGGCGCACGTAGGAGCGGGAGTAGAACGTGCTGGCGTCGCCGCCCAGCGCCGGGTCGATGGGGGAGAAGTCGGTTTCCCACTTCTTGTTGGTGATGTTGATGATGCCCTGCGTGGTGAAGAGCATGCCGTTGCGGGCGTTGCGGGTCGGCATCACGCAGTCGAACATGTCCACGCCCAGCGCAATGTTTTCCAGAATGTTGGCCGGCGTGCCCACGCCCATCAGGTAGCGCGGCTTGTCGCGGGGCAGGATGTCGCACACCAGCTCGGTCATCTCGTACATCAGCTCGGCCGGCTCGCCCACGCTCAGCCCGCCGATGGCGTTGCCGGCGCGGCCCTGCGCGGCAATAAACTCGGCCGACTTCACCCGCAAATCCTTGAAGGTGCTGCCCTGCACAATCGGGAAAAGCGCCTGCTCGTAGCCATACAGCCCTTCGGTGCTGTCGAAGCGCTGAATGCAGCGCTTCAGCCAGCGGTGCGTCATGTCGAGCGAGCGGGCGGCGTAGTCGTACTCGCAGGGCCAGGGCGTGCACTCGTCGAAGGCCATGATGATATCGGCCCCGATGACGCGCTGAATGTCCATCACGCCCTCCGGCGAAAACAAATGCTGGCTGCCGTCGATGTGCGAGCGGAATTTCACGCCCTCTTCCTTAATCTTCCGGGTGTTGCTGAGCGAGTACACCTGGTAGCCGCCCGAGTCGGTCAGAATGGGCCGGTCCCAGCCGTTGAACTGGTGCAGGCCGCCGGCCGCGCGCAGCACATCGAGGCCCGGCCGCAGGTAGAGGTGGTAGGTGTTGCCGAGAATAATCTGGGCCTGCACGTCCTCCTTCAGCGTTTTCTGCGACACCGCCTTCACAGTGCCGGCCGTGCCTACCGGCATGAAAATGGGTGTTTCGATGGGGCCGTGGGCCGTTTCGAGGCGGCCGGCACGGGCTTTGGTGGCGGGGTCTTGGGCGAGAAGGTCGAAGGTCATGCGAGGAAGCGGGAAGAACTGTAGCGCGGACTTTGTAGTCCGCGTCACGAACGATAACTACAGGGCGTTAACGGCGCGTGGACGCGGACTTCAAAGTCCGCGCTACATTTTGCAAAGGTAACCTGCCCGTTTCGCGCCCCGTACTTTTGTGCGCTCATTCGTGCGCTTCCCGTTGCTGCCTCCTTACCTCCCCACGTCCCCGTTTTTCTGGTTATTGCTTGCCTGCGTGCTGATGCAGCTCGTATACGCGGCGTATTTTTTCTGGCCCTTTGCCCGCCGTCCCGCCGAAGCCGCGTCCAGTGAGCCGGGCCCCGATTCCGAGCCCGTTTCCATCGTCGTCTGCGCCCGCAACGAGCTGGAAAACCTGCGCCAGCTCCTGCCGCTGCTGCTGAAGCAGGACTACCCCGCGCCCTTCGAAATCGTCCTCATCGACGACCGCAGCCACGACGATACCTACCTCTACGCCCAGCAGCTCACCCAGTACTACCCCGAAAAAGTGCGCCTCGTGACCGTGGACCGCACCCCCGACGGCTTCGCCCCCAAGAAATACGCCCTCACCCTCGGCATCAAGGCGGCCCGCTACCCGCGCCTGCTCTTCACCGATGCCGACTGCATTCCGGCCACCAACCAGTGGCTGCGCCTCATGCAGCGCGGCTACGCCCAGAACAACGGGGCCGATGTCGTGCTCGGCTTCTCGGCCTACTCCGAAGCGCCCGGCTTTCTCAATCAGCTCATTCGCTACGAAACGCTGCTCACCGGGGCGCAGTACCTCAGCTTTGCCTGGCGCGGCTGGCCCTACATGGGCGTGGGCCGCAACCTGGCCTACACCCGCGCCTGCTTCACCGCCACCAAAGGCTTTGCCTCGCACATCCGCCAGCTATCCGGCGACGACGACCTGCTGGTGCAGGACGCGGTGCGCCAGGGCCAGCGCGTGGCCGTGGTGGCCGATGCCCCGGCCCACACCGTCAGCGCGCCGGCGGCTACCTGGGGCGCGTGGTGGCGGCAGAAGCGCCGGCACCTGTCGGCCGGCCGGGCCTACCGGCTGGGCGACCAGCTGCGCATTGGCACCTTCATGATGGCCAATATGTTGTTTTATCTCGGCAGCGCGGTGCTAGTTTTTTCGCCAAACAATTGGGTACCTTTGGCGGTTGTATGGGTTCTCCGAACTTTGTTCGTGAGCGCCGTGTATGCTCATGTCGGCCGCCGCCTCGCCCAGCCCGTAATCGTCGGGCTTCTGCCCGTGCTCGACGCGGTTTATTTTTTCCAATACCTGGCTCTGGGAATCTCGCTGTTCCTCAACCGCACCCTTCGATGGAAGTAAACAACCAAGACATTCAAAAGCAGTTTTCAGCCAAAGCCAAGCACGACTTCAAGCTGATTCGCGCCGCCGTCGACCACGGCGACGAGAAGGCCTACGCCGAGCTGATGCACATCTACAAAAAGCCGGTCTACCACGTCGTGCTCAAGATGGTGCGCAACCAGGACGATGCCGAAGACCTCACCATCGAAGCCTTTGCCAAGGCCTTCCGCAACCTGCACAAGTTCAACCCGGAGTATGCGTTCAGCACCTGGCTGTTTCGCATTGCCACCAACAACTGCATCGATTTTATCCGCAAGAATAAAATCAAAACCATGTCGATTGACTCGGCCATCAAGGTCGACAACGGCGACGAAATCACCATCGATTTCCGCGACAACGACCTGAACCCGGCCGAGCACGCCGTGCGCAACCAGAAAATCGAAATCATGCGCCACGTCGTGTCGCGCCTGCCCGACAAGTACCAGCGTCTGGTAAGCCTGCGCTATTTCGACGAGCTCAGCTACGAGGAAATTGCCACCGAACTCAAAGCCCCGCTCGGCACCGTGAAAGCCCAGCTGCACCGCGCCCGCGAGCTGCTCTATGACATGGTGAAACACACCAAGCAGATTATTTAAGCACGAAAAAGCCCTGGCGTGAGTCAGGGCTTTTTTGTTGGAGTTGGATTGGAAGAGAAAAAATAGAACGTCGTGCTTCGACCGCGCCCGGCATGACGTTCTACGTCGCAGCAAAGGTCCAAACTGTGCACCTTTGCACCCATGAACCTTTTGCAGCACTACTTCCCCGCGCTCACGCCTCAGCAGCTCCAGCTTTTTGAGCAGCTCGAAACCGAGTTCCGGGCCACCAATGAAGCCATCAACCTCGTGTCGCGCACCGACATGGATAATTTCGTGGAGCGCCACCTGCTGCACTCGCTGGGCATTGCCAAGGTCGTTCGGTTCCCCAAAGGCAGCGCCGTGCTCGATGTGGGCACGGGTGGCGGCCTGCCCGGGCTGCCGCTGGCCATTATGTTTCCGGAGGTGCATTTTCACCTGGTCGATAGCATCGGCAAAAAAATCCGCGCCGTGCAGTTTATGGCCGCCGCGCTGGGCCTCAGCAACGTGACCGCCGAGCAAACCCGCGCCGAGCAGGTGCGCGCCAAGTACGACTACGTGGTGAGCCGCGCCGTGGCCCGCCTCGCCACCTTCCACCCCTGGATTGCCCACCGCTTCAAGCCCCAGGGGGCGGTCGGCTCCGGGCTTTACTATTTGAAAGGCGGGGATTTGGCCGAAGAAATTGCCGAATCCGGCCTGAAAACGAGCGTGACGGATTTGAGCGACTTCTACCAGGAGGAGTTCTTCGAAACCAAGAAAGTCGTTTTCGTGCCGGCCAAGTAGCAACGCGCCACGGCGCGTTCCCGGCGTTTCTGCCATTGGTTGCTCTTCGCCGGTTGTTCTGATGCAGCAACGCGCCACGGCGCGTTGCTACGCGGGCACTTCTGCCGTCAGAAACTCGACTGCCCGTCGTTCCGAGTAATATTCGCCATCCGGCGAGCCTTCGGCGAAGCCCACGTGCCCGCCATCCGAAGGCGTTTCGAGGAACACGAAGGGTGAGCTGGCCGCCACTTCGCGCGGGTAGCACGAGGCCGGCAAAAACGGGTCGTTCTGCGCATTCACCAGCAGCGTGGGCACCCGAATACCGCTCAGGTAGCGCCCCGAGCTGGCGTATTGGTAATATGCTTCGGCCGAGTCGAACCCGTGCATGGGCGCGGTGTATTTGTCATCGAACTGCGGAAAGTTGCGCAGCGATTCCAGGCCTTCCAGGTCAACCTGGCCGGGCAGCAGCGCGGCTTTTTCGCGGATTTTCTGGCGCAGCGATTTCAGGAAGCGCCGCATATACACCTGGTTCTGCGGCCGGCCGATGTGCTCCGAACTGGCCTGCAAATCGGTCGGCACGGAGAAGACGGCCGCTCGTTTTACTTCGGCCGGTACGCGGGCGGCGTCTTCGCCCAAGTATTTCAGCGTCACGTTGCCGCCGGCCGAAAAGCCCAGCAGGTAGGCCTGCCGGTAGCGGCCGGTGGCCAGCGCGTGGCGCAGCACAAGGTCCAAATCCTGCGTGTCGCCAAGGTGGTAGGAGCGGAGCAGGCGGTTCATCTCGCCGCCGCAGCTGCGGTAGTTCCAGGCCAGCGCGTCGAGGCCGGCGCGGTTGAGGGCGCGCACCATGCCGCGCACGTAGGGCCGCGAGGCATCGCCTTCGAGGCCGTGCGATACGATGGCCAGGCCGTCGGTGGGGCGCATTTCGGGCAGGCGGCTCCAGTCCAGGTTCAGAAAGTCGCCGTCGGGCAGCTCCAGCCGCTCGCGCTGGTAGGCCACGTCGGGCACCGTGCGCCACAGGCTGGGCACAATGGTCTGCAAGTGGCCATTGAACAGGTAAAACGGTGGCTGATAGCGGGATTTGGCGACGAGTGGCATGGCCCAGGGCAATAACGAGGATGAGCGCACGGGACGGCACGGCGCGCCTGGTAAAGTTCGCACCTAATCGGCATGCATACTAAAGTTAGGCGGCCGATTGTGAAAGGGCCATGAATCGGCAAAGCAGCCGCGGCAGCGAAAACGAATTTTTAGGCAGGCGAACGGACTTCTGCTCAATATTTTTGCTGCATTGGTTTGAAAATGTCCGACAAACTCGTACCTTTGCCCTCCCAAACTCAGAACTCATAGCATAACGCTCTCATATATTTCCTGCTCATGGCAAACCATAAGTCGGCCCTCAAACGCATCCGCAGCAACGAAGCCAAGCGCGTGTTGAACCGTTACCAGCACAAATCCACCCGCACGGCCATCAAGAAGCTGCGCACGACGACCGACAAAACGGCTGCTCAGGAGCTGCTGAAGAAAGTGTCTTCGATGCTGGACCGTCTGGCCAAGAAGAACATCATCCACAAGAACAAAGCTGCTAACAACAAAAGCAAGCTGACAAAGCTCGTCAACGCGCTCTAGTGCGAGACGAGTTTAGCGAGGCCAGACTGCGCCGCCCCAAGGTCTGGTCTCGCGCTCATCACAGAAGCCCCTCTCGGAAACGAGTGGGGCTTCTTGCGTGTAAATGGTTGGGTTTGCTTGAATTATAGGGTAATTCAAGTATAATGTGAGTTGGGCGCTTACCTTGTGGCAATATTCCACAACAAGCTACCCACACCATGAAACACGCTTACCCTTGGGCGCGGCCACTGCTGGCGGCGCTGTTATTGTTTGCGGCCTTTGGGGCCCGTGCGCAACAGGCCTGGCGGCCGTTCCGGCCGGGGCTGATTTATACCTACGAAGTGCCGGGCGTGGTCGGGAATGGCCGCTTTGTCACGCTGGGCGCCTACACGCTGCGGCTTGATTCGGCTTACGTAACGGCCGCCGGCGACTCGGCCTGGGCCTTCAACCGGGTGATGCGGGAGGTTTCGGGGTACACCCCCGGCAACTCCAGTGCCTATCGGTTCCGTAAGAGCCGCAACAACTTATTCGGCCAGCGCCTGCTGTGGCAGCCGGGCTCGGCCGAATACACGTTGGAAACCGTGACGGAAGGCACCTTGCAAACCGGCGCGACCCTGCGCCTGCGGCCGCAGGCGGCCGTGGCCAGCACCTGGGTGGCCAGCCCGGCGCTGGGCATCAGCGCCACGCTCACCAGCCGGGGCCCGCAACTGGTGAGCGGCCAGCCCGATACCGTGGCAACCATTACGCTCAGCACGGGGCCTGTGGTGCGGCTGAGCCGGCGCTTCGGCCTGCTGGAAGCACCGCAATGGCTGGCCCTCAGCGGAGCGCCGGTGCAATGGACGGCCACCCAACTGCCGACTACGCTGGCGCAATCCAACTACAACCCCTTGCGCCTGTTTGACCTGCAGCCGGGCGACGAAATTGGTTATATCGACGACGGCAGCCCCGTATTAGTCATTCCGTGTTCGCAGAGCAAAACCCTGTGCCGAATCCTGACGCGGAGCCAGGTTGCCGATTCGCTCATCTATACCTACCGGGTTCAAACCCGGCTCGAATCTTTTGGTGCCCCCGGCTGCAGTCCGGCCGGCGTCACCTACACGCCCATTGAAACCGGGCGCTGGGCTTTCTCCCTGAGAACCGGGCAGTCGAGGCAGTTTCCCGAGTTGGCCATGCTGACCGGCGAATACCGCGTAAGCGGTAGCAGCGCGGTGATGATGGGCCGGGGCTTTGTGCAAACACAGCCGGGGGGCAGTGGGTGCGGCGGAAACCAACTGCTGGCGTACGAACAGGTATTTAGCGTGGGTCCGCTGAATGGCAATGGGGTATTCGGGCCCATTCCTGACCTATTTGCATCTGTGGTGTACGCGGTGCCGCTTGGCATGGGGCCAGTATCGAACAGATTCACGTACATGGCCTACTACCGCCGCACCCGCAGCGGTACGACAACCACCTGCGGCAGCCCGCTGGCGTTTGCCAACCTGCTGCCCACCCGCGCCGCCGAAGCGGCGGCGTTAGCCACGCTGCACCCCAACCCCGCCACTGTGGCCGCCACGCTCACGCTGGCCCAGCCCGCCCGTGCCGGCCACCGCTTGGCCCTGACCGATGCGCTGGGCCGCACCGTGTGGAGCGCCCCATTGGCTACGGGCCAGACTACGGCCACCGTGCCGCTGACCGGGCAGCCGGCTGGCCTCTACCTGCTGCACCTGAGCGGGGCCGGCACGAACGGCAGCTGGAAGCTGACCCATGAATAGTAACTGCTGCAGCCATGAAACCAATTCATTATTGTGCGCAGAGGGTGCTGGTTGTGTCATTTTTTCTGCTGGGTTTCGGGGCCAGTGCGCAGCAGGCTTGGCGGCCGTTTCGGCTGGGGCTGATTTATTCTTACACCACGGCACCCGTTGGGAATAATGCTCCGAATGCTTTTCTGTTGCGCCTCGACTCGGCGTATGTAACCGCAGCGGGTGATTCAGCCTGGGCATTCAATCGGCTGATGCGGCCGCTTGACGGCGGCGCTTCAGCATTTTACACCAGCGCCCGTAAAAGCCGCAACAACCTGTTTGGGGCCCGGCTTACCTGGGTGCCCGGCACGAGCGAGTTCACGCTGGAAAATGTAGCGGAGGGTGCCTACCAAGCGGCGCAGTCGCTGCGCTTGCGGCCGCGGGCTGTCATAGGGAGCACCTGGGTCGCTAGTACTGCACCGGCCCTTACGGCTACGCTCACCAGCCGTGTTTGGCAGCCGGTGACGGGTGCTGCGGGTAGCCCAATGGATTCGGTAGCGACCATTACACTGAGTTCGGGGGCGGTGGTGCGCCTCAGCCGGAATTATGGGTTGCTGGCCGGACCACGCTGGCTCACGGCGAACACCGGTACCGCTCCGCAATGGGTAGCCAGCCTGCTGCCTACTGCGCTGGTCAATTCGCCGCTAGGTCCCACCACTTTATTCAACATGCAGCCTGGCGACCTGCTAGGGTACGATGAAACGCCGCGTTCGGTAGGGAGCCCGCCTTGCGTTAGCTACTATATGTTGCGCGCTATTCAAAGCCGCCAAATGGTAGGCGACTCTCTGATTTACACCTATCAGCAGCAAACTCGCACCGTTACTTACAGCATATTTGGCTGTTTTGGCGCGCCGGGCAATACCGTAGGGCCGGTGCGAATGGGAAGACTGGCTTTTTCGCTCCGCACCGGGCAGTCGCCGCAGCACCCGACGCTCCCCCTGCTTTCGGGCGAATACCGAGCGCTAAATACTGCTTTCCCCAATGGTATGATGCTGGTAGGACTGGGACTACAGACCGCTGCCAGCGGAACCGGTTGCCTGAGCGTACCACTGCTGCAATACCAGCAAATGAGTCCTACTGCTTCGGGGGGCGCTACTGTGTACACCACTTTTCCCGATGGTAATTGGTTTCAGTCCTTTAGCCCACAGTTGGGCCTGGGTCCCTTGCTAACCGGCGAAACGGCGTTGGTATATTTTGTGCGTAACACGTTCGCCGGACCTGTTATCTGTGGCACGCCCACCAATTTTGCCAACCTGCTGCCCACCCGCGCCGCCGAAGCGGCCGCGCTGGCTACCCTTCACCCCAACCCTGCCGCCGAGGCCGCCACGCTCACGCTGGCCCAGCCTGCCCGTGCCGCCCACCGCCTGCACCTGACCGATGCGCTGGGCCGCACCGTGTGGAGCACCTCCCTGACCGCAGGCCAAACCACGGCCACCGTGCCCTTGGCCGGGCAGCCAGCCGGCCTCTACCTGCTACACCTGACCGGGTCCGGCACGAACGGCAGCTGGAAAATTACCCACGACTAAATTCAGCTGTCCAAAACCAAAACGAGCCCGCTGTGCACACAGCGGGCTCGTTTTGTGAAAGCTAAAAAGAGCTTGCTCTAAGCAATGCTCACCTTTACCATGTTGGCTTTGCCCTGCTCCTGAATGGGCATCGAGCCGGTGGTGATGAATACGTCGCCGGGAGCCAGGTGGCCGGTCGTGCTGAGCACGTAGCGGATGTCCGTGATGGTGCTGTCGGTGCTGATGAGGCGGTCGTAGTAGAAGGCGCGCACACCCCACACCAGGCTCAGCACGGTGAGCAGCGGGCGGTTGTTGGTGAAGATGAAAATGTTGGCTTTGGGGCGGTACTTGGCCAGCTGGAAAGCCGTGTAGCCCTTGTGGGTCATGCCCGTGATGGCCTTGGAGCCAGTGTTTTTAGCCAGGTGGCAGGAAGCAGACAGCACGCTGTCGGCCATGAAGTTGGGGCCGTTGGGGTCGATGGGCCACCAGCGGTGGAACAGCTGCGGGCTGCGGCTTTCCACGCTCAGAATGGTGCCCACCATCGAGCGAATAACCTCGGCCGGATAAGCACCCACGGCGGTTTCGGCCGAGAGCATCACGGCGTCGGCCCCGTCGAGAACGGCGTTGGCCACGTCGCTGGTTTCGGCGCGGGTGGGGCGGGGGGCCGTAATCATCGACTCCATCATTTGCGTGGCCACGATGACGGGCTTGCCGGCCGCGTTGCACTTGGCAATAATCATCTTCTGGGCCATGGGCACCTCTTCCATCTTCACTTCCACGCCGAGGTCGCCGCGGGCCACCATCACGGCATCGGTGATGGCAATGATTTCGTCGATGTTGCGCAGGCCGTCGGGCGTTTCAATCTTGGCCACCACGCGGGTGGTTTTGCCCGCTTCGGCAATCAGGTTTTTGATGAAGCGAATGTCGTCGGCTTTGCGGGCGAAACTCAGCGCCACCCAGTCCACGTCGTGCTCCATGCCGAATTTCAGGTCTTCGATGTCCTTTTCGGTCATCGACGGGGCCGAAACTTCCGAATCGGGCAGGTTGATGCCTTTGCGGGGTTTCACCAGGCCGCCGTACACCACTTCCACGTCCACCTCCTTGTCGCGGTCGGTGGCCAGCACTTTCAGCTCAATCTTGCCATCGTCGATGAGAATCATGTCGCCGGCCTTCACATCGCGGGCCAGGCCCAGATAAATGGTGCTCAGGCGCGTAGCCGTGCTGATTTCCTTCTCACCACAAACCAGCTTAATCTTGTCGCCGGGCTTGATTTCAACGCCGCCGCCCTCTACTTCGCCGAGGCGGATTTTGGGGCCCTGCAAGTCCTGCAGCAAGCCTACTGAGGTGCGCATGTCCTTGTTCAGCCGGCGCACGGTGTTGATGACCGAGAGGTGGTCTTCGTAGGAGCCGTGCGAGAAGTTGAGGCGAAACACGTCCACGCCTTCGCGGATGAGCACGCCGAGGCGCTCGTATGTATTGGAAGCAGGGCCTACGGTGGCCACTATCTTGGTTTTGTTAAACGCGGGGCGGTTATCGATTTCCATGAGGTTAGAGCGGGCGCGAAGCAGCTCTTCGCGCAGTTCAGATGAGTGAAAGCAGTGAAACGAAAGCAGGGCAGGTAGCCAAAGCTACAGAATAAGGTTCTCTTTGTATTTCAAGGTATTCGGGTCGAACTGACACACGTATTGCACGGCATCGAGGGCCGTGAGGCGGTGCAGCAATTCATCGTCGGCGAGGTCGCCGCTGCCGTTGCTCACGGCCAGCAGGTAGTCGTACTCCTTGATATCGGGGGCTAAGAACGGCTTTTTTAAGTTAGAGGGCGCTATGGAGCGGTTGCGCAGCAGCCGAAACGTGAGGGTTTCGGTGGCGTGGAGGTAGTGCGTGAACACCAGCCGGCCCTGGTTGAGCAGGTTCAGCAGCAGCTCGGGCTGCTTCACCAGGCGCAGGCGCAGGGCGCGGTTCAGGGTCCAGGCCAGGGTATAGTCGCGGGTGCTGCTCACCAGCCCGAACAGGGCGAAGTCGCACTCGTAGTCTACATCCAGGGTGAAAGTCTTCATAGGGCCGCAAAACGGGGCATTCTGCCCGCCAGCACGGGCAAAGCTACGGCCTGCAAGGGGCCGTCGCCATAATCTTGTACACGCAATTGAAAAGCGCGGCGGTGGGTTAGTTGAAAAATCTCTCGTTACTTTGTGCCGTAATTTTCCCTAAACCCCCACGGAAATGTCTGAAATCGCAGAAAAAGTAAAGGCCATTATTATTGATAAACTGGGCGTTGAAGCCTCCGAGGTTACCCCCGAGGCAAGCTTCACCAACGACCTGGGCGCTGACTCGCTGGATACCGTTGAGCTCATCATGGAGTTCGAAAAGGAGTTCAACGTGAGCATTCCCGACGACCAGGCCGAGAACATCCAGACCGTGGGCCAGGCCATCAGCTACCTCGAAGAGCACGCCAAGTAGTATTTGTTCCGCCCGAATCGAACCAGTTAAGGGAAAAAAAGTTACCCCGGTTTTTCGTTTCGTTCGGAATGAACCCCAAGTTCTGCGCATACCGGCCGGCTAGCCGCCGGCCGGTTTTGCCGTTTTATTCCGCTTCACTTTTTGCGCCAGAGGCGCCTGCTTATGTCGTCCATCCGACGGGTTGTCGTTACCGGCCTTGGGGCCATCACGCCGCTGGGCAACACTGCTCCGGCTTATTGGGAGGGCCTGCGCACGGGCACCAGCGGTGCCGCCACCATCACGCGCTTCGACCCGACCAAGTTCAAAACCCGCTTTGCCTGCGAAGTCAAAGACTACAATCCTGACAATTTCTTCGACCGCAAGGAAGGCCGCAAAATGGACCTGTTCACGCAGTTCGCGGTGGTGGCTTCGGATGAGGCCATTGCCGATTCGGGCCTGCTCGAAAGCGGGGTGGACAAGGACCGGGTCGGTGTGATTTGGGGCTCCGGCATCGGCGGCCTGAAATCGCTGCAGGAAGAATGCTTCCAGTTTGAGCGGGGCGACGGCACGCCGCGCTACTCGCCTTTCTTCATCCCGCGCATGATTGCCGATTCCGCATCGGGCAATATTTCCATCAAAAACGGCTTCCGCGGGCCCAACTTTGTCACGACGTCGGCCTGCGCCTCGTCGAACGATGCCATCATTGCTGCCTTCAACAACATCCGCCTCGGCCTGGCCGACGCCGTGGTGACGGGCGGCTCCGAAGCGGCCATCACCGAATCGGGCGTGGGCGGCTTCAACGCCCTCAAGGCCATGAGCGAGCGCAACGACGACCCGGCTTCGGCCTCGCGGCCCTACGACAAGGACCGCGACGGCTTCGTGCTGGGCGAAGGCGCCGGCGCGCTGGTGCTCGAAGAGTACGAGCACGCCAAAGCCCGGGGGGCCAAGATGTACGCCGAGCTGATTGGCGGCGGCATGTCGTCGGACGCTTACCACATCACCGCGCCCGACCCGAGCGGCAGCGGCGTGGTGCTGGTGATGAAAAATGCCCTGCGCGACGCCGGCATCCAGCCCGAGGAGGTGGACTACATCAACACCCACGGCACCAGCACCCCGCTGGGCGACGGGGCCGAAATCAAAGCCATTGAGCAGGTGTTTGGCGAGCACGCCACCAAGCTGAACATCTCCTCGACCAAAAGCATGACCGGCCACCTGCTGGGCGGGGCCGGCGGCATTGAGGCGGTGGCCTGCCTGATGGCCATGCAAAACAGCCTGGTGCCGCCCACCATCAACCTGCACACGCCCGACCCGGAAATCAACCAAGCGTTGAATTTCACGCCGAATGTGGCGCAGGCCCGCGAAGTCCGCGTGGCCCTGAGCAACACGTTTGGCTTTGGCGGCCACAACACTTCGGTGGTGTTCCGCAAGCTGTAAGAAGGGCCGGGGCTCACTTTTCCACGTCATGCTGAGCGCCGTCGCAGCATCGCTCCCGCACAACTAATTCTTTCGGTTGAGTTAGTATTGCGGGAGAGATGCTGCGACGGCGCTCAGCATGACGTTCTTTTTTGGCCGTTCTTTGCTCTACCGAACCCTAATATTCTTTCCCATTGCTCGGTTTCGTTTCCCGTTTATTTGCTTCCGATAAGTCGTTTCGGCAGGCGGTGGCTACCGTTACCGGCCAGAAGCCCAAGAATGCGCAGCTCTACCGGCTGGCGTTCACGCATTCGTCGGCGGTGCGGCAGCAGCCCGCCATTGGCCGGCACCAGACCAACGAGCGGCTGGAGTTTCTGGGCGATGCCGTGCTGGGCACGGTGGTGGCCGAATACCTTTTCAAAAAATATCCCTACGAGCAGGAGGGCTTCCTCACGGAAGTGCGCTCGCGCATCGTGAACCGCGAAAGCCTGAACGGCATCGCCCTCAAGCTGGGCCTCGACAAGCTGGTGCAGCTGGATGTGGCGCAGGGCCGCGCCGCCCGCTCGCGCTCGGTGAATGGCAACGCGCTGGAGGCACTGGTGGGGGCCGTGTACCTGGATTTGGGGTATGCGGCGGCCCGGAAATTCGTGCTCACGCGCCTCGTGAAGGGCTTTGTGGACGTGCATACGCTCACCACCACCACGGCCAATTTCAAGAGCAAGCTGGTGGAATGGGCCCAGCGCCAGGGCAAAACCGTGCGCTACGACATTACGGGCGAGGCCCGGCCGGGCGGCATGATGGAATTTACGGCCAGCGTGCTGCTTGATGAGGAGGTTATTGCCACGGGCATGGGCCTGAGCAAGAAGCAGGCGGAGCAGCTGGCCGCCGAGCGGGCGCTGGCGGAGCTGGGCGTTGCGTAATTTTTACCGTTTTCCTCTTGTTGAACAGCCGCAGCGCGGCGACATGTTGGCAGTAAGTTGTTCTCTTGAAAGCATTAAAGCCCCAGCGGGGCGACACCCAGCAAACGAGTGTCGCCCCGCTGGGGCTTTTTCCGTTTAATTTTCGTTGGTTTCTACCAACATGTCGCCGCGCTGCGGCTTGTACATACCGCATTCCTAACGCTCATTACCTGAAAACATGCGCATCGCCGGAGCCGCCCTCAACCAGATTCCCATCGACTGGGAAAATAACCTTCGCAACATTAAAACGGCCATTGAGCAGGCCAAAGCGGCAGGGGTGGAGCTGCTGTGCCTGCCCGAGCTGTGCCTGACCGGCTACGGCTGCGAAGACCTGTTTCTGAGCGACTGGATGCCGCAGGCGGCGCTGGCGCACCTGCAGCTGGTGCGCGAATGGACGCAGGGAATCTGCGTGGTGGTGGGGCTGCCGGTGCGCCTCCACCACCGCACCTACAACACGGCGGCGGTGCTGCGCGACGGCCAGATTCTGGGCTTCGCGGCCAAGCAGTTTCTGGCCAATGACGGCGTGCATTACGAGACGCGCTTCTTCGCGCCCTGGGTGGCCGGCGAGCAAACCACCGTGAGCCGGGAAGGGGAGACGTGGCCGCTGGGTGACCTCATTTTCGAGCATCGGGGCGTGCGCTTCGGCTTCGAGATTTGCGAGGATGCGTGGCGGGCCGACAACGTGCGGCCGGCCTGCCGGCTCATGGGCAAGGTCGATTTGATTGTGAACCCCTCGGCCAGTCACTTTGCCATGAGCAAAACCGACGTGCGCTACCAGCTGGTCATGAAGGCCTCGCGCACGTTCGACTGCACCTACCTCTACGCCAACCTGCTGGGCAACGAAGCCGGCCGCATCATCTTCGACGGCGAAATCCTGATGGCCCGCAACGGCCACCTGCTGAAGCGCAACCAGCTGCTGAGCTTCAAGGAGGTGGATTTGGAATGGGCGGACGTGGACTTTGCCACCAGGCCGGAGCCGGCGACGGAAATCGTGCCGCTGCCCGCGCCCGATGAATACAAAGAGCTGAACCAGGCCATGAGCCTGGGCTTGTTCGACTACCTGCGCAAGGCCCGCAGCCGGGGCTTCGTGCTGAGCCTGAGCGGCGGGGCCGACTCCTGCTTCTGTGCCGTGGGCGTGGCCGAGATGGTGCGGCTGGGCGTGGAGGAACTGGGGCTGGACGAGTTCAAGCGCCGCAGCGGCTGCTTTACCGAAGCGGCGGCTGTAACAAAGCAGGAGGGAGCCGGTGGCAAAGCCACTCAAGTGGTGGAAAGCCCTGCGCCCGAACCGCATCTCAGCGACAAGCAGCAGCTGGTGCGGCAGCTGCTCACCTGCGCCTACCAGGGCACGGTCAACTCTTCCGACGACACCTTCAACTCGGCCAAAGAGCTGGCCGAGAGCATCGGCGCCCGGTTTCACAACTGGGAAATCGACCAGGAAGTGGCGGGCTACGTGGGCAAAATCCAGGGGGCGCTGGGCCGGGAGCTGACCTGGCAAACCGACGATTTGGCCCTGCAAAATATTCAGGCGCGGGTGCGGGCTCCCGCCATCTGGCTGCTGGCCAACGTGCAGAACTGCCTGCTCATCACCACCTCCAACCGCTCCGAAGCCAGCGTGGGCTACTGCACCATGGACGGCGACACGGCCGGCAGCATCTCGCCCATTGCGGGCGTCGACAAGGACTTTGTGAAAAAGTGGCTGCGCTGGGCCGAACAGGAGCTGGGCTACGCGGCCCTCCGCCACGTCAACGCCCTGCAGCCCACCGCCGAGCTGCGCCCGCTGGCCGACAAGCAGACCGATGAGCGCGACCTCATGCCCTACACGCTGCTCAACCGCATCGAACGGCTGGCGTTCTACGACCGGCTCAGCCCCAGGCAGGTACTCGCCGCGCTGGAGGGCGAAGGCACGGGCTTCGATACCGAGCAGCTACGCGCTTTCGTGCGGCGCTTCTACAACTTGTGGAGCCGCAACCAGTGGAAGCGCGAGCGCTACGCCCCCAGCTTTCACCTCGACGACTACAACGTGGACCCGCGCTCCTGGCTGCGCTTTCCGATTCTCAGCGGCGGGTTTGCCGAGGAGCTGGCGGCGCTGTAGAAACTGCTGCTGCATAAGCTGTTCGGAATGGTTGAAAAATAAATGGCGATGCCTGCGCAAGTTTGGCCCGCAGATGGGGCCTGATGCGTTGAAGCGCTGGCCAGACCAGTGCCGGATACCTTCTCCCGACCACGCTGCCCGCCGCTTTGCTGACTTGCTCAATCCCGTTGCTTTTGGCTGATGCCCCGCCGGCCGGCTCCTGTTCGATGGAACCAGTAGCAGCGGGCGAGGCCGAGCTGATAGCGCAGCTGCAGCTGGGCAGCGAGGCCGCTTTCCGGACCCTGGTGGAGCGGTACCAGGGGCGCATCTACCGCACGGTGCTGTCGCTGCTGCGCAATGCGGAAGAGGCGGAAGACGTGGCGCAGGAGGTGTTTGTGGAAGTGCACCAAACCATCGGGCGGTTTCGGGGCGAGGCGGCGCTGAGCACCTGGCTCTATCGCCTGGCCACGTCGCGGGCCCTGAAAAACCTGCGGCGCGCCCGCACCAAAAAGCGGTTTGCCTACTTCACCAGCCTGCTGGGCTTTGGCAACCAGGCGCTGCCCGAGCCGCCCGACCATGCCCACCCGCAGGCGCTGCTCGAAGGCCAGCAGCTGCTGCAGCTGCTGCTGGCCCACGTTGCGCGGCTGCCTGAGCAGCAGCAGGTGGCTTTCACCCTGCGCCACGAGCAGGAGCTGAGCTACGAGCAGATTGCGGCCGTGCTCGATACCACCGTGCCCGCCGTGGAGTCATTGCTGTTCCGGGCCCGGAAAACGCTTCGCCATCACCTGCAACCCCATTTTCGCCATGGCTGATTCCCCACTGCGCCCCGATGCCGACGACGCCTGGAACGACTTGCTGGGCCAGCTGCGCCGCCGGCCCACTCCCCGGCCCCGGCCTTTTTTCTACAGCCGGGTGCAGGCCCGCCTCGCCGCCCAACCCCCGCTGGCCAACGACCTGCTGCCAGCGTGGCTGCGGCGGCCGGCCTACGCCGCCCTGCTCGGGGTGCTGGTGTGCAGCCTCAGCGGCGACGGCCCGGGGCTGCGGGCGGGCAGTGTGGCGCCGCCGCAGGCGGTGCTGCGCTGAGTTTCGCCTCATCTTTGTGCCGCCTTCCGGCCGGGCCAGCCTGCGCCCGTTGCTACCGACCCCCTTCGGCGCGCCCCCGGCGGCCTTGAGCGCAAGGCGCGGCGAGCCCCGGGGCTGAGTACCTTTGACCCCATATTTTAATTGTCCTGCATGTCCCCCTTCCTCGCTGCTGTTTTCTGGAACGTCAATCCCATCATTGCCCACATCGGGCCGGTCACGCTGCGCTGGTACGGGCTGTTTTTTATGCTGCCCTTTGTGGTGGGCACGTTCATTCTCACGCACATCTACCGCTCAGAGCGGGTGTCGCCGCAGTGGGTCGACGTGATTACGATTTACATGCTCATCGGCACCATCGTGGGCGCGCGGCTGGGGCACATGCTGTTTTATGATTTCGACGCGCTGCTGGCCGACCCCATGGTGGTGTTCAAAATCTGGCAGGGCGGGCTGGCCAGCCACGGCGCTACCATCGGCATTCTGTTCGCCTGCTGGCTGTTTGCGCGCAACAATAAGTTCGATTACCTCTGGGTGCTCGACCGCATTGTGATTGTGGTGGCGCTGGGCGGGGCCTGCATCCGGACCGGCAACCTGATGAACTCCGAGATTGTGGGCAAGCCGACCAGTGCCCCGTGGGCTTTCGTTTTTCCGCGCGATGTTGAGCATTGGAAGACTTTCGGAGCCAGCCAGCCCGTGCCCGCCGGCTCTTACGCCGTGCAGCGCGTGGCCAACCCGCAGGCCGGCGGCGAAACGGAGATTGTGAGCCAGCCCATCACGGGCCCCGTCACGGCCGATACCAACGTGGCCGTGCCGCGCCATCCCACCCAGATTTACGAGGCGCTGTTCTGCATTTTCCTGCTGGCTTTGCTCTACTCGATGTGGAACCGGACCAGGGAGCGCACGCCGCGCGGGCAGCTGTTCGGGCTGTTTGTGGTGCTGCTGTTCATCCAGCGTTTCCTGGGCGAATACCTGAAGGAAAACCAGGTGGCGTTTGAAAACGGGCACCTGTTTAACCAGGGACAGCTGCTCAGCATTCCGCTGATTTTCATCGGTATATGGGTGCTGTGGCGGGCCGGCAAAGACCCTGAGAATCCCTACGGCTACGCCCCGCGCGACCTGGGCAAGGAAGGCGACGCGCAACACGCCACGCTCAAGGTCTGACGCACACAGATTGCTGTAGAAAAGGCAGGCCCGCCGCGTTTGATGTTCAGTCAAACGCGGCGGGCCTGCCTTTTGGTAGGGCGAAAGCGGCCTAATTTGATAATGTGTACTCAAACAGTCCGCCCTGTTCGGTGCTGATAAGCAAGGTATTGCTGTCTTTGAACACCGCGCCCTCGGTCTGCCCGGCGCCTTTCAGCGACACCTGCCGGGGTGTGGCTTTCAGAATCTCAGCCCAGGAATTGCCGTCGAGGATGAACAGCTCGCCCCGGCCCAGCAGTACCAGCCGGCGGCCATCGGGGCGCAGGGCGGCATCGGTTACCTCGCCGGCAATGGCCAGGGCCGTCACTTTTTGGGCGGTGTAGGTGCCGGGCTGGTCGGGCACGGCGTACACGTTGCTGGTGGTTTCGAGGGCGCGGTCTTTGGTGAACAGGTACACCTGGCCGTCGTGCCAGAGGCTGGCTTCGCAGTCGAAGTTGCGCTGCTTTTTCTTGGGCGGAAACTCGTGCTGGTCGGGGTAGGTGAAGTTGATAGTGCCCGCTTGCTGGGGCGAATCGGGCCGGAACTTGTAGATTTTCAGGTCGCGGCGGTCATTGTTGTTGTTGCCGCAGTCGCCGATGTAGTAGTTGCCCTGTCCGTCGCGGCTCAGGCTTTCCCAGTCGTGGTTTTCGCCCGGCACCTCAATGGTCCGGACCAGCTGGCCCGTGCCCGTGATTTCGTAGAGCGTGGGCGGGTTGCCGTCATCGCCGAAGCTGTAGTAGTTCCGGTTATCGGCGGCAATGGCCAGCCCGGAGCTTTCCGGCACTACCTTCTTGATGGAGCCCACTTTCCGCAAACCCGGTATTTCGTCTGCGGCGGCTTTGTCTTTCCGGCGGTCGTCGCCGGCGGGGCGGCTGGTGCTGGTTTGGGAAGCCGCTTTTTCGGTGATTTTATCGGATTGGGCCTGCGAGCAGCTGGCCGTGAGCAGGAGGGCCAGCGCCGCCGGCAGGAGAGGACTAAAACGCATCAACAAAAGCAACAGGTGAGCCCGGCTATACGGATACCCGGCGTTCAGGGTACGGGGTCGTAGCCGTGGCCGCCCCAGGGGTGGCAGCTGGCAATGCGCCGCAAGGCCAGGCGCCCGCCGCGCCACGGCCCGTATTTGCTGATGGCCTGGGCCGCATACACCGAGCAGGTGGGCGCGTAGCGGCAGCTCGGCGCGGTGAGCGGCGAAATGAAGCGCTGGTAAAACCAGACAAGGCCCAGGAAGAAGGCGCGAAACAGGCGGGAAAGCATTGGTGGAAAGCGAAGAAAACAGTAAGTGAAAACCGCTGGCATTAAATCATGAGAATACGCCTCCGCTGCGTTTATTTACATCGAATTTAACGCTCTGCTCTTCATCCAATGCACGAAATTCTACTGAATATTCGACAGCGCTTACTGAATAAGGAATACCATAACGAAGAGCACGTGCGCTTGTCTTTAGTGGCGCGAGTGGTGCAGGAATTGGGCTGGGATATCTGGAATCCAACGGAGGTTTACACCGAATTCAAGGCGGCCAAAAAAGAAGACAATACCCGCGTGGATGTGGCATTGTTCACGCACGATTTCGAGGGGACGGCTATTTTTATTGAGTGCAAAGGCGTAGGCGCTTTTGCGGCCGACCTGGCAGCCGTTGAACGGCAACTGCGCGATTACAACCGTGACCACACAGCCCTGTTCACTGTTATCACCGACGGGCGGCACTGGCGGTTTTATTTCTCGTTTACCAGCGGAGAATTCAAGGACAAGCTATTTTGTAAGTTTGATTTGCAGGAGGATGGAGTAGAAGAAATTGCTGGCTACTTGGAAACGTTTCTGCACCGCGACAACATCCTTAATCATTCAGCCCGCCAAAAAGCAGAAGCTTACCTGATGCTGGGTAAAAAGGAGCGGGCCATGCAGGACGTGCTGCCCGATGCGCAGAAACTGGTGACGCTGCCGCCGTTTCCGTCGCTTCCCGAAGCAATGGTTCAACTGTTAGCCGCCAAAGTTCTTACCATTACTCCCGCCGAGGCACAGGCTTTTTTGATGGGAGCGAGCGGAGCATTTACTGAAAAGGCGAGTCATAAGGCAATAGCCCAATCACCTGCAAAATCAGGGACTGTAAAACCGACCGTTGTGAAAGCAGCTAAATCTGCACCGCCGCTCATGGCTGCTCATGGTGCGGACCTTGTATCGTCGTCGGAAGCAACAACGGTGGTATTCATGCTCGTTCTGAACCGGTTGGGCATTCGCGCTACTGCCGATTGGGACGCCACAACCCGCAAACTGCGGGTGCGTGCGGGCTCAACTGCTATGCTGAGAGACCGTGACAGCTTACCTGCTGCCAGTGCTGCGCTCCGAAAGCAGTTGCTTAAACAGAAGGTTTTAGTGTCGCTAGCTGACCGGTTGGAGTTTCAGCAGGACTATGTGTTTGAGAATGCTATACAAGCGGCGGCGGTTGTCTGTGGTTATTCCGTAAATGGAAAACAAGCGTGGCGGGATTCAACAGACAAACCGTTGGGCGCTTATGTAAATTAGAAACAACCTACTTCGGCAGTGCGTTCAGCTCCGCTTTCCACCGCTCCCAATCGGGCAATAAGCGCGTTTGCAGGGCGTAGAAAGCTTTGGAGTGGTCGCCCACCAGCAGGTGGCAGCACTCGTGCAGCAGCACGTAGTCGAGGCACTCGGGGCGGGCGCGCACCAGCTCCGGCGAGAGGCGGATGCGGGCCGTGCGGGGCGTGCAGCTGCCCCAGCGGCTGCGCATCTGGCGCACAAACAGGGTGGGGCGCACAAGGTTAAACTCGGCGAAGCGCGGCCACACGCGCGCCAGCGACTCGGCAAAAAGCGCCTTGGCCTGCCGGGCGTACCAGGCGTGGAGCAGGGCTTCGGCCTGGGCGGCGGTGAGGGGCGCGGGCCCGGCCAGTAGCAGCTCGTCGCCTTCGATGGTTACGGCAGCGCGGCGGGCTTCGGCGAAGCGCAGGCGGTAGGGCCGGCCCTGGTAGTAGTGCGGGCTGCCTTCCTCAAAATGGCGGCCGGGGGCGGGGGCCGGGCGGTTGGCAAAGGCTTCCTGGTGTTTCAGAATCCAGTCGGCTTTTTTCAGCACCTGCTGGGCCACCCACTCGGGCGAGGTGCCGGCCGGGGCGCTGATGTGCACGCTGCCATCGGGCCGCACGGCGAAGCCGATGGTGCGCCGCGAGCGAAACACGAGCGTGTAGTGCAGGGACTTATTCTGGTAGGGAATGGTTTCGCGGCGCGGCGCGGCGGTGAAGGGGCGGGGCATAGGGCGGCAAGTTCGGCAGGAGGGCCGGAATGCCTAACCGCAAAGGCCGGGCAAATAATTTCGGAGCAGTCTTTACCCAATGGCTCCAAAGGCCTTACCTTCCGCTATGGAACACTGTTTACCCAGGTATTTTTCTGTTTTCACCCTTCTTTCTACCCTCGCAATGGTGCTGCCCGTGGCCTCGGCGCAGGCCCAGGGCAACGGGCCCGGCGTGCGCGGAGCGCGGGCGGCCGCGCTCGGCAACGCCTCGGTGGCGCTGGCCGGCGAGGTGTGGAGCATGGGCAACAACGTGGCCGGCATTGCCGAAATCCGGCGCCCCAGCGTGGGCTTTTATGCCGAAAACCGCTACTTCAGCGCGGCCCTGAACGTGGGCGCGCTCACCGTGGCCCTGCCCCTGGGCCGCACCACCGCCCCCGATGCCGGCGGCGTGATGCCCGGCGCGGAAGGTGCCGCGCCGGCCCTGAGCCCGGCCGCCACCACCTGGGCCCGCAACGGCGTGGTGGCCTTCGAGGCCCAGCGCTTCGGCGGACAGCTGTACAACGAAACCCGCCTCGGGGCCGGCTACGCGTACCGCTTCGGCCAGATTAGCCTGGGCGGGCGGGTCGATGTGCTGCAGGTGAGCATCGAAGGGCTGGGCAGCCGCCGGGTGTTGTATGGCACCCTGGGCGGACAGATTGAGGTAGTGCCCCGGCGGCTCAGCTTCGGCGCGTCGCTCTACAACCTGAGCCAAACCCGGCTGGCCAGCTACCAGGACGAGCGGGTGCCCACCATCCTGAAAGCCGGCCTGGCCTACCGGCCCAGCTCCCAGGTGATTCTGCTGGCCGAAACCGAAAAGGACGTGGAACGGGCGGCCAATTTCAAGTTCGGGCTGGAGTACCGGCCGGTGCCGGTGCTGGCGGCGCGGCTGGGCCTGGCGAGCCTCACGGAGCAGGCCAGCGCGGGCATTGGCGTGCTGGCCGGCGCGTTTCAGATTGACTATGCAGCGGCTTTTCAGCAGGCGCTGGGCTTTAGCCAGCACTTGAGCGTGAGCACGACACTGCGCTCAATGAAGAATGAGCAATGAGGAATGAAGAATTAACACCGGCCGAACCCGATTCCGAAATGTCGGCATTGGCGGAAGAAGGCAATGAAAACGTCATTGCTTACAAGTCTTTTGGCTTGGCGGTGCGGGTAGTTCGGCTGTGTCGCTTTCTGCGCGAAACCAAACAAGAACATGTGCTCAGCAGACAACTGCTGCGCAGCGGCACTGCTATCGGTGCTAATGTTGAAGAAGCCATTGGGGGCATTTCAAGGGCCGATTTCTCGGCCAAAATCAGTATTGCTTACAAAGAGGCTCGGGAGAGCAGCTACTGGCTCAAATTGCTGCACGCCACTGATTACTTGAATGAGGAGGCTTTTCAGAGCGTGCAGAATGATTGCGAAGAGGTTTGTCGCATTCTGCGGGCCATCTTAAATACTACGAGAATTAAAGGCCGCGACGATATATGATGAAACCGTTTACATTATTCATCACGGGATGGCTTGAAAAAAGTAAGGCACCAAATGCACGTCCACAGATTGGCATACAGCGTCTACTTTGGCTGACATTCTTCATTCTTCATTCCTCATTCTTCATTCCTCATTCGGCCGCCGGCCAGGACTACGTGCGCCGGCCACCCGACCTTGACCGGCTGACGCAGGAGTTGTTTGCCGAGATTCAGTCGGACGAGGTGCCGTATGAGGACCTCTACGAAACGCTGCTCCAATACTACCAGACACCCATCAACCTCAACACGGCCACGCGGGAAGAGCTGCGCTCGCTGCTGCTGCTGAACGAAAACCAGATAACCACGCTGCTCAACCACCGCGCCGCCAACGGCGACCTGCTGAGCGTGTATGAGCTGCAAAGCATTGAGGGCTACGACCTGCGCACCATCCAGCGCATCCTGCCCTTCGTGACGGTGCAAAGCAGCAACGCCAACAGCACGCGCGGCAACCTCTGGCAGCGCATTGCCAGGGAAGAAAACAACGCCCTGTACCTGCGCTACGAGCGGGTGCTGCAGCAGCGGCAGGGCTACACGCCGCCCACCCTCTACCAGGGCCAGCCCACCACGCGCTACCTCGGCTCGGCCGATAAGATGCTGATTCGCTACCGGGTGAGCCACACCAAGGATTTCAGCCTGGGCTTTTCGATGGAAAAGGACGCGGGCGAACAGCTCATCTGGAACCCGAAGAACGGGCAGTTCGGGGCCGACTATGTGTCGGCGCACCTGCTGCTGCAGGAGCGGGGCCGGCTGAAGGCGCTGGCGCTGGGCGACTACCAGCTGCAATTTGGGCAGGGGCTGCTGCTGTCGTCGGGCCTGGGCGTGGGCAAGGGTGCCGAGACAATTACGACGCTGCGGCGCTCGTCGGTAGGGGTGCGGGCGTATTCGTCGCTGCTCGAAAACTCGTTTTTCCGGGGTGGGGCGGCTACCTATCAGGTGGCGCCCACGGTGCAGGCCACGGCGTTTGTGTCGCACAAAAACGTGGATGCCAACCTGCAGCAGAGCATTGATTCGCTGGCGCAGTTCGATGAGTTTACCTCGGGTTTGCTTTACACGGGCTTCCACCGCACGGCCTCGGAGCTGGCCAACCGCCACCAGCTGGCCGAAACCGTGGGCGGCGGCAACGCCACCTACACCAGCCGGAGCGGCAACCTGGCCATCGGGGCCACCGGCGTGTTCACGCACTACGGCACGGCCATTCTCAAGCGGCCGGAGCCCTACAACTACTTTGAGTTCAGCGGCAAGGAAAACCTGGCGCTCAGCCTGAACTACAGCTACGTGTACCGCAACTTCCTGCTCTTCGGCGAGACGGCGCGGAGCAGCGGCGGCGGCATCGGCACGGTGAATGGCCTGCTCGCCAGCCTGGGCTCCAGCGTGGATGCGGCCGTGCTGGTGCGGCACTACGACTCCGATTTTCACACGCTCTACGGCAACGCGTTCAGCGAAAACACGCGCAACATCAACGAAACCGGCGTCTACATCGGCCTGAAGGTGCGGCCCGTGGCCAAGTGGGAAGTTTCGGCCTACTACGACCAGTTTCGCTTTCCGTGGCTGCGCTACCGCGTGAGCGCGCCCTCCGACGGCCACGATGCCCTGGTGCGCCTGGCTTACTCGCCCACCAAAACCAGCCTGCTCTACGTGCAACTGCGCCAGCGCCTCAAGCCCCGCGACCTCAATTTCACCGACCTGAACAGCTACGAGCCCGGCCGCGCCCTGCCGCTGCCCGGCGAGCAGCTGCGCCAAAGCATTCTGCTGTACTACAACACGGCCATTTCGCCCCAGCTGGAGTTGCGCACCCGCATGCAGGCCCTGCGCCTGCGCGACGACGACGGCCTGGCCTGGCGCAGCGGCTACGTGCTGGCCCAGGACGTGGGCTACCAGCTCAACCGCACGCTCAAGCTCACGGCCCGCTATTCCATCTTCGATGCCGACGACTACGACAGCCGCCAGTACATCTATGAGCAGGATGTGCTGCTGGCCGTGTCGGTGCCGGCCCTCTACGGCCAGGGCACGCGGGTGTACGGCATCGCCGAAATCCGCCTCAACCGCAGCCTCACGCTCTGGCTCCGCTACGCCGAAACCCGCTACCGCCACCAGGACATCGTAGGCTCGGGGCTGGAATCTATTCAGGGCTCGCTCCGCAGCGAGGTGAAAGCGCAGCTGCGGGTGAAGTTCTAGGAGCCGCCCGTCATTGCGAGGCCGCAGGCCGTGGCAATGACGGGTGAACCCTTAGCTCTCGGTTTTCACCAACACCACCGTGGCCTTGTCGGCCACGCTGATTTTGCGGCGGAAGTCCACGTAGCCGGCGTAGGCGGTTTTGGGCAGCCGGCCGCGCTTCAGCTCCAGGCGGCGAATGTACTGGATGGACCCATCGGGCAGGGTGGTATACTGGCTGGCGTAGGTGCCGTAGGCCGTGCTGAGCTGCACGGCAGCGGGCAGGTTTTCGGGCCGGAAGCCGGCAGGCAGGTGCAGGCGCACGGTGTCGGCGTGCAGGCTGGCGCGGGGCAGCCAGAGGTCGGCCTGGCGCTCGCCTACCTGGGCGGGCAGCGCGGGCAGGCGGCTCAGCAGGTTGGGGTTGATGAAGACGCGCTTGCCGCTGGGCGGAGCGAAGCCCGGCAAGGCCAGCGCCATGTTTTCGACCACCCCCGGCAGCGTACCAACGGGCTTGGCGGCCAGGGTAAACCGGGTGAGGGTGAAGGTGGGCAGCTTCAGCCGGTCGGTGATGTATTTCTTCTGCTCCACCGGCCCCAGCTCGTGCATGAGGTGGGCGTAGAGGTCCTGCTCCTGGCCCGTGCGCAGGGTGCGGGCCGTGGCCGTGGCGCTGCCCGTGGCATCAAGGTAGAGGTCGAGGTGGCGGAGCTGGCGGTTTTCGGGGCTGCCGTAGCGGGGCGTGGCCACCAGCTTGCCGCCTTCGGGCGTGAGCAGCAGCGCGTGCCGGTTGCCGGTGAAGCTGCCCATGTAGCCGAAGGGCTCGGTCTGGCTGGTGCATTCCAGCCACAGCGTGTCGGGCCGGCCGGCGGTGACGAGGGGGGCGCACAGAATGGCGTGGTTGAACTGCGAGCTGGGGAAATCGGCCCGCAGGTCGGCGTGGTCGGTGCCGGCACCCACCAGGGCCACGTAGGCGGGCACGCCGGCGGCATTGAGCAGGGCTTTGGTGTAGTTGCTTAGGGCTTTGCAGTCGCCGTAGCCGCTGCTGGCCACAGCGCTGGCCGGAAAGGTCTGCCAGCCGCCCAGGCCCAGCTGCACCGAGATGTAGCGGGTGCTGCTTTGCAGCATCTCGTACACGCGCTGGGCGCGGGCGCGGGCATCGGGCGCGTCGCGCACCAGGGCCTGCACCTTGGCCAGCGTGGCGGGCGGCAGCACGTCGCGGCCGGCGTTCAGCTCGTAGCTCCACTGGCCCAGGCCCTGCCAGGTGGCGCAGGTGCCCTTGTGGCCCTGCACTTCGAAGGCGCCGGGGGCCAGCGTCACGGCCGGGGTGAGGTCGGTGAGGGGCGGGGCGGCCTCTTCCTCGTCCACGGCGGGCAGGTTGGCCAGCTGCCAGGCGTAGGTTTCCTGGTTGCCGGCGGTGGTGTGGGCCGCGGCGGTGCCGGCGGGCAGGCGGCGCTCCTGGTAGCGCAGGGGCAGGGCGGCGGGCGTGGTTACCAGAAAGCTGGCGGCCTGCACGGCCACGCCTTCTTCTTCCTGGGGCTGCCAGTCGGGGTAAAACAGCGGGTTGTCGGATACGATTTCGTACTCAAACTCCACCGTGTAGGGCACGGTGGGCTGGCGCAGGTCGGCGTAGCGGGCGCGCACGTCGCTCATAAAATTGCCATCGGCCCCGCCCGCGCCTTGGTCGTGGATTTCGGAAGCCCGCAGCTGGTGCAGCAGGCGGCCGTCGGCATCGTACACGGCGCCGCGCAGGTAGCTCAGGGTGCGCAGGGCGTCGTAGCTCACCCCAACGCGGCCCAGGTCGTCGGCCGCCGCGTCGAGCACCGTCACCACCCGGCGCACGGTGTGCACCACGCGGCTGGCCGATTTCACGGTCACTACTTCGTCATCGGCGCGCACCACCGCGTGGGCTCCCTCGCGCAGCGCCGTCGGAATATCGGCCACTGCATACTTTGGGGCCGGCGCAGCCGGATGAAACAGAAAGCTGCTCAGCGGCAGCACGGCCAGCAGGGGCAGGAAGGCTTTCATAGGAAATGGGTAAGCAATAGGTTAAGCCTTCTTTTTCAGCACGAGCTTTTCGCTCTGCTTGGCCAGCATCAGGCGGTAGAGCTCGCGCAGGTACTGGTAGTCGGTGGCCGCGTACACGGGCTTGCGCAGGCTCAGGCGGCTGGTGATGCTGACGGTGCCGCCCGTGGCGGCAATGGTGTAGAAGAACCGGCCGCCATTGTCGGGCAGGTCCACCACGGCGGGCTTGGGCATCTCGGCCAGCTCGTAGCCGGCGGGCAGGCTGAGCGTCAACAGCATGGTTTCTTCCTGCAAAGTGCCGAAATCGACGGGAAACGTGCGGTTTTCGTGGCGGAAGGGGTTTTGCTCCGAGGCAAAATCGGTGAACGGGCTCAGGTACAGGGCGCCGGCCGCCGCCTCGTCGGCGGGCTGGGCAAACTCGTAGTCGAGCACCAGCGGCTTCAGCAGGTTGGCGCGCTCCGAGATGGCGAATTTGGGCACCGTCCAGGCCGCGTGCCGGCCCGCAAACCGGGTGCGGAACTTGGGCTCGCCCAGGTTTTCCAGCTCGGCGCGGGCCGTGGCTCCGGCGTAGCCGCTGTATTCCTCGTGCACCTTGCCGCTGAGGGCGCCTTCGGGCGTGAGGGCCAGCTGCACCTGCTGGTAGTGCACGCGCCGCTGGCTGGGCGTGAGGTCGAGCCAGCGCGACTCCTTGCCCTCGGGCATCACCAGGCGGCCCACCTGGTTGAGGCAGCGCTCGGGCAGCATGCCGCTGGGCAGCAGGGGCTCGGTGGCATCCAGCAGCAGGTCCCTGCCATCGGGCAGGGCCACGTGGGCCACCACGTAGTTGAAGCGCGACGCGAGCGGGAAGTCGACAACCAGCTGCCCGTGGCGGCGGGTGCTGAGCAGCACCGGGTTGGCCTCGATGCCGGCCGCCCGCAGGGTCGCAACCAGCAGCAGGTTGATGTCGGCCGAGTTGCCGCGGTGCAGCTCCGTAAACGTTTTGCGCAGCGGGTTCGAGGTGTAGATGGTTTCGTACTCGTTGTATTTCACCGCGTCGCGCACCAGGGCATGAATGGCGGCCACGCGGGCCTCCACCGTGGTGCCCGGCCCCAGGCCCAGCTTGGCCACGGCCTCTTTCATAAAGCCGCCCCGGCCCAGCTGCAGGCCAAACTCCTCCTCCTGCAGCAGGGTGGCATCGATTTTTTCCCAGCTGCCGGTGAAGTCTTTGCCCCCCACGCCGGGCACGTAAAAGCTGGCCAGCTCCAGGTCCATGCGGGCGGCGTAGTCGCTCATGGTCGTGATGTAGGGCTCCTCGCGCAGGGCGGGCACGTCGCGCATGGCCCAGCGGTAGCGCATGGTGCGCGTGGCCCGGTTGCCCATGATGGTGCTGCCCTGGTCCTGCTCGCGCACGGTGAGGGGCAGGTAGCCCCGCATCACGGTTTTGTAGTTGAAATAATCGGGGTAGTTGACGCGGTACTCGCTCCAGCGCACCGGAATGGAATACTGAAACTGCCAGTCGGGCAGGCCCATGGCCACGCCGGAGACTATCGAATACGTGAACTCAATCACGGAGCCCTCGTGCACGTTCGGCATCGTGAACTTGCGAATGCGCGCGTGCGCGTTCACGTCGTCGGTGAACTGGCCATCGTCTTCCAGCTTGGTTTTTTCCGTGGCCCCGTTGTAGGTGAAGCCCCGCAGGCCCACCAGCTTCTGCGCGCCGGTAAGCAGCGGAATTTCGACCGTGGCCCACGAGTAGCCGGCTTTCCGGAGGATTTTGATGCGCGTGGTGCGGTCGGTCACGGCCTGCAGGCTGCCGTTGGCCCCCATCTCTACCCGGGCGCTGGCGTAGTCGCACAGCACCACGGCGGCGGCGCTGTCGGCCGCAAACGGCGCGGCCGTGAAATCGGCCGGGTTGGGCTTGCCGAACTTGATGGGCTCGTCCTGAGCCCGGGCCGCCGGCGCGCCAAGCGCCAGCAGCGTCAGGGTAGCTGAGTAGCTGAGAAGTGCTTTCATGCAAAAAACAAGGGAAGGAAAGGAAGACTGGAGGGGGAAAAACTTAGCTGGCTTTTTTCTTGATGACGAGCTTTTCGCCCTGCTTTTCCAGCATCAGGCGATAGAATTCGCGCAGCTGGGCATACTCTTCGGCCGCGTACACGGGCTTGCGCAGGCTCAGGCGGCTGGTGAGCTGCACCACGCCGGGCGCGCCCGGAGTCACCGAGTACATGAAGCGCCCGCCGCCGTCGGGCAGCTCCACCACCGCCGGCTTGGGCGTTTCGCTGAGCTCGTAGCCGGCGGGCAGCGTCAGGGTAATCATGGTCGTTTCGTCCTGGGCTGCCCCAAAATCGACGGGGAACAGCCGGTCGTCGTGCCGAAAGGGGTTCTGGTCGGAGCTGAACTCGCGGAGCGGGCTCAGGTAGAACGTGCCCGCCGTGGCATGGTCGTCGGCGGGCTGGGCAAACTCGTAGTCCAGGGCCAGCGGCTTGGCCACGTTCTCGCGCTCGGCCACCGCAAACTTGGGCACCGTCCAGCCGCTGTGCGGGCGCGTCAGCTCGGCCAGGTATTTCTTCTCGCCCAGGCGGGCCAGCTCCTGGCGGGCGGCCACGCCGGCGTAGCCGCTGTGCTCCTCGTGCACCTTGCCCGTGAAGCCGCCCTGGGCATCCATCGTCAGGGCCACCTGCTGGTAGTGCACCCGGCGGTGCGTGGGGGCGAGGTCCACCCAGCGCCCGTCGGTCGAGTTTTTCATGATGAGGCGGCCTGCTTGGTTGAGGCAGCGCTGGGGCAGCACGCCGCAGGGCAGCAGGGGCTCGGTGGCATCCACCAGCAGGTCTTTGCCATCGGCCAGGGGCACCAGCGCCACCACGTAGTTGAACTGGCTTAGCAGGGGCTGGGTCTGGTTCACGCGGCCGTGGCTGCGGGTGCTGAGCAGCACGGGGTTAGCCGTGAGGCCGGCATCGCGCAGGGCGGCAATGAGCAGCAGGTTCACGTCGGCCGAGGTGCCGTGGTGGGCATCGTAGGCCTTGCGCAGCGAGCCGTCGGTAGAATAGCGGTTGGTGCCGTCGTAGCGCACGGCGGCCATCACTACCTGGCGCACGGCGGCGGCGCGGGCTTCGGTTTCGGGATACTTCGCGATGAGGGGCAGCAGCTGGTCTTTCAGGAAGTTACCCCGGTTAAGCTGGGCCCCGAAGTTCTCCTCGTTCAGCAGCTCGGCGTCGATTTTCTGCCAGTTGCCCGCCACGTTCTGGTAGGCCTGCCCCGGAAACTGCTCGCCGGCCAGCTGGAAATTAATCCGGTCCACGTAGTCTTCCGAAGTGGTCATGAAGGGCTCGTCGCGGAAGGCCGGCACGTCTTTCATCGCCCAGCGGTAGTTCGTCACCTTGGCCGTCACCGTTTCGTTGCTGCCGGCAGTGCGGGCGGTGGTGTAGCCGCTGCCCGAGAAGCCGCCCGCCGTGTGCACCGTAAACTGGGTGGAGTTCTCGGTCTGCGTGCGTACGGCCAGGTTGTGGTAGCCCTGCATCAGCATTTTGTAGTGAAAATACTCGGGAATGTTGGCCCGGAACTCGCTCCACCGCACCGGAATCTCGCGCTGAAACGTCCAGTCCTGAAAGTTGAAAAAGAAGTCCGACGTCACCGTGTAGGCGTACTCAATCACCGAGCCCTCGCGCACGTCGGGCATCGTGAACTTGCGCAGGCGCACGTTGGGCGTGAGGTCCTCGCTGAAGGTATTGGAACCGTCGAGCTTGGTTTTCACCACCTGGCCATTCACCAGGTTATAAGTAGTGCCGCGCAGGCCGCTAATCTTTTCCGCATTGGTGTCGCGGTGGTAGAGGGGCACTTTCACCGTGGCCACGTCGTAGCCGGCTTTCTTGAGAATCTTGATGCGCGTAATCCGCTCGCTCACCAGCTGGAAGTCGTTGTTGAGGTACTGAAAGCTGGTGGTGCCGTAGTCGCACAGCACCACGGCGGCGGCGCTGTCGGCCGCAAACGGCGCGGCCGTGAAATCGGCCGGGTCGGGCTTGCCAAACTTGATGGGGGCGTCCTGGGCCCGGGCCGCTAAGCCGGCCAGAAGAATGGCGGCCACCGCCGCCGAAGCACGTAGAACTACTTTCATACAGAGAAGGAGAAAAGGAAGGGATTAAGAACAAATGCTGGCAAAAGCGCAAGAACTCAGCTGGCCTTTTTGCGGATGACGAGCTTCTCGCCCTGCTTTTCCAGCATCAGGCGGTAGAGCTCGCGCAGGTCGGCGTACTGGTCGGCGCTGTAGGCGGCGTTGCGCAGCCACAGGCGGCTCACGAGCTGCACGGTGGTCCCGCTGGCCACGGCGCTGTAGGCAAAGCGGGCGCTGCCGCCGGGCAGCTCCACCACTGCGTTTTTGGGCAGGGCGGCCAGCTCGTAGCCGGCGGGCAGGGTCAGGCTCACCATCAGGGTTTCGTCGCGCGGCACGCCCAGGTCCACCGCAAAGCGCCGGCTCTCGTGCCGGAAGGGGTTGGCGCCGCTGCTGAACTCGCGCAGCGGGCTCAGGTAGAGGTCGGTGGCTGGCCCGGCCTCGCCGGCCGGGCGGCTAAAGCTGTAAATCAGGCCCATGGGCTTGGTCAGGCTGTCGTAGTTGGCCAGCGTGAACCGGGGCACGGCCCAGTCGTCGTGCTGCTTCACCAGCTCGGCCATAAATTTCTTGCCGCCCAGGTCGGCCACCTGGCCCCGGGCAGTGGCCGCCGCGTAGCCGCCGAATTCCTCTTTCATCTGGCCCGTGAAGCCGCCCGCGGCATCGAGCGTCAGCGTGGCCTGCTGAAAATGCACCTCGTGCAGCGTCGGCGCCAATGATACCCACCGGCCCTCCTCGTTGCTGCGCGCCGGAATGAGGCGGCCGGTCTGGTTGAGGCAGCGCCGGGGCAGCACGCCGCAGGGCAGCAGCGGGTCGGTGGCATCCACCAGCAGCTCCTGGCCGTCGGCCAAGGGCACCAGGGCCACCACGTAGTTGAACTTGTCCAGCATCGGAAACTCCTGGCTGACGTGGCCGTGGTCGCGGGTGCTGAGCAGCACGGGGTGGGCCGTGAGGCCGGCATCGCGCAGGGCGGCAATGAGCAGCAGGTTCACATCGGCCGAGGTGCCCTGGTGGGCCTCGTAGGCCTTGCGCAACGAGCCTTCGGACGAGTAGCGGTTGTGGCCGTTGTAGCGCACGCTGGCCATGATTACCTCGCGCACGGCGGCGGCGCGGGTCCTCATTTCGGGGTAGCGCCCGGCCAGCGCCTGCATCTGGGCTTTCAGAAAATTGCCCCGGTCCAGCTGCAGGCCAAAGGCATCGTCGTTGAGCAGCCGGGCGTTGATTTTCGGCCAGCTGTCGGTCAGGTCGGTATAGGCCTGGTTGGGCCACTGCTCGCCCACCAGCTGGAAATCGAGCCGGTCGAGGTAGTCGTCGGCCGTCGTCATGTATGGTTCGCTCCGAAACGCCGGCACGTCTTTCAGCACCCACTGGTGGTCCTCGGTGGACGTGCTGATGTAAACGCTGTTGGAGTCGAAATTGCCCGTTTTCTGGTCCACGCGCATGGTTGCCTTGCCGAGGCTGGGCTTGTCCACCGTGAGGGGCTGGGTGCCCTGGTAAATGATTTTATACTTGTAAAACAGCGGGATGCTCGCCCGGTATTCGCTCCAGCGCACCGGAATGGTGCGCTGAAACGCCCAGTCCTGAAAGTTGAACAGGTAGTCGGAGCTGAGCGTGTAGGCGTACTCAATCACCGAGCCGGCGCGCACGTTGGGCAGCGTGAATTTCTGCACGTTCACGTTGGGCGTGCGCTTTTCCAGAAACACGCCGCTGGGCTCCAGTTTGGTTTTCTCCACCACGCCGTTCACCAGGTTGTAGGTGAAGCCGCGCAGGTTGGTCACCCGCTCCGACTTGTCTTCGCGGTGGTAGAGCGGAATCTCAATCTCGGCTTCATCGAAGCCTGCTTTGCTGAGGATTTTGATGCGCGTCACCCGCTCAAACACCACCTGCAGGCCGGTGGTGTGCCCTTCCATGCGCGAGCGGCCAAAATCGCAGAGCACCACGGCCGCCGCGCCGCTGTCGGCCACAAAGGGCGCGGCCGTGAGGTCGGCCGCCGGCACAAGGCCAAATTTAATGGGCTCGGGCTCCGGCCTGGCCTGGGCTAGCCCCACCATCGGCAGCAACAGGCCGCAGACCGGCAGTACCCGCCGCAGCCGGCGAAGCAGAAAAGACGCTGACATCAATGAAAAAGAAAGGGGAAGACAATCTTTGAACCCCTAAAAATAAGGAGCCGGATTCATTCCTCATTCATCCTTCATTATATTTTAATTATTGCCTCATGCAGCTGCATTCCGCCGGGATTATACCACTTCCTCGGGCATGGGCTCAGGGGCCGGCTCGGCCACGCCGGCCGCCACCGGCGGGGCCGTGGAGGGCACCGTGAGCAGGTAGCCAATGGCGGCCAGCACGCACAGCAGGCTCAGGGCGTGCACGTAGGGCAGGCGGGCCGGCTGGTTGGCAAATATCCAGCCCGCGAGCAACGCGCCCAGGCCGATGCCCACTTCCAGGGCGATGTACATGGTGGCCACGCCCCGGCCCCGGCGCTCGGGGTGGCTCAGGTCGATGGTCCAGGCGTAGAGCGTGGGCGAGTTCAGCCCGGTGCCAATGCCGAAGATGATGGCCCCCGCCAGAAACACCGGCACCGAGGGCGACCACACCATCACGGCCAGGGCCAGGGCCAGCACGCCCGCCGACCAGCGCAGCACCGGCACCCGGCCGTAGGTGTCGCTGGCTTTGCCGGCCACCAGCCGCACCACCAGCGCCGCCACCGTGTAGCAGATGTAGAACAGCCCTTTGCTGGGCAGGCCCAGCACCTTGCTCTGGTCGGGGATGACGGTGAGCACCGCGCCGAACGGAAACAGGCACAGAATGGTGACCAGCGCCGGGGCAAACACGCGCGGCTCCAGCACTTCCTGCCGCCAGTCCAGCTTCAGCAGCGCGAAGCGGAAGCGCCGCCGCTGGGCCAGCGGCAGGGTTTCGGTGAGGGAGCCCTGCACCAGCACCGAGAGCAGGGCCATGCCCGCCGAGCAGTAGAACATGGTGTTGAGCGAAAAATGCGCGGCCACCTGCGTGCCCAGCCACGGCCCGACGGCCATGCCCAGGCTGCCCGTCATGCCCAGCAGGCCCATGGCCTCGCCGCGCTTTTCGGCCGGCACAATGTCGGCCACGAAGGCGGCCGTGCCCGTGGGCTTGAAGCCCGTGCTGAACCCGTGCAGCAGCCGCAGCCCCAGAAAGCTGCCCACCGTGAGCGCCCACGGATACACCAGCCCGCACACCACGCACACCAGCGAGCCCAGCACCATCACCGGAATGCGGCCCACGGTGTCGGCCAGCTTGCCCGAAAACGGCCGCGAAATAGCCGCCGTGAGCGTGAAGAGGGCAATGATGAAGCCCTTGTACTCGCCCCCGCCCAGCCGGGTGAGGTGGTCGGGCAGCTCGGGCAGCAGCAGGTTGAAGCTGGCAAAAAACAGAAACGACGACAAGCACATCAGCCAGAAGCCGATGGTGTAGGGGCGGGAAGCGGGAGTGGGCATAGCTGCCGCAAAGGTCGGCAGGAATGGCCGGGCGGGCGGCGGGCGGCGGCGGCGGGCGCGGCCGGGGAGCCGGCCGGCCCCG
>NZ_BAAGWC010000009.1:0-22388 GCF_054780555.1 Hymenobacter daeguensis
TTGACGGTCTGTAATTTCGTGGCGGTGCATGGGCGATTACTGATTTAGCGAAAGGTAATTGTCCTCACGCTCTAGCCCGGCCAGAGGATTTTCTGGTCGGGCAGCGGGGTAAATACACGGGAGCGGCGGCGAAGGTTTCCGGGGCTGCCCGTAGCTTCGCTGCGCTCAGAACGACAAACAATTCGATTTCCAAAGCCAAATCTACACCACCCCATGCGCGGCTCCTCTCACCTGGCCATCGGCCTCATCACCGGCGTTGCCGTGGCCGGGCTGGTGCCCGGCATTCCGTTTTCCGTGGCCGGCATTGCGCTGGCCGGCTTCTCCAGCCTCGCCCCCGACCTCGACCATCCCGAAAGCCGCCTCAGCAAGCGCCTCGGCTTCACCCAGAACTACGTGCGCTGGGCCTTTGCCTTCGGCGCGCTGGCGCTGGCGGCCTACGCCTATTTCCAAACGAGGCCCGGGGCCGAGCAGCGCCTGTTCTACACCGGCGCGCTGGCCTTCGGCCTGATAGGGGTGGGCATGCAGGGTGGCTCGGCCCGGCGGCTGGCGCTGCTTTTTACCGGACTCGCTACCGTAATTTCTGGATTATATACAGAACAATTATGGCTTAGCTTATTGGGCACGTTTGTCGCGCTGGCACCCTTCACCTCGCACCGCTCTTGGACGCATACCATCTGGGCCACCGCCCTCTGGACCTACATCGGCCACCTCGCCGACCAGCACCTCGGCTGGCGCGGCGTGGCGCTCTACGCTGGTAGTGGCTATGTGTCTCACCTGTTGGCCGATACGCTTACCAAGGCGGGAGTGCGCTGGTTTCTGCCAGCCCCGTTTTGCATCAGGGTTCCGCTCATCAGCACCGGCTCGGCCAGTGGCAATATGATGGAGGTGGCCATTTGCATCGGGTACGCGCTGCTGGTGCTTGGGCTGGTGGTGGGGCACATGGGTTTTTAGCCGGGAAGTGCCCAAAACCGGCCCGGCAGGGCGGTGCCAGAATGGCTAAGCCTGTTGCAAAAGTCAGCCAAGTACATTAGCTTCGCAGCAGATATGCAGGCAGATTATGCCCATATTTGTATTGCTTCGTGTTATTATTCTGCGTTTTCAATCGTTTGCGACGCCAAATATTCATAAAATTCAATTAATTTACTTTTCCGCGCCGATTTTTTGCCTGCTATAGGGCAGCTTGGCCGGGCCCCGCTACACCTCAGCTATTCCGAACCGCCAAGAATTTGTGCCGGGCTTTCCGTTCCGCACAATTCGCAGGGTTTTTTCGATTTTACACCCTAGTCCCACTCAAAACACATCTCTAACTTTACTTAACGCATCCCATGAACCAGATGAACAGCCCCTTGATTCGGGTTGGTGTCTTTTATGACGGCAACTATTTCTTAAAAATTAGCGACTATTATTATTTCCAGCACGAACGCAAGGCCCGCATCAGCCTCGAAGGCCTCCACGAATACATTCGCCACCAGGTTGCTGAAGAAGAAGACGTAGATGTTCGCCTGGCGCAGATTACCGATGCCCACTTTTTCCGCGGCCGCCTCTCGGCCACCGAAGCCCGCGACAAGGACCGCCTGTTCCACGACCGCCTGCTCGACGATATTCTGATGAACCTGGGCGTGCAAACGCACTACATGGCCCTGAAAACCCGCGACGGCCGCCTGCAGGAAAAAGGCATCGACGTGTGGCTGAGCCTCGAAGCCCTGGAGCTGGCCCTGCACAAAACCCTCGACGTAGTGGTGCTCATCGCCGGCGACAGCGACTACGTGCCCCTCATCCGCAAGCTCAACACCGTGGGCACCCGCGTGATGCTGCTGAACTGGGATTTCAAATACGAAGACTTCAAGGGCGAAACCCGCGTTACGCGCGCCTCGCAGCAGCTGCTGGAGCAGGTGACCTACCCGGTGGCCATGCACGACGTAATTGACCGCGGCCTGCAGCAGCAGGACGAAGTGGTGGAAGCCATGTTCGTGAACCAGTCGGAGCCGGCCGCCTTTGCGCCCAGCACGGCTGCCGCGCCCAAGCTGGCCCGCCCCACCGGCCCCACCGCCGCCGGCCCCGTGGGCACGCTCGGCATGAGCACCATCAAAAACCTGAAAAACGGCTTCGGCTTCGTGGTGATGCCGCCCAACAACCTGTTCTTCAGCTACGCCGACCTGACCGAGGGCGACTTCAACGACCTGCGCGAGGGCGACTGGGTGGAATTCACGGTGGGCCGCAACCACCGCGACGAGGACTGCGCCCGCAACGTGCGCAAAGTGCCCGCCCCGCAGATGACCGACGGCGAAGACGAGTACGAGCCCGTCGGCGTGCATTCGTCGGTCGAGCTGTAGCGCCGGCCAGACAGATACAAAAGCCCCGATTCTGCCAGAAGTCGGGGCTTTTGCGTTGAATAAGGCGGCATCGCGGCCAGCGCTTACGCCATGACCAGCTTTGCAAAATCCCGCTTGTTGGCCGGGTAGCGGTTGAAGGTGCCCAGGCCACGGGCCACGGCTGTGTCGTCCTCGCCCTCTTTTATCCGATAGATAACACAGCTGCTCACCACCAGCGAGTTGCCGGCGTGGTCGACCACGCCCCGGGCTACCAGCACATCGTGCAGGTGCACGGCGTGCAGGTAGTTCATCTTGAATTCGACGGTAGACACAAACTCCAGCCTGGTGAAGGCCAGCGTGAGGGCCGCCGCGCCCAGTGCCGCATCCATGAGGCCGGCCAGCACGCCGCCGTGGCAGGTATTGGGCGAGGAAAGGTGCTCGGGCAGCACGGTCATGCGGTATTCGGCGTGGCCGGGCCGGGGCACGGTGAGGACCATGCCGTTGGCGCGGCCGAAGTGGTTCATCTGGTTGTAGGCGGCCACCATGGCGGCCAGCTCGGGCCGGGCGGTAGGAGAGGAGTTGTCGGACACGGTGAAAGTGGGTGGGAAGGTGAAACAGAAGCGGGAGTACAGACGACGGGTTACAGCTGCTTGCGCATCAGAAAATGCGGCAGCACGCCAAATAACGTGTGCGACGGCTCCACCACGGCGTAGCCCAGCTGCTGGTAGAAGCCCAGGGCCGTTTCGCGCGAGTGCAGCACGATTTCGGTGAGGCCGGCGGCCCGGGCCTGCACTTCGAGATAGTGCACCACCTGCCGGCCCAGGCCCTGGCCGGCGGCCTCCGGGGCCACGGCCATGAAGCGAATCTGGCCCTGATGCGTGCCGGTGGCTTGCAGCATGCCCACGGCTAAGGCCGTTGGTGGCGCTTCGCCTTCGGATGGGGCCAGAAGCAGGGCGTGGATGGTGCCGGGCTCGTCGTCGGCGGGCACGCGCTCCGAGCCGGGGGGCTGCTGCCAGGGCTGGCGCAGCACGGCGTAGCGCAGCTGGTAGTAGGCGGCCCACTCGGCGGGTGTGTGGGGAGGCTGAATGCTGGCGCGGCGGGGTTTCATGAGCGAAGTATGAAGTGGGAGCGTAACCAGGGCCGGTGCGGGCTGTTACCTTTGCGGCCCGGCTGCAGCCGGTTTCTCTTCGTCAAAACTACATCCCACCCCGCTATGGCATCCTTCGATATCGTGAGCAAAGTTGACCCGCAAACCCTCGAAAATGCGGTAAATACGGCCCAGAAAGAACTTGCAACCCGCTACGACCTGCGCGATACCAAAGGCGGCATCGAGCTCAACAAAAAAGAAAACACCATCCTGCTGTCGTCGGAAAACTCGATGCGCATCAAGGCGCTGGAAGACATTCTGCTGGGCCGCGTGGTGAAGCAGGGCATCGACGGGACCAGCCTCGACTTCACGGCCGAGGAGCAGCCCAGCGGCCAGCTCGTCAAGAAGACCATCAAAGTGCGGGCCGGCGTGGACAAGGAGTTCGGCCGCAAAATCATCAAGGCCATCAAAGACGCCAAGGTGAAGGTGGAAGCCCAGATGCAGGACGACCAGGTGCGCGTGACGTCGAAGAAAATCGACGATTTGCAGGCCGCCATCGCCGTGCTGCGCAAGGCCGACATCGGCCTGCCGCTGCAATTCGTGAATATGAAATCATAAGCAGGCTAACGGGCTGTCATCCTGAGCGCAGCGAAGGACCTTATCATTGCTGGCCAAGGTTGCTGTAATGCAAGCAGCCCAGACGCGATAAGGTCCTTCGCTGCGCTCAGGATGACAACCGCTGCCGTTCACCCATTCAACTCACTGCTTTGTACGATTTTTCGGCTTTTGCCCACCCCGCTACCTGGGTTAGTCTGCTCACCCTCACGTTTATGGAAATCGTGCTGGGCATCGACAACATCATCTTTATCTCCATCGTCGTCAACCGGCTGGCCAAGGAGCAGCAGGCGCGGGGCCGCACCATTGGCCTGCTGCTGGCGCTGGTGTTCCGCATCGGGCTGCTGCTGAGCATATCCTGGATTGTGAGCCTGCGCAATCCGCTGTTTAACCTGCCCGATTTTCCGTGGCTCGACCAGCCCTTCGGCGTAACCGGCCGCGACCTGATTCTGCTGGCCGGCGGCCTGTTCCTGATGTACAAGAGCACTACCGAAATCCACACCAAGCTGCAGGGCGAGGAAGAGGAGGAAAACGTGGGTGGCAAAGGCGCCTCGATGATGGCCATCATCGCCCAGATTGTGGTGATTGACATCGTGTTCAGCTTCGACTCCATTCTGACCGCCGTGGGCCTCGTCGATAACGTGCTGGTGATGATTGCGGCCGTAATCTGCGCTATGGGCATCATGCTGAGCTTCAGTGGCGTGGTGGCCAATTTCGTGAACAACAACCCCACCATCAAGATGCTGGCGCTGTCGTTTCTCATCATGATTGGCTTCATGCTGGTGATGGAAGCCGCCCACAAGGAAATCGAAAAGGGCTACCTCTACTTCGCCATGGCCTTCTCGCTGACGGTGGAACTGCTGAACCTGCGTCTGCGCAAAAAGACCAAACCCGTGCAGCTGCGCGATTCGCAATACGACTAAGGCACGCCTTGAAACAGCTGTAATAGTGTAGTGGCTAGAAAGACAGCATTGGCTAAGCTGGCGACAAGCCGTTGGTCGGCAGTAAGCCACGGCACCAGACCTGCTAAGGCGCTAAGCAGTAGGCCTGTCCAGAATAAGTTTCGCGGCCCGTCATACATGGAGCTACAGCTTATAGCGGCTGCCCTTGAGGAGAAACGGGCGGAAACGGCCGTGCCTCGCAGTGGCGTGCGGCGGATGAGGACCGGGGTGCCAATTGGCACTTGCTCATCGACAGAAAAAATGCCTTGGGCTGTCCAGTAGCTGTAGTTTTTATTGGGTTCGTGGCGTAGGGAGTGAAAAACGATTTGTGCGTCTGTAACTTTTTCGAGGTGTTCGGTTGCCAGGGTCAAGTCAATGAGCAGGCCAAGTCCCAAAGCCAGTGAAAGGATAAGAAACGGCCGGGCCAGACGCAGCGCTCGGGCATATTCGGCTGCATAACGCGCCGCAGGTGGTGCGGCCGGGTATCGGACGTGTGCTGCCCGTTTGGCTCGGTGGGCGGCATCGCGGGCCCGGCCTGAGGGTGACGGGGCCGGCGCGAAAGATATTGGCTGCTGTAGCCCATTGTCGTAAGCTGCCCGGCGGCTAGGGTCGCTCAATATTTCATAAGAGGCATTGATGGCCAGGTAGCGGGCGTGCGCGGCCGGGTCGGGTGTGCGGTCGGGGTGGGTGAGCAGCACCAGCCGGCGGTAGGCCCGGCGAATGTCGGCAGTCGTGGCTGTTTCGGGTAGCTCCAGAATCTCGTAGTGCGTCATCAGCCGCGAAATAACGGCCCGGCTACTTAAGCACCCCAGGCCACTACGGTGTCTACTTGGTCGAGCACGCGGCGCAGCGCCATTTCCAGCAGGCGGCGGTTCAGCTCGGCGCGGTGCGGGCGGTAGAATTCGTACTCGTCGGCGGTGAACTGGCCGGTTATCAGGCCCACGATGGTATAGCGCAGTTTGGTGTTGCGGGTCAGCAGTTCCGTGAGCTGGTGGTGCTGGTCGGTGTGGCGGAGGGCGATGTGGTGGTCGCGCACAAAGTCGGCCACCAGGGCCAGCAGCAGGTCATTTTGCAGCTTGAGCACCGGGCGCAGCGTGGCGTGCAGGAAGGCGCCCAGGGTGCCGTCGGCATCGGTGGTTTCGGTGGGCACGACGGGGCGCAGGGCCAGCAGGGCGGCGTCGGGGCGCGGAGAATAGGAAAGGGGCATGGCGGGCGAAAGTAAGCAACAGCCATTCAAGCGCGGACTGAAAGTCCGCGCTTGAATGGCTGTTGCGTGTTGGCAGTTGGCAATGATGCTGCAGCTCGCGGACTAAAAGTCCGCGCTACTATCGGCTACACCACGCCCAGCTTCACCAGCGCATCCCAGAGCACCACGCCGGCCGCCACGCCCACGTTGAGCGAGTGCTTGGTGCCGAACTGCGGAATCTCCACGGCCATATCGCAGAGGGCCAGTACCTCGTCTTCCACGCCGAATACCTCGTTGCCCAGCACCAGGGCCAGCGGGCGGCCGGGCTCGGGCCGAAACTGGGGCAGCAGAACGCTACCGGTGGTTTGCTCCACGGCCGCCACCTGGTAGCCGGCGGCTTTGAGGGCGGCCACGGCGGTCACCGTTTCGGCGGCGTATTCCCAGGCCATCGATTCCTCGCTGCCCAGCGCGGTTTTGGTGATTTCGCGGTGCGGCGGGCGCGGCGTGTAGCCGCAGAGGTAGATTTTTTCCAGCGCAAACGCGTCGGCCGTGCGGAAGATGGCCCCCACGTTGTGCATGCTGCGCACGTTGTCGAGCACCAGCACCACGGGGCTTTTGGGCGTACTTTTGAAGTCATCAACCGAGGCCCGGTTCAGCTCGGCCATTGTGAGTTTTCGCATGGGGCAAAGTTACCCGTAGGAACGCGCCACGGCGCGTTCGGCGTTTACCCGATGCCATGGCCGGCCAGTAAAATCCGGTTGTTCCGAATTATTCCAACGATTGAACGCGCCGTGGCGCGTTCCTACCATGCCTGCACCCAAAAAAGAATTCGTCATCAAGTCCGTCGGCCCCGACCATTTCACCGTGCCCATCCCGGCCGTGTCGGAAACGCCGCTGATGAAGCAGTACTACCAGCTCAAGCAGCAGCATCCGGGCGCGGTGCTGCTGTTCCGGGTCGGCGACTTCTACGAAACCTTCGGCGAGGATGCCGTTACGGCCGCCCGCATTCTCGACATCACGCTTACCAAGCGCGGCGCCGGCAGCAGCAGCGAAGTGGCCCTGGCCGGCTTTCCGCACCACTCGCTCGACAACTACCTGCCCAAGCTGGTGCGCGCCGGCCAGCGCGTGGCCATCTGCGACCAGCTCGAAAACCCCAAGGAAGCCAAGGGCCTCGTGAAACGCGGCATTACCGAGCTGGTGACGCCCGGGGTGAGCATGCACGACAACGTGCTCGAGCGCCGCGCCAACAACTACCTCGCAGCCATTCATTTCGGCAAGCAGGAGGCTGGTATTTCCTTCCTCGACATCAGCACCGGCGAGTTCCTGGCTGCCCAGGGTACGCTCGATTATCTGGGCAAGCTGATGCAGAATTTCAGCCCCGCCGAGGTGCTGTTCTGCAAAAAAAGCCGCTCGGATTTTGAGCTGCATTTCGGCCCCGACTACTGCACCTACGCGCTCGACGATTGGGTTTTCGGGGCCGACTATGCCCACGACACCCTCACGCGCCATTTCCGCACCACCTCGCTCAAGGGCTTCGGGGTTGATAATTTGAAGGAAGGCGTGATTGCGGCCGGCTGCATCCTGCACTACCTCGCCGAAACCAAGCACACCGACATCCAGCACATCGCCAGCCTCGGCCGCCTCGAGGAGGACAAGTACGTGTGGCTCGACCGCTTCACGGTGCGCAACCTGGAGCTGGTGCACGCCCAGCACCCCGGCGGCGTGCCCCTCATCGACGTGCTCGACCAGACCCTGACGCCTATGGGCGCCCGCCTGCTGCGCAAGTGGATAGTGCTGCCCCTCAAGGAAGTAAGCCAGATTCAGCGCCGCCTCGACACCGTGGCGGCTCTGGTGGCCGATGAGGAATTGCTCGGCGACCTCACCCAGCACCTGCGCCAGATAAACGACCTGGAGCGCCTGATTTCCAAGGTGGCCGTGCGCCGCGTGAACCCCCGCGAGTTGCTACAATTGGCCCGCGCCCTCGAAGCCGTGGCGCCCATGCGCGAGCGGCTGGCCGCGTCGGGCGTGAAGGCCCTCGTGAAGCTAGCCGAGCAACTCAACCCCTGCGCCAACCTGCGTCAGGAAATCATCACCAAAATCAAGCCCGACGCGCCCATCCTCACCAACCAGGGCGGCGTGCTGAATACGGGCGTCGATGCTGAGCTGGATGAGCTGCGCGCCCTGGCCTTCTCGGGCAAGGATTTTCTGCTGCAGCTGCAGATGCGCGAGCAGCGCAACACCGGCATCTCGTCGCTGAAAGTGGCTTACAACAAAGTATTTGGCTACTACTTGGAAGTCACCAACGCCCACAAGGACAAGGTGCCCGCCGAGTGGATTCGCAAGCAGACGCTGGTGAACGCCGAGCGCTACGTGACCGAGGAGCTGAAAACCTACGAGGAGAAAATCCTCAACGCCGAGGAAAAGCTGTTCGTAATTGAGCAGCGCATCTACAACGAACTGGTGCTGGCCGCGCTCGATTTCGTGCCCCAGATTCAGCAGAACGCCCGCGCCATTGGCGTGACCGACTGCCTGGCCAGCTTCGCCCTCACGGCCCGGCAGCAGCGCTACGTGCAGCCCGTGGTGAACGATGGCACGGTGCTCGATATTAAGGGCGGCCGCCACCCCGTGATTGAGCGCCAGTTGCCGCCCGGCGAAAGCTACATCCCCAACGACATCTGCCTCGACCAGGACGACCAGCAGATTGTGGTGATAACCGGCCCCAACATGGCCGGCAAATCGGCCCTGCTGCGCCAGACAGCCCTCATCGTGCTGCTGGCCCAGATTGGCTCCTTCGTGCCCGCCGATACTGCCACCGTGGGCATCATCGACAAGATTTTCACCCGCGTAGGGGCTTCCGATAACCTGAGCAAGGGCGAAAGCACCTTCATGGTGGAAATGACCGAAACGGCCTCCATTCTCAACAATCTATCGGACCGCAGCCTCGTGCTAATGGACGAAATCGGCCGTGGCACCAGCACCTACGACGGCATCAGCATTGCCTGGGCCATTGTGGAGCACCTGCACAACAACCCCAAAGCCAAGGCCAAAACCCTCTTCGCCACCCACTACCACGAACTCAACCAGTTGGCCGACGACTGCGCCCGCGTCCGCAACTACAACGTGGCCGTGAAGGAAGCCGACGGCCGCATTCTGTTCCTGCGCAAGCTGCAGCCCGGCGGCTCCGAGCACAGCTTCGGCATCCACGTGGCGCGCATGGCCGGCATGCCCACCTCGGTGGTGCTGCGCGCCAATGAAATCATGCACCACCTCGAAGTGGAGCGCACCAGCACCGGCCTCGATGACAGCGCACCCACGGAGTTCGACGATGTGCTGGCCGGCATCGAGTCCGATGGTCATGGAGCTGTTTCCAGCAACGGCAGCCGCAATGGCATTGCCGTGCCGCCGCCGCGCGAGCCGGCTCAGCCCAAGCCCCGTGCCACCACGGCCGTGGCCACCGCGCCGCGCGCCCAACTCAGCATCTTCGAGCCCAGCGACCCGGCCTTGGAGCGCATCCGCGAGCTGCTCCAGCACCTCGATGTGAACACGCTCACGCCCATCGAAGCGCTGATGAGGCTGAACGAGCTGAAGCTGACGTTAGGGAAAGGTTAAATTTTTTCGGGCTGAAAATGAGGCCAAAAGGCCCCTGGAATGAAAATTTACATGCTTAGCACTTGCATCTCCAAAAAAGGCCCTTACCTTTGTCGCACCATTCAGCACAAGCAAACTTGTTCTGAACCTCCTGCGAGAGTAGCTCAGTTGGTAGAGCGCGACCTTGCCAAGGTCGAGGTCGCGAGTTCGAACCTCGTCTCCCGCTCCAAATGTTCGAAAAAACGCTGTCCTCGGGCAGCGTTTTTTGTTTAACCCGAAATCCATCCACGGTTTAGGGTTAATTTTGGCGAATGCCAGCCACGCCGGAGTGGTGGAATGGTATACACGAGGGACTTAAAATCCCTTGCCTTCACGGGCTTACGGGTTCGAGTCCCGTCTCCGGTACGAAAAATCCCCTTTACGGAGAGCCGTAAAGGGGATTTTTTGTGCGGCAGGATGGCGCTGGCCTTGGCTCTCAGGCTACACGCGCTCAATGATTACGGCGTAGCCCTGGCCTACGCCGATGCACATCGTCACCAGCGCGTAGCGTTTTTGCTGCTCGTGCAGCTCCAGCGCGGCGGTGTTCAGCAGGCGGGCCCCGCTCATGCCCAGCGGGTGGCCCAGGGCAATGGCCCCGCCGTTGGGGTTGATGCGCGGGTCATTATCGGCCAGGCCAAAGGCGCGGATGCAGGCCAGCGACTGGGCGGCAAACGCCTCGTTCAGCTCAATAATATCGATGTCTTGCAAAGTCAGGCCGGCTTTTTTGAGGGCCAGCTGCGTGGCGGGTACCGGCCCGATGCCCATAATACGCGGCTCGACGCCCGCTACGCCCATGCTCACGATGCGGGCTTTGGGCGTGAGGCCGTGCTGCCTGATGCCGGCTTCTGAGGCCAGCAGCAGGGCCGCCGCACCGTCGTTGAGGCCCGAGGCGTTGCCGGCCGTGACGGTGCCGCCGGTTTTGCGGAAGGCGGGGCGCAGCCTGGCCAGGCCGTCGAGGGTGGTGGCGGGCTTCATGAACTCATCTTCGCCAAAGAGCAGCGGCTCGCCCTTGCGCTGGGGAATGGGCACGGGGGCCAACTCCCGGGCGAAGCGGCCCCGCTGCCGGGCGGCAGCGGCTTTCTGCTGCGAGGCCAGGGCAAAAGCGTCCTGGTCTTCGCGGCTGATGCGGTACTGGTCGACCAGGTTTTCGGCGGTTTCGCCCATGGCGTCGGTGCCGTATTGGGCCTGCATCAGCGGGTTGATGAAGCGCCAGCCGAAGCTGGAATCGGCCATCTGTGAGTCGGTGCCAAAAGCTTTGGAGGGCTTGGACATAACGTATGGCGCGCGCGTCATGTTCTCCACGCCACCGGCCACAAACAGGTCGCCGTCGCCGCTCTGGATGGCGCGAGCGGCTGCAATGCCGGCCGATAAGCCGCTGGCACAAAGCCGGTTCACGGTTTCGCCGGGCACGGTATAGGGCAGGCCGGCCAGCAGGGCGGCCATGCGGGCCACGTTGCGATTGTCCTCGCCGGCCTGGTTGGCGCAACCCAGGATGACGTCGGCCACGGCGGCGGGGTCGGCGCCGGGGTGGCGCTTCAGCAGTTCGCGGATGGTATGGGCGGCCAGGTCGTCGGGGCGCACGGCGGCCAGCGTGCCGCCGAAATTACCGATGGGCGTACGCACCCCGTCGATGATATAAGCTTGGGTCATGATTTTCGGAGATATAACGCCTGCCTCTGCAGCGTGCGGCCCGGCGTTTTCGGAGAGCAAAGGTCTACAGAATTTCGTTGCTGGTGCGGTAGGCAGTGCCTTTGAACAAGGCCAGCACCACGTCGTTTTGATTGACAACCCGCACCTGATACACGCCGATTTTATGCTTGAGGCTTTCTTCGCGGGCTTCCACCGTGATGACGTCGCCGGGCCGGCCGGCTTCCAGGTAGTCTATGGTGACGGTGAGGCCCACGCTCTGCCGGCCGTGGCTGTTGCAGGCGAAGGCAAACGCCGAGTCGGCCGCCGAAAACGTGACGCCGCCGTGCAGCGAGCCAAAACCGTTCAGCATATTGGGGCGCACCGCGAAGTGCAGCCGGCAGTAGCCGGGGCCCACTTCATCAACCTGCAGGCCAAGCAGCTGGCTGAAGCTGTCCTGCCGCAGCATGAGGTCTTTCACCGCTTCGGCGGGGTGGTGGTTGGCGGGCAGAAGCGGCGGATTCATGCGATGGTAAGGATGATGCGGAAACGCGGCGATTTGCGTCTCGCCGTTGCTGATAGTGTTGTGATTGGGCGGTTCCGGGTTCAACGATAAGACGCCATTATGCGTCGCTACATCGTGCCGGTTACAGGGTGCGCAGGTCGCGCACGCGGCTGAGCTTGCCGCCCTCGCTGCGCGGCAGTGTGCCGAAGCCCAGGAGCGTCACTTTCATGCTCAGGCCAATGTTGTCCTTGATTTTCTTGGCGAACGAACCCTGCAGCGTGCGCAGGCAGTCGTGCCGGGCAACGGTGTCGGCGGTGACCGTTTCCAAGCCCAGCTCGCGCATGAGGTCTTCGGCAATTTCCACGCTTACTTCCACCTCGTCCATGCTGCCCCGGCGCGAGGCAACTACCTGATAATAAGGGCTTACCTGAGACATGCCGCTGAGAATGTCCTCGACCTGGGTGTGGAAGAAATTGACCCCGCGGATGATGAGCATGTCATCGGCCCGGCCGCGAATGGGGCCCATTTTGACATGGGTGCGGCTGCGCGACTGGTCGTAGTAGAGGTTGGTGATGTCGTTGGTCCAATACCGCAGAATGGGCATGGCTTTTTTGGTAAGCGTGGTGAATACCAATACGCCCAGCTCGCCCTCGGCCACCGGCTCGCCGGTGTGCTTGTCCACTATTTCGGGGTAGAAATGGTCTTCCCAGACGTAGCTGCCGGTGCCGCGCTCGTTCACGTCTTCCTGCGACACGCCGGGGCCCATTATCTCGCTCAGGCCGTAGATATTGGTGGCTTGCACGCGCAGGCCGCTTTCCACCTGCTGGCGGATGGCATCGGTCCAGGGCTCGGCGCCCAGCACGGCGTATTGCAGGTTGATGGCCTCCGGAGCAATGCCGCGCCGCTTGATTTCCTCGGTCAGCACCTGCGCGTAGGAGGGCGTGGCGCAGATGATTTCGGGCCGGAAGTCCTGCAAAAGCTGCAGCTGCCGGTCGGTGCTCCCGCCCGATACGGGGATGACCGTGAGGCCCAGCTTCTCGGCCCCGTAATGAATGCCCAGCCCGCCCGTGAAGAGGCCGTAGCCGTAGGCGTTCTGCATTTTCATGCCGGGCCGGCAGCCGGCGGCGGCCAGCGAGCGGGCCACTACTTCGGCAAAGATGGCGAGGTCGCCGGCCGTGTAGCCCACCACCGTGGCCTTGCCCGTGGTGCCGCTGGAGCAGTGCAGCCGCGCCACCTCGTGCTGGGGCACCGCAAAAAGGCCGAAGGGGTAGTTATCCCGAAAATCCGTCTTTCTGGTGAAGCCCAGCTTGCTCAGGTCTTCGAGGCCCCGAAACGTGCCGGGGTGCACGCCCAGTTCGTCGAACTTCTGCTGGTAGAACGGCACCCGGTCGTACACATAAGCCACTTGTTCCTTGAGGCGGGTGTTTTGAAGGGCGCGCAGCTGGGGCAGCGGCATCTGTTCAATTTCGGGATTGAAGAGCATGGCAGCAGTGACTAAAAAGGGTGGGATGGCAGGGCAGGAGTAGCTGGTTATATTACCAAACTAACAAACGTTTGTTTAATTATGGCCTGAAAAAAACGCTGCCGGGCGGCCATCATCACAAAGATGCGGCAACCAAGCAGCGTCCTTCGCGGGGTGAGCTAAGCCGGGGTCAACTCGGCGTTAGCAGATTTTTGGGCGGTTGCAACGGCCGATTTGGCGCTGGCCTTAATCATATCGGCGGCTTTCTCGCCAATCATGATGCTGGGCGCGTTGGTGTTGCCCGAGGTCACGAGCGGCATGATGGAGGCATCGGCTACGCGCAGCCCTTCGATGCCGTACACCCGCAGCTCGGGGTCGACCACGGCCAGGGCATCGACACCCATCTTGCAGGTGCCGGCCATGTGGTGGTAGGTCACGGCGGCGCGGCGGATGTAGTCGCGCAGGGCTTCTTCGGTCTGCACGTCGGGGCCGGGGCACACCTCGCGCTCGCGCCAGCTATCCAGGGCGTGGGCTTCGCCAATCTGCCGGCACAGCTTCACCGAAGCCAGCAGCGACTGCATGTCGGCTTCTTCGGCCAGGTAATTGGGGTCGATGTTCAGCGGCGCGGCGGGGTCGTTGGCGGTGAGCTTGATGGAGCCCCGGCTGGCCGGCCGGATGATGCCCGCGCAAAGCGTGTAGGCATTACTGGGGCCTTCGAAGCCGGGCGCGTAGTAGGGCAGGTGCATGAACAGCGGCTGCAAATCGGGCACAATCATGCGCGGGTCGCTTTTCCAGAACAGCTGGCTTTCCAGCATCTGGTGGTTGGGGGCGGCAATGGGTTGCCGGGCCTCGTAGATGACGCTGGCCAGCAGGTGGTCCTGCAGGTTCTCGCCCACGCCGGGCAGGTCGGCCACCACCCCAATGCCCAACGCCCGCAGTTCCCCGGCGTTGCCGATGCCCGAGAGCAGCAGAATCTGCGGCGACTTCACGGCCCCGGCCGAAATAATGACTTCCCGGCGGGCGTACACGTCGTGCACCTGGCCTTCGCGCTCGTAGCGCACCCCCACGGCGCGTTTGCCTTCAAACAGAACCTTTTGCACGTTGGCGTAGGGGCAAACGGTGAGGTTGTCGCCGCGCTCCAGGGCCGGGTGCAGGAAGGCCACCGCCGTGCTGCACCGCTGGCCGGCGGGGGTCACGGTCACCTGGTTGTAGTTGGCTCCCCAGATGCTTTCACCGTTGCAGTCAGCGGTGAATGGCAAGCCGATTTCCTGGCAGGCTTCCACGGCGGCGGTGCATACCGGGTTGATGTTTTTGTTGATGGTGACGTGCAGCGGGCCGCCCACGCCGTGGTACTCATTGGCCCCCTGCTCGTGGTTTTCCGACTTCTTGAAGTACGGCAGCACTTCGCTGTACGACCAGCCGGTGTTGCCCAGGTAGGCCCAGGTATCGTAGTCGCTGCGGTCGCCGCGCACGTAAATCATGGCGTTCAGCGACGAGCTGCCGCCGTAGGTTTTGCCCCGGGGCCAGTAGTGCTCGCGGTCGGCGGTATGCTTTTGGGGCGCGGTCATCACGGCCCAGTCGCGCTCGGTTTGCCAGGTGGCGGGCCAGCCGGCCGGCGCGTGGATGTTGGGGTCGGTATCGGGCGCGCCGGCTTCCAGCACCAGCACCCGCACGGCCGGGTCTTCGGTGAGGCGGTTGGCAATGACGCTGCCGGCGGAACCCGCGCCGACGATGATGTAATCGAACTGCTCGTTGCTGTTCATGGGTGGGAATTTTGAGATTGATTAGATGGAATTTTGAACGTCCTGCTGAGCGCAGTCGAAGCATCTCTACCGCTTCGCCTAACGCCGAAACCTTACCCCGGCCCCGCTCCCCAGGAGAGGGGAGCCACGGCGGCGCGGATGTTTGCAATCGTTAGGCACCCTTCTCCCGGGAAGCGGGGCCGGGGGTGAGGTTTGCGGCTGCGCGCCGCTACAGCGCTATCGTCACGGCCTTTTCCTCGGTGAATGCCAGGATGCCGGCGTAGCCATTCTCCCGGCCAATGCCGCTGGTTTTGTAGCCGCCCCAGGGCAGGCGCGGGTCGATGGCGGCCCAGCAGTTCACCCACACGGCACCTGCTTTCACCTGGCGGGCCAGCAGGTGGGCGCGGCTCACGTCGCGCGTCCAGATGGAAGCGGCCAGGCCGTACTTGGTGCCGTTGGCAATGGCAATGGCTTCTTCCTCGTCGTCGAAGGGAATGATGGTGCCGACGGGCCCGAAAATTTCCTCCTGCGCGATGCGCATGTTGTTGTTGGCCTGCGCAAAAATGGTGGGCCGCACGAAGTAGCCTTTTTCCATTTCGCTGGCACCGCCGGCCAGCATGGTAGCGCCTTCGGCCTGGCCGATGCTGATGTAGTTGCTCACCCGCTCAAACTGGCTTTTGCTGGCCAGCGTGCCCATTTGGGTGGTGGCTTCGAGCGGGTCGCCGAGCTTGATGCCGGCCGCCGCGCCCGCCAGGGCCTCGGCTACCTGGTCTATCTGGCTGCGGTGCACCAGCACTCGCGTGCCCGCCGCGCACACCTGGCCCTGGTTGAAGAATAAACCCATGGCCGTGCCGCCGATGGCTGCTTCCAGGTTGGCATCTTTCAGAATAATTTGCGGCGACTTGCCACCCAGCTCCAGGCCCACCCGCTTGAAAGTGTCGGCGGCCGTTTTGCTGATAATCCGGCCGGTTTCGGGGCTGCCGGTGAAAGAAATTTTGTTCACGTCGGGGTGGCGCACCAGTGCGTCGCCGGCCGCTTCGCCGGTGCCCGTCACCACGTTCAGCACGCCGTTGGGGAAGCCGGCTTCCTGCATCAGCCGGCCCAGGTGCAGGGCCGAAAGCGGGGTTTCTTCCGAAGGCTTGAGCACCACGGTGCAGCCGGTGGCCAGCGCCGGGCCCAGCTTCCACCAGGTTATCATGAAGGGCGTGTTCCAAGGCGTGATAGCGCCCACCACCCCAATGGGCTCGCGCAGGGTGTACGAAAGCGTGGGGTTGCCGAAGTAGCCGGGCGTGGGCACCTGCTGGCCCACAATCTTATCGGCCCAGCCCGCGAAATACCGAATGCAGTCCACGCTATGCGGCAGGTCCAGCATCTGCGTTTCCACGAAGGGCCGACCGATGCTCAGGGCATCCATCATGCCGAGCAGCACGGCATCGCGCTCCACCAGGTCGGCCAGCTTGTTCATGAGGCGGCCGCGCTGGGCTCCGCTCATTTTCGACCACTCGCCGACCTCGAATTGATGACTGGCGGCGGCCACGGCGGCATCGATGTCGGCTTTGGTGGAGGCGGGTACGCTGGCCAGCACGGCTTCGGTGGCGGGGTTCACCACCTGCATGGTCTGGCCGGAAGCGGCGGGCGTGGGCTGGCCGTTGATAAAGTTCTGAAACTCGCGGGCCGGGTTGCTGCTTTTAGCAAGGGCGGCGTTAAATTCTTCGTAGGTCATGCGGGTCAAGAAGAGGTGTGAGTGGGAATGCAGCAAAAGTGGGTGCTTACTCACGGCATCTGGTTGGCCGATTCTATCATTGTATCGGCTATTCGTATCAACTTGCCGAACGCCTCGTCGGCCCGGCCCTGTTCGGACTGGTATTCGGCGCTTTGCCCTTATTTTTGATTTGCTCACTCCCATTCCCACCCCGCTGTTCATCTGATGGTTGCCTCCGCCTATGCCCGGCTTTGTCCCACGCCGCCCCAGCAGCTGGGATGCCTGGTCGAAAACCGCACTGCCTTCACCCTGGACGAAGCCGAGCTGTCCGTCTTCGAAACCCTGGAGCCCGCTGAGGCGGTGGCTTTTCAGTTCGGCCGGCCCATGGTGGCCATGATGCTCAGTGGGCGCAAAGTGCTGCACTGGCCCGAGCAGCCCACGTTTGCGTTCGGACCGGGCGTGGTTTTCGTACCGCCGGTGGCCGAGCCGATTGGGGTCGATTTGCCGGAAGCGTCCTTCGAGAACCCCACGCGCTGCGCCGTGCTGGATATGTCGGAGCAGCACATTCAGAAAACCGTAGCTCTGCTCAACGAGCGCTGCCCGCGCACCGAGCCCACCGATGAATGGGTGCTCGACCTGGCCGCCAGCCGCTACTTCGTGACCGATGACGCGCCCACCCGCCAAACGCTGGGCCGGCTGCTCGATATCATTATGGAAAACAACCGGGCGCAGGCGTTTTTCGTCACCGGGGCGCTGCAGGAGCTGGTGGTGCGCCTGCTCCAGACCCAGGCGCGTCGGCTATTGCTCGACAACAGCCAGCAGCACGCCACGCACCGCCTGAGCCACGTTGCCGAGTACATCAAGCGGCACCTGAGCGAGCCGCTCACCATCGACCAGCTTGCCGGCCAGGCCTGCATGAGCAAGCCCCATTTCTTCCGCTGCTTTAAAAGCGAGTTTGGCCTGACCGCGCTGGAATATATTCAGCAAGAACGCATTAAAACCGTGAAGCACCTGCTCAGCGACCCGCGCCACACGCTCACCGAAATCTGTTTTCAGGCTGGCTTTCAGGACATGAGCCATTTCATCCGGATTGTGAAGAAGCTCACCGGCCACACGCCCGGCGAGCTGAAGCGCCTGCTGGCGGGGGCGGCTGGCTAAGCTGCGGGCTGCGAGTCCTGCGCGAGAGGCGCCCGGGCCGGCTGCGGCCCGAAGCCCGCCCGAAACAGCACGTATAATCCGGCCACCGGCAGTGGGCTTATGATGAAGTCCAGCACCTGGCGGCTGAGGCGGTAGGCCCATTGCACGTTGCCGGCCAGCTTGCCCAGCAGCGTAATGGCCACGTACACCAGCAAGGCCCCCGCGTAGAGCTTCCAGGCCAGCTGCCACTGCGCGGGCCGCAGCACCCGCCACAGCAGCGCCAGGCAAATGCTCAGGTACAGCACCGCATAGGTGGCCACGGCCGGTAGCGGCCGTTTGGTAATGCCGCCGTTGATGCCCTGCTGCATGGCCGCAGCCACCCGGCTCAGGCCGGCAGCGGCCAGGGCTTTCTGCCAAAAGCTGGTAATAGCGGCCAGCAGGTCTTCGCTATACACGCCAATGAGCAGCAGGGCCAGCAGCAGCAGGCCCACCAGCAGCCAGTGCACGGCGCCCGTACGCGGAAATTGTCGGCTGGCCGGAAAATCAGGTTGAGAAGGCACGGGAGTGGGGAAGCGCAGTTAGCGGGCGGGCACGGCCAGGCGTTTGGCCCAGAGCATCCAGAGGCCGAAGATGCAGCTGTACACGATGAAGGTGAAGGTGTAGTGGTGGTTGAAATCGACCGACTGGTGGGCATACTCCTGGTTGAGGGCCAGGGCCGCCACGCGCAACACATTCAGCACCCAGATGAGGGCAATGCCGGCCGGAATAAACCACAGCTTGCGCCGCCAGGGGCCCGGAAAGGCCAGCACAAACCCGCCAAACAACGCGTAGAGCACCAGCCCGTTGCAGGGCGGGCCCACAATAACAGCCGGCTGCCCGTTCATCAGCAGCACGCTGGCATAGGCTTTATCGAGGCTGGCATCGAAGCCAAAGACTTTCAGCAGCGCCATGCTGGTGCGCGAAATCTGAATGCAAAGAGCCGCATCGAGGCGGCCGTCGGGGGCCAGCCATTGCTCGTAGCCAAAAAACCATACCAGGTACATGGCAATGGCCACCACAATGAAACGAACAAGCAGTCGGTTGCCGGAGGGCGACGCCGGGATGGGAAGCGAGGTTTGCATAAGCCGGGGGTGAAACTACAAAGCTGCAAAAAAAGGCGGCTCTTCCATCACAGAAGAGCCGCCTTTTTTAAATTCAGTTAATTAGCAGTGAATTGCTTAGGCTTTTTTGCGACGATTGCGCAGGTGCTTGATGCCATAGGCTACCCCGCTGGCCAGCAGCAGCGAAGCGCCGCCATCGAGGGGCACGGCGGTGGGGTCGGGGATGCCGGGGCCAGGGCCGCCGCTGCCGGGCTGGGCCAGCGCAACTCCACCAAAAGCAATTGCCAGCGCCATGGCCGGAAGCAAACGAGTCAGGAAAAATGATTTCATGCGGTAAACGGTGAAAGTAAGGGTGAGAAATGATAAGCGCCAGTGGTGGTAAATGTAGAGCAATTATTGAGGAATACCCCCAGCCAATGGCTGGCCGGGGGCATTTCTTAACAAATCAGTTACTCAATCACTACGCGTTTGGTGAGAGCTTGGTTTTCGGCCTGTAAGCGCAGGGTGTACACGCCGGTGGCCAGCTCTTGGGTGCTGAACTCGGCGGTAGCGCCGGCCGCCGTGAGGCCAATGCTGCGGGTAATAACCACCTGGCCCAGTGCATTGACCAGCGTAGCCTGCACTGCGCGCTGGCCCGCCAGCGGCGGCAGCAATACCGTGAAGCTGCTGTGCGCCGGGTTGGGGTAGAGGCTCACGGTGGCGGCGCTCAGCTCGGTGCGGGTAGCCGTCACGTTGGCCGGGCGGAACACCACGCTGAAACGGCCCGTGCCGGCTGCCGCCGTAGCCAGCGTGAAGGCGTAGCGGGTGCCCACTGCCAGCGGCTGCTGCGTGCCGGTGAGGGCATCGCGCAGGAACACGGTGGTAGCGCCAAAGTTGACCAGGTCGCTGATTTCGAAGCTGAAGGTGCCGGCCTGCGGGGCCCGCACCAGTAGCGGCACCACCACATCGGTCCGGGTGAGGGGAGCCAGGCCGTTGATGGCCAGGCTTTCGGTGCCGCTCAGCGAAGCCAGGTCCAGGCCGGTGGGGTTGGCCAGCTTAATGGCATCGTACTGGGCATCGATGCCGGCCGTGGCCCCCTGCTCAAAGTAGAGGAAGGCTTCGTCGGTGCTGCCGGCTCCGCTCAGGGTGAGGTGCAGCTGGGGCCGGGTATCGTTGCCGCGCCCGAAGGCCGGCTGGGTCCCGAAGGTGGTGACGCGGTTGGCGTTGGTGAGGTTCACCGCGCCGGAGCCGCCGGGGGCCGTAACGCGGGCGAAGTAGCCCGAGCCGGCATCAATCAGCGGCGAAGCGCCGATGCCGTTGTCGAAGCTGCGGTAGGTGCCGGCATACTGGCCGGTGCTCTGATACACGTACATGGCCCCGTCCATGCCGGGGCGTTGGGCGGCGGTCACGGTGTTCCAGTCCAGGGGCGAGGGGTAGGGATTACCCAGCAGCTGCCAGCCGGCCTGGGCATCGGTGCCGCGGCTCAGGGTGCCGGAGTTCTGGGCGGCGTTGTTGAACGTGCCCACGAAGTCGATGGGGGTGGCCGTGGCCGGGGCGTTCACGGTGTAGCCGCGGGTGGGCTGCATCACGTCGCCGGCTCCGGCGGGCGAGTACCAGCCTTTGTCGAAAGCCCCGTAAACCGACGTGACGGTTCCCACGCGGGCCTGGTCGTAGCCAAATACCGTGGGGAAGGGCACGACGAGGCTGGGGTTCGGCACGTTGTTATACGTCGTGTTGAACGTAGGCGCGAAGCCGGCGGTGGTCAGGTCGGCCAGCGTGGTGCTTTGCACCGGCGAGCTGAAGTGACGGTAGGCCGGGCCGGTCACGGCATTGGTTACGGCGCGCTGCATGGTGCCGGTACCGGTCACAACCCCGCCGGTGTTGTCAACCAGCGCCGTACCTGCGGCCGACGATAGCAGCGTGAAGCCGAAGCCTCCGGTAGCCAGGTTGCCGCTTTGCAGGCGGGCCACCTGGGCAATGCTCACGCCCTGGCTCAGGGCAAGGCCGGTGGGGTTGTTCACCGTCAGATTGCGAACAGTGGAGGGCAGGCCCGCGCCGGTCACCTGCGCCGCCGTGCCATTGTAGGTATAGGAGGCGTCTGAAGCATACGTGCGGGTGCCGGCAACCTGAACGGCGCCGGTAGCGCCCGTGGTGGCAATGCCCGCCGCGTCGCAGATGCGCAGCTCCGCGCCGGCTTGCAGGACGAAGCTGCCTGGGCCGGTCAGCGACTGGCAGCTCTGGTCCAGAATGCCTCCGCTTTGCACCGTGAGCGTGCCGTTCACGGTGAGCGTGCCGGTGAGGGTGGCCACGCCGCCACTCTGCACGGTCACGTTGTTATAGGTGCCGCTCACGTTTTGTGGGGTGTTCACCACGAGGTTGGTCAGCGGCGCCGTGCACGACACATTCAGGGCGAAGGTACCGGTGTTACCAGAGCCGAAGCGCTGCACCATGAAGTAGTAGGTGGTACCCACCACGCTGGTGAAGGTGACGGTGGAGGCTAGGGTGTTGGCCCCGCAGCCGCTGTCGTCGTCGTTGCTGCCCACGCAGGTGAGCGCACCGCAGGCACCGGAATACACGAAGAGCTTGGTGTCGATGGCGGTGGCGGCCGCGCAGGTGCTCACCGTCACAATGTCGCCGGTGCCCACGAAGGAGTAGAACACGCCGGGCGAGGCCGAGGGGGTGATGCCGCTGCAACTGGCCGTGGGGTCGCCGGTGGTGGTGGCCCCAACGGTGGTGCCGTTCAGGGTCTGGCCACAGGCAATGGCGGTAGCATTAGCGCAGTCGTCGTTGGCCGGGGGCGGGGCCAGGGTGGTGAAGGTGGTGGTGGCGGCCGTCGAGGTGGCCCCGCCGGAGCAGTTGCCGGTCACGCTCACGGTGTAGCTGGTGCTGGGCGTCAGGCCCGTGAGGGCCACGGGCGAGGCCGTGGGGGCGGGGGCAACGGTGACGGCCGAACCGCCGGCCGGGGTGTAGGTCACGGCGTAGCTGGTGTTGCCGCTGCCGGCCGTGAAGCTCACGCTGGCCGTGGTGCTGGTGATGCTGCCGGCCGTCAGCCCGCTCACCGGGGCACAGGCCGGGTCGGTCTGGGCGCAGATGGTGAAGGCGCCGAAGTTGTCGTTGCCGTACTCCCACACCCGGGCGTAGAGGGTCGCGCCGGGCGTCAGGCCGGTGGCGCGCAGGAAGGAGAAGCCGCCGCTCGGGCCGCTGTCGTCGTCGCAGCTGATGAGCGTCAGGTTGCCGCAGCTGCCCGAGTACAGGGCCAGGCCGGAGTCGAAGCTGGCCCCGGCCGAGCCGGTCTGCACCTGCACGATGCCGTTGGCGGGCACGGTGAGGCTGAACCAGACGTCGCCGCCGGCGTAGCTGGCGCAGC
>NZ_BAAGWC010000009.1:22486-189940 GCF_054780555.1 Hymenobacter daeguensis
GGCGTAGCTGGTGTTGCCGCTGCCGGCCGTGAAGCTCACGCTGGCCGTGGTGCTGGTGATGCTGCCGGCCGTCAGCCCCGATGGGGACCCGCAGGCCAGCGGCGTCAGACCAGCAAGTTGAATATTGGGGCGGCTGGATGTAATGGAGCCCGTACTCGTAGGCGGAGAATTATCCGTGGCCCAGGTCTGGGCCCGGCCGGTGGCCGTGCTGTAGCGGAATTGCTTGCTTGTGCTGCCTTCGTTGCCGCCGCCCGTAGCATTGGTTTCCACGATAACTTCCAGGTTGGAAGTACCTGCGTAGGCGAAAGGAGTGCTCAGCGTGAGCGTAACCCATTGTCCTGCAACATAGCTGCCCACGGCGGGGGTTGCATTATATACCAGTGTAGCGCCGGTTTCCTCGGTGGCCACCGTCGCGGAGGTCAGGGTGGTGGCCGCTGTGGTTTTCATCAGAATTCTGACGGGCGGTGCCCCCGGCGACGACACGGAGTTCAGATAAAAACCGACGCTGGTAATCGTGCCGCTCGCACTGATTTCGCCCGCCGTGTAGAGCATCGCCGTGCGCTCGTACCCAAACCACGAGCCCATTGGGAAGCGGGTTGAGCCGGTATTCGTGTTGGCGGCCGGGATGGTTACCGTCTGCGCCTGCACAACGTTGCTGCCCAGCAGCACTGAGAGCAACAATAGGCATTGCCCCCAGCGGGGCATCCTATTAAAAGCAGAAAGTGGCCTGCTAAGCCACCTGGTCAGTAGAGGATTTTGCATACCTGACTTTTGTAAAGGGTGATGAGTGAAAATGGACGTTTAATAAGCCACGATAAATGAGTAGCGGCTTATTGGGTATAAGTAGGGAGTTTAATTGTTGAAAAGCAAATTTTCTTTCCTATTATATAGTGGAGTTTGTTCGTTATGACGGCCGGCGCTATTAAATTCATAAAGAGCGCACAGCTGACCATTAGTGCCGCGCTAAGCTGCGGCAGCCACCGTTGGCAAGCTGAACGCAGGCCGCTCCGAGGCCGGGCCAGCAACCAGCACCGGGGGACCCGGAACAGCCGGTAGGGGCCAGTCCTGAACATAATGGCTGCTTCCCCCCTGGTGCCTACCTTGCGGCCACAGTTTCGCAATACGTTGCTCCCTATGCACCCTGCTTCCGACGCTCCTGCTTCGCCATCCACTCCCGTCGATTACCATCCCCTTATCCGCCAGGTGTTTACCGAGATGGGCAAGGTAGTGGTAGGCCAGCAGCCGCTGCTCAACCGCCTGCTCATCGGCCTGTTCACGGGCGGCCACATTCTGCTCGAAGGCGTGCCCGGCCTGGCCAAAACCCTCACCATCTCCACACTGGCCAAGGTGCTGCACCTGCACTTCCAGCGCGTGCAGTTCACCCCCGACCTGCTGCCCTCCGACCTGGTGGGCACCATGATTTACAACCAGAACCAGTCCATCTTCGAGGTCAAGAAAGGGCCGATTTTCGCCAACCTCGTGCTGGCCGACGAAATCAACCGCTCGCCGGCCAAGGTGCAGAGCGCCCTGCTCGAAGCCATGCAGGAAAAGCAGGTCACCATCGGCGATACCACCTATCCGCTCGACCTGCCCTTTCTGGTGCTGGCCACCCAAAACCCCGTGGAGCAGGAGGGCACCTACCCGCTGCCCGAGGCCCAGGTCGACCGCTTCATGCTGAAAGTGCACGTCGACTACCTCAAGAAAGCCGACGAGTTGGAGGTAATGCGCCGCATGGCCAACCTCAGCTTTGTGGAAGACGTGCAGCCCATCCTGACCAAGGCCGATATTTTCGGCATTCGCCAGCAAATCAACCAGGTGCAGATTTCCGATACGCTGGAGAAATACCTCATCGAACTGGTGTTTGCCACCCGCCGCCCGACCGACTACGACCTGCCCGAGTTTGCCTCGGCCGTGCAGTTTGGGGCCAGCCCCCGGGCCAGCATTGCCCTGCACCGCGCCTCCAAGGCCGTGGCCTACCTCGAAGGCCGCGACTACGTGCTGCCCGAAGACATTAAGGAAGTCGCCGCCGACGTGCTCAACCACCGCATCCTGCTCACCTACGAGGCCGAGGCCGACGGCATCCGCACCCAGGACTTGATTGAGGCCATTCTGCGCAAGGTGCCCATCAGCTAAAGCGGGGAGCGGGACGTTATTCCTCTCCATCCCTTACCGCTGCCGTTTTCGCATAAAAAAAGGGCTGACCATGCGGTCAGCCCTTTTTTTATGCGAAGCAGGGAGGGTTATTCCACCACCACGCGCTTCACTACCAGGTCGGCGCCCGACTGGAGTTGTAGCGAGTACACGCCAGCGGCCAGGCCGCTCACGTTGAAGCTGGTAGTGCCACCAGCAGCAGGCAGGCTCAGCTGACGCGTCTGCACCACCTGGCCCAGGGCGTTGATGAGCTGGGCCGAGGCGTTGCGCATACCGGCCGGCACGCTGAGCTGGAAGCTCTGGTGCGCCGGGTTGGGGTAGAGGTTCACGTTGGCGGCCAGGGCAGCGTTCTGGGCGGCCGTCACCACGCTCAGGCGCAGGTTGTCGATGTAGATGTCATCATCGCCGAAATCCGATTTCCCCTGGAAGCGAATCACGGTCGTTGCCGACGTGCTGGCAATGGTGATGCCCTGCACCGGAGCAAACGTAGCGCTCACGCCAAGCTGGCGCACCGGCGCAGCGGTAAACGTGGTCCCGCCGTTGGTGCTCACAAATATCTTCAGCGAGTCGGTACCCGTTAGGTTCACGTAGTCGAAGTTCAGCACTTTGGCATTGGTCGAGGTGCTCATGTTCACGTACAGGTCGAGGTTGCCCAGCGCGTTGTTGGGGGCATAGTAGCTGTGGAAACGAGCGGCGTGCGTTCCCAGCGTAGCACTGGGCGTAACAGCACCCGAAGTGGGGCTGGTCCAGGAAGCCGAGGCTCCGTCATCTTCGCGGCGCCACGAGTTGTTGCCCGAAGTGGGGGTGTTGCGCCAGCTGTTGTTAGGGGCTTCGTTGGTGTTCACTACGCTAATCCAAGTGTTTTCGAAGCTCTCCGAATAGGGCAGCGTGGCGTAGGAAGGGGCGGCGGGAGCAGCCAGGCCCACGGCGCAGATGGTGAAAGCCCCCTGCGTGTCGGCCGAGCCGTAGCCCGACACGGCGATGTAGTACGTGGTGTTGGGGGTGAGGCCGGTTAGGCGTACCGGGCCGGCCACGGTGTTGTTGGTAGTGCCGGCGGCGCAGCCAACCTGCGTGAACGGACCCGCCGCGCTAGCCGCCGAGAATACCCGTACCTGACCGGCCGGTGCGCCCGTTACCTGAATGCTGGCATCGGTGCTGCCTACGCCGGTAGCGGCCGTCGTGAATTTAAACCACACGTCGATGGGGCTCACCGCTACGCCGCAGCCGGGGTTGGTATAGCCCGAGGGGGCGGTGGTGGTGGCACCCACGTTGGTGCTGCTGGTGGGCGTGCAGGTGGTGCCCAGCGTCAGCGTCACGGCACCCGTTGGGTTGTCGTTGGCAACAACGGCCGGGTTGGTGGCGCAGATGTTGAACTGGCCGGTGGGCGTGGTGCCGAAGCTCCACACGCGCACATACAGTGTAGCGCCGGGCGTGAGGCCGGTCATTACTGCGCTCGAGAAGAAGTTGGTGCCGCTGATGTCGTCGCTGCAGCCTACTTCGGTGAGGTTGCCGCAGGTACCCGAGTACACGAGCAGGCCGGTATCCGTTACGCTCGTGCCGGTGGCGGTGCTGGTCGTCACGGTGAGGTTACCGCTGGCGGGCACCACCACCGTGTACCACACATCGTTGCTGATGGGCGTGGTAGCCAGGAAGCAGTTGGCACCCGGCGCGGGGGCACCGGTCGAAGCCGTGGCGCCAACGTTGGTGGCCAGGGTATTGGTGCAGGTGGTGCCCACGGTCAGGGCCGTGGCCGTGGTGCATTCGTCGTTGGCCGGAGCCGTCGAGCCCGTGGTGAACGTCGTGGTCACGGCGGCCGACGTAGTGCCACCCGTGCAGTTGGTTACCACCGTCACGGTGTAGGTGGTGTTGGGCGTGAGGCCCGACAGCGCGACGGGCGAAGCCGAAGGCGTGGGCGTAACGGTTTGCACCGCGCCGGTACCTGCCTGGTAAGTCACCGTGTAGGTAGCACCGGTGATGGGCGTAAACGTTACGTTGGCGGCCGTGGTGGTCACGCCGGTAGTGGTAAGGTTTTGCACGGCGGCGCAGGCCGGAGCCGGCACCACGCTCACTTCAAGGGCCAGGCGGGTGCGCAGGGTGGTCGTGTTCACAGCCGTCCAGGCCCCGGCGGGCACCTGGAAGTAAAACGTGGTGGGACGCAGCGGGTCTTCTACCTGGTAGCCCAGGCCCACGTTCAGGTCAAGCTCTTTGATGGCTACGTAGAAGTCGCCGGCCGCAATCGGAATGTTGGGCACGCTCACTACCGGCGAGCCCGTGGCCGTGGGCCGCGTCTGGGTCGGCGAGGTGTAGAGCAGGGTGCCGGGCGTGCCGCCCGTGCCGGTAGCATCATACAGCTGAACCTGGTAGGTGGTGGCACCCGCGCCGGCACCCACAAACGAAGGCGTAATGCTGGCAATGGTGCCGGCGGTAGCCAGGTTGTATTTGGCGGCCAGAATGCCCCCGGCGGCACCAATGCCCACGCCCGTAGCGTTGAGCGGCTGCGTGCCATCGACGAACGCCAGGCGGTTGGCCGTCACGTTCTGGGTAAATACCTGGCTGTTGTTGGAGGTCACGTCATCGGTGGGCACCGTCACGGTGAGCGTATTCACGCCCGTGGCGGCCAGCGTGTAGCCCGGAAACGTTACCGTGGCCGAGGCGTTCGGGGCCAGCGAAGCCACCGTTTGCGTAGAGGTGAACGTGGTAGCGCCCGACACGGTCAGCGTCACGGGCACGTTGGTGAGCGCACCCAGGCTGAGGTTGGTGACCACGGCCCGCGCCACCTGCGGCGAGTTGTAAGCCAGGGCCACCTGGCCCAGCGAATAGATGCCGGATACGGCCACGTCGTTGGCGGGCAGCACCAGCGTAGTGGCGCAAATGGTGAAGGCCCCCTGCGTGTCGGCCGAGCCGTAGCCCGATACATCGACGTAGTACGTAGTGGCCGGGGTGAGGCCGCGCAGGGCGAGAGCGGGTGCCTGCGTGTTGTTGGTGGTGCCTGCCGCGCAACCCACGGTCACGAACGGACCTGCTGCGCCACCCGTGCTCGAGAATACCCGCACCTGGCCGGCCGGCGTACCGGATACCGTGATGGTAACCGCCGTGCTGCCCTGCTGGCCGCTGGCGGCCGTGGTGAAGGTGTACCACACATCCTTGGGGCTGGCGGCGATGCCGCAGCCGGGGTTTGTGTAGCCCAGGCCGGTAACCGCCGTGGTGGTGGCCCCGGTGTTGGTGGTGCTGAGGGGGGTGCAGGTGGCACCCAGGGGCAGCGCAATGGCCCCGGAGGGGTTGTCATTGGCAGGGGCCTGGGCCCGTGCCGCGAGGGGCAGCAGCGGCAGCAATGCCACTGGCAGCCACCGGCCGGCTTGTTTGAGCCGCGCGTGTAAGTTTGTCAACATGGAAAATGGGGAAAAGTGGGAAATAGGAAAAAGTTAACGAAAAGTGGTGGATGAAACCGCGGCATTATGGACGCAATGCGCGGTTTTGGTAACCGGAAGGGGGAATTGGGGGCAAAATACGTCGTTTGCCGCAAATGCGACGGTAATCCGCCTTCGCGTCGGCCACTAGAGTCGGCTAACCGGGGCCGTGGTTGCAGCCGCTGCCAGCTGCCGGGCATTGGCGGCGGCATCGCAGCCGGCCACGGGCACCACCGTGCGGGGCGGCTCCCCGGGCCGGGGCACCAGGCCGTAAGCGTAGGTTTTGTCATAATAATCGAGCACCAGCTCCACCATGCGCGCGAAGTCGCCGGCCTCCACCGCGGCCAGCGCCTGCCTGGTGGCCAGGCCGCCGAGGCGCTTTTGCAGCCGCTCGATGGCCGCCGCCAGCTCGGCCGGGGCTTCGGCCCCGTACTCGGCGGCCAGCTTGGCCACGCGGGCGGCGCGCGGTACTTCCAGCACGTAGCGCGGGGCGCGGTGCAGCTGCTCAAACAGCGCGGCCGGAATGGTGAGCCGGCCAATCTGCCGGCTTTCGTCTTCTACCCAGATGGGCGCATCCGTCGGCAGTTGCGCCAGGGCGGCGGCCAGGTTGTTCTCGAACTGCTCCTGCGTGGGCTGGGCCGGCTGCCCAATGCTGCCGAAGGCCGAGCCCTTGTGGTGGGCCAGCCCTTCCAAATCGAGCACGTACTCGCCGGGCATGGCGGCCAGCTGGTGCAGCACATCGGTTTTGCCACTGCCGGTGAGGCCGCCCAGCACGCGCCACTGCCGGGGCTGGGCAAACGAGGCCAGCACGGCCCGGCGGTAGTCCTTATACCCGTGGTCGAGCAGGTGCACCCTGAAGCCGGCCAGCTCCAGCAGCCACAGCACCGCGCCGCTGCGCATGCCGCCGCGCCAGCAGTGCAGGCGCACTTCCTTGCCGGGGGCCAGCTTTTTGGCCTGCTTGGCCATGGCCGACATCTTCGGTCCGAAAAACTCCAGGCCCAGGTGCACGGCCTTCTCCTGGCTCACCTGCTTGTAGGTGGTGCCGATGCGCGCCCGCTCCTCGTCCGTAAACAGCGGCAGATTGAGCGCCCCCGGCACGTGGCCGTGGGCAAACTCAACGGGGGCCCGCACATCCAGAATGGGGTAGGGCAGGGCTTCAAACTCGGAAAGGGAAAGGCGGGGCATGGCAGCAGTGTACGTGCGTAGAAAGAAAATAACCGGCGGACCCTAAGAAGCATCCGCCGCGCGCGGTTGGTGCATCTCAGGGCCTCAAGCATGGCCCGCCACCGATGGTGAGCCGTCCTCAAGGCCTCAAGCATGGCCCGCCACCGGTGGCGAGCCGTCCTTAGGGCCTCAAGGAGGGCCCGCCACCAATGGCGGGTGCTTCCGAGGTGCCTCAGCCAGGCCGGGCAGCGCTGCCCGGCCTACCGCAGCTGCCTTTTATAGAGCTGCACCGTGTTTTCGAGGCCCAGGTAGAGGGCATCGCACACCAGGGCGTGGCCGATGCTCACTTCGGCCAGCTCGGGCAGCTGCTGGTGCAGCCAGGCCAGGTTGTCGAGGTCGAGGTCGTGACCGGCGTTCACGCCCAGGCCCAGCTGGCCGGCGCGGGCCGCCGTGGCGCGGTAGGGGGCCACGGCGGCTTCGCGGTCGGCGAGGTACTGCACGGCGTAGGCTTCGGTGTAGAGCTCAATGCGGTCGGTGCCGGTGCTCACGGCGGCCTCCACCAGGGCCACGTCGGGGTCGAGGAAGATGCTCACGCGGGCTCCCATGCCCTTCAGCTCGGCCACCACTTCGCGCAGAAACTGCTGGTGCGTCACCACGTCCCAGCCGGCATTGGAGGTGATGGCGTCGGGCGCATCGGGCACCAGCGTCACCTGCTCGGGGCGCACTTCGCGGCACAGGTCCAGGAAATCGGGGGTGGGGTTGCCCTCCACGTTCAGCTCCGTGGTCACGATGTGCTTCAAATCGCGCACGTCCTGGTAGCGGATGTGGCGCTCGTCGGGGCGCGGGTGCACCGTAATGCCCTCGGCCCCGAAGCGCTCGATGTCGCGCGCGGCCTGCAGAATATCGGGGCGGTTGTGGCCCCGGGCGTTGCGCAGGGTAGCCAGTTTGTTGATGTTGACGCTGAGCTTGGTCATGGCGTGGTGGATGGGCGGATTGGTGGGGTGGTGACGAAAACCAGCTGTCATCCTGCGCGCCGCGAAGGACCTTATCCCGGCCGAACGGTTAGCCGTAAACCAATCAGCGCAACCGTGGTAAGGTCCTTCGCGGCGCGCAGGACGACGGACTGCAAACGCCGTAAGGTCCTTCGCTACGTTCAGGATGACAATTGGAGCCGTAGCTTCGGGTCAAATTTACACCTTCCTGCCCCACGCCCTCCTACCCGCACACCCCCATACCCCAACTCACTTCCCATGCTCAAAACCGACATCGACGCCGCCATCAAACAGGCCATGCTTGCCAAAGACAAAGTGCGCCTCACCGCCCTGCGCAGCATCAAATCGCAAATCATGCTGGCCGAAACCGCCGACGGCGCCCACGGCGAAGCCCTCACGCGCGAAGCCGAGCTCAAGCTGCTCAACAAAGCCGCCAAGCAGCGCCGCGACGCCGCCGCCATCTACAAGGAGCAGTTCCGCTCCGACCTCGAAGAAACCGAGCTGGCCGAGCTGGCCATCATCGAAGAGTTTCTGCCCGCCCAGCTCACCGAAGCCGACCTGGTCGAGAAGCTGGTCCACATCATCCAGCGCGTGGGCGCCACCGGCCCCTCCGACCTGGGCAAAGTAATGGGCGTAGCCGCCCGCGAGCTCTCCGGCCAGGCCGATGGCAAGCGCATCTCCGACGTGCTGAGCCACCTGCTGAACAACACGAATCTGTAGTTTCAATGAGTGAATGGGTGAATGAGCGAATGGGGGAATGGGGTCATTCGTCTAGTCGCTCATTCACCCATTCACCCATTCACTCATTGAAAACATGACTGCCCTCGACATCCTGCTGCTTCTCCCGCTCGGCATTGGGGCCGTGAAGGGCTTTCGGCGCGGGCTGGTGCTGGAAGTGGTGTCGCTGCTGGCCTTCGTGCTGGCCGCCATCGGGGGGCTGAGCCTGCTTTCGGCGGCCGTGCCCCTGGTGCGGCAGTACGTGGGCGATGCCTTCGGGATGCTGCCGCTGCTCTCGTTTGCGCTGGTGTTTGTGGGCATTATGTGGGGCGTGCACCTGCTGGGCGGCCTGCTCAAAACCGCCGTGCACCTCACCCCCCTCGGCGTGCTCGACAACCTGCTCGGCGGGGCTGCCGGCGTGCTGAAGTGGATTCTCGGCCTCAGCCTGCTGCTCTACGGCACCGGCGTGGCGGGCGTGCACCTGCTCTCGCCCAAGCTCGTGGCCGGCTCGCAGGTGCTGCCCATTGTGCGGCAAGCCACCCCGCTGGCCCTGCAAATCACCGGCTACGTGCTGCCCTTCGCCCAGGATTTGCTCGTGCGTATGCGTACCGCCTTTGTGAAGGGTTGAGGGTTGAAGGGTGAGTTGAGCCTGCAACCTCCTCCTCGGCAACTCACCCCCCCCAACCCTCAAAACTCAATCCTTCCGCCGTGCGCCTGCTCCTCCTCGACAACTTCGATTCTTTCACCTTCACGCTGGCCGACTACCTCCGCCAGCTGGGGGCCGAAGTGGTGGTGCGGCGCAACGACGTGCCCCTGGCCGCGCTGCACGTCGAGTCGTTCGACGGAGTGGTGCTGTCGCCCGGCCCCGGCACCCCGTCCCAGGCCGGCGTGATGCCGGCCCTCATCCGGGCCTACCATAAGGACGTGCCCATGCTGGGCGTGTGCCTGGGCCACCAGGCGCTGGGCGAGTTCTTCGGGGCCACCGTGACGCGGGCCGCCCGGCCCATGCACGGCAAAGTGTCCGAAATGCACTGCAACACCGCCGAGGCGCTGTTTGCCGGGCTCCCGGCCACGCAGCTCATCACGCGCTACCACTCGCTCATCGTGAGCGAGCCCCTGCCGCCGGCCCTGGTGCCGCTGGCCCGCACCCCCGGCCCCCCGGCCGAGCTCATGGCCCTGCGGCACCGCACGCTGCCGCTCTACGGCGTCCAGTTCCACCCCGAAGCGCTGCTCACCCCGCACGGGCTGGCCATTTTGGGCAATTGGCTTCGCTGTTGTATCATTGCCAAAACCGCCTAGCGAGTTATTGGTTGCTCGTAGCCAGCGGCAGGTTTCTGATGGCAAAAGCCGCAGCGGCCCGCCGCGAAAACCAACAATTCAGAACACAGACCACGCGCATGGAAACGAAGCAGGAGCAAGGGTACGAGTTTGTGGACGAAGGCCAGGGCCCGGTGCTGCTGCTGCTGCACGGCCTGTTTGGGGCCCTCAGCAACTGGCAGGGCGTGGTCGATGCGTTTTCGGCCAGCTACCGCGTAGTCATTCCGCTGCTGCCCGTGTACGACATGCCCCTCACCCAGGCCGGCGTGCCCGGCCTCGTGGCCTACGTCGAAGGCTTTATTGCTGCCGTGGGCCTGCCGCCTGCCTTCACCGTCCTCGGCAATTCGCTGGGCGGCCACATTGCGCTGGTTTACACGCTCAAGAATCCCGGCCGCGTCAGCCGCATGGTGCTCACCGGCAGCAGCGGCCTGTTCGAGGACAGCATGGGGGGCTCCTTCCCCAAGCGTGGCAACTACAGCTACGTGCAGGAACGGGTCGGCTACACGTTCTACGACCCCACCGTGGCCACCAAGGGGCTGATTGACGAAGTTTTCGCCATCACCAACTCCAACGCCAAGTGCCTGCGCATCATCTCCATCGCGCGCTCGGCCCAACGCCATAACCTCAGCAAGGAGCTAACCAAAATAAAGGTGCCCGTACTGCTGGTGTGGGGCCTGAACGATACCATCACCCCGCCGCCCGTGGCCCACGAGTTTGCCACCCTGCTGCCCCGCGCCGAGCTGCGCTTCCTCGACCACTGCGGCCACGCCCCCATGATGGAGCGCCCCGCCGGATTTAATGCCTACCTGAGCCGGTTTTTGCGTACTACCGAAGCGGCCCCCGCCATAGCTGCCTAAACGGCATATTTTCGCGGCGGCCCGATTGTTGTTCAGCGTTTCATCATCCTATCCGGTACTATTTTATCTTTCACCCTATTCCTTTCCACTTAATTCCCGCTTCTACTATTTCCTAACCCGTTATCCGCCAGAATATGTCCGCCCTGCTCGCCGAAGACTTACTCAACGAAATGATACCGCCCCTGAAGGGCACCGATTCGGCGGGCAAAGCAGCGCGCTGGCTCGATGAGTTTCACGTGGCCCAGCTGCCCGTGCTCGACAACCGCCACTACCGCGGCCTCGTCACCGAATCCGACCTCGCCGACTTCGACGACCCCGAAACCCTGCTCTCCGAGCTGCCACTCAACTTTGGCGACGTGTACGTGCGCCCCGACCAGCACTTCTACCGCGTGATGGAGCTGGCCATCGAAAATAAAATCCAGCTCGTGCCCGTCGTTGATGAGCGGCATGAGTACGCCGGCGTGGTCACTATTGCCGATGCGCTGGCTGCTTTCGGGCAGCACCCGGCCGGCGGACAAGGCGGCATCATTGTGCTGAGCATGGAGGAGCGCGACTACTCGCTCACCCAAATCAGCCGCTATGTGGAGGAGAATAACGCCAAAATCATCAGCGCCCAGGTGGCGCAGGACGAAGTGGACCCCTACCGCATCCGCCTCACCATCAAGCTCAATACCGACAACCTGGCCCGCATCACGGCCACGCTGGAGCGGTTTGGCTACGTGGTTACGGCTCAGTTCAGCGGCGTGGCCGTGGCCAACGAGGACGAGCAGGAGCGCTACGATGCGCTCCTGCGCTACCTGAGCGTCTAAACGAATCGGGTGTTAGGAATTCTACTTTTGTCGTTGCGGCTGCTGGTTGCCGGTCTGGCCCAAACGCCCGCCGACACCTTGCGGCCTCTGCGCCCCGTGGTGGCCCCCACCGATACCCTGGTGCGCATTGTGCCCTGCCCGGGCGTGAGCCGGGCGGCAGTCGGCACCATTCTTTATGCGGGTAATGCCGTCACCAAAGAGCGCATTCTGCGGGCTGAATTGGATTTTCACGAAGGCGATACCCTCACCCTCGCCGACCTGCCCGCCCGCCTCGAAGCCAACCGCCGCCGGCTGTTCAACCTCCAGCTGTTCCACGCCGTGGTGGCCCAGGCCAGCTGTGCCAACGGCCGCCTGCTCATCGTGTTTGGGGTGCAGGAGCGCTGGTACACCTTTCCCGTCCCCATTCTCTCGCTGGCCGACCGCAACCTGCGCTCCTGGCTCAACCGCTCCGACCGCTGGCGGCGGGTCGATTACGGCGTTCACCTCACCAAAACCAACTTTCGGGGCCGCAACGAGCAGGTAATTGCCAACCTGCAGCTTGGCTTCAACCGCAAGTACGAGCTGTTTTACGAAGTGCCGGGCGTGGGGCGCTACCGCCGCCTGGGCTTTGGCGTGGGCGCTTCCTTCTACCAAAGCCACGCCCTCGACTACATCACCCTGGCCGACCGCCTGGTGCCCTACCGCGCCGACGAAGGCTTTCCCATCCAGCGCTTCTACGCCACGGCTGGCCTGCGTTTCCGGCACACCGTGCAGTTTCGCACGGCGTTCGATGTTTCGTATCACCGCGAGCAAATCAGCGACTCCGTCAACTATTACAACTACGACTATTTTCTGGGGCGTACCCAGCGTGAGTTTCTCGATTTCACCCTCACCAGTACCCGCAACCAGCGCAACACCTTCGCCTACCCCCTCACCGGCAAGTATGCGCAGGCCACGCTCACGCACCGCGTTTTTCTGGACAATACCACCCCCGGCCTTACCACCCTGCGCCTGAACTACGCCCGTTACCTGTCGCTGGGCCACCGGTTCTACTACAGCTTCGGCCTCACGGCGCAGGGCCGGCTCTCGCGCCGCTTCTCCTATCCCGACACCCGCGCCTTGGGCTACGACGACCTGGTGCGCGGTTACGATGAGTACGTCATCGACGGCCGCCATTATGGCCTGGTCCAGCAGGGCTTTTCCTACCGCCTGTTTCAGCCCAAAGTCATTCAGCTCAATTCCGACAATCCCAAGGTCAACGCCATTCCGCTCGCGCTCTATCTCAATATCTTTGCCGATGCCGGCTACGTCGTCGCCCCGCATCCCCTGCCCCAAAACCGTCTTGCCAATCAATTTCTGCGCGCCGGTGGCCTCGGCCTGCACCTCGTTACTTTCTACGACCGTGTGTTCACCGCCGAGTATACCCTCAACGGCCTGGGCCAGACCGGCTACTTCTTTCGCGCCGAATTCCCGATATAGCTGCTCGGGGTAATTACTAAATTATTGCCTCGCCGCCCGATACGTTAAGCCTCTGCTTTCACTCTCCGCATGAAAATCGCCATCCTTGGCAAGCCTTTCGACGACGAAGCCGCCCCGGCCATTCAGGCCCTGCTCGACGACCTGGCCGCCCGCCGGGCCGAAGTCCGCATCGGCGAAGCCTTCCGCACCTTCCTCGACAACCGCCTGCGCCTGCCCGAAGGCACCACCGAGTTCCGCCGGGGCGATTCGCTGCGTGGCGTGCACTACGTCCTCAGCATCGGCGGCGACGGCACCCTGCTCGACACCGTTACCTACGTCGGCAGCCTGCAAATCCCCATCCTGGGCATTCACACCGGTCGCCTCGGTTTCCTGGCCACCGTCACCCCCGACCGCATCACCCAGGCCATCGATGCCCTCTTCAAAGGCCATTTCACCATCGAAGAGCGCAGCCTTATTCGCGTTGATACCGACCCCGATGTATTCGGCAATCTGAACTTCGGGCTCAACGAGTTCAGCGTCCTCAAGCGCGACACGTCATCCATGATTGTCGTCCATACGTACATTGACGGCGAGTACCTAAATTCCTACTGGGCCGATGGCCTCGTCGTGGCCACGCCCACCGGTTCTACCGGCTACTCGCTGAGCTGCGGCGGACCGGTAATGCTGCCCCAGACGAACAATTTTATTATTGCTCCCGTATGCCCCCACAATTTGAACGTTCGCCCACTCGTGGTGTCCGACCAAAGCGTGATTTCCTTCGAGATTGAAGGCCGTAGCACCAGCTACATGCTTGCCCTCGATTCCCGCTCGCTCCCCGTCGAAGCGTCCGTTCAAATTGCTGTTCGCCGCGAAAACTTTAATGCCCGTCTGGTAAAGCTCAACCACGTCAACTTCCTCAGTACCTTGCGCAGCAAATTAAATTGGGGCCTCGACCGTCGCAATCCAGCAGGTATTCAAGTATAGCAGCAGAATTTTTCGGGAAAAGAACCGGTAAAATTTTTTTAGTTCCCAATATCGCCTACTTTTGTCTTCGTCTGAAAATGCGCGCTCACTGTGCGGTTCTCATACTTGCCCCACGCCTCATCACTTTAGTTGCCTTATGAAGAATATTTTCACTTATTCCACGGCCTTTGTGCTTGGGCTTGCCTTGGTGGCAACTCCTGAAGCAGATGCCCAGCAATTCAGCAAGCGGAAGCAATACAACTCGGTTGGCTTCAGCCTGAACGCCATGAACTATTTCGGGGACATCACCCCGGTAACTAGCTTTACCAGCCTCCGCCTCGGCGCTACGCGCGTTGGGGCCGGGGTTTCGCTCACCCGCCGCTTTTTCCCGCGTGTATCGGCTCGCATCGGTCTGTCGTATGGCCGTATCTCGGGCGATGACTCTCAGGCTGCTGATGCCAGCGGCGCTGATTCGCGCTTCCGCTACAACCGCAACATGAACTTCCGCAACGACATTCTGGAAGCTTCGGGTGTGGTAATTGTGGACCTGATTGAAAACCGCAACAACTACCTCAAGCGTCCTGACTTCGTGCCCTACGTATTTGCTGGTGTTGCCGGCTTCTACAACAATCCTCAAGGCCTCGACCAGAGCGGTAATTACGTTGACCTGCAGCCGCTGAAAACCGAAGGCCAGGCTACTGCTTACAGCAAAACCCAGTTCTCGATTCCCTTCGGTGGTGGTATCCGCTACCGCATCAACCGTAACTTTGACGCAAGCCTGGAAATCGGCTGGCGCAAAACATTCACCGACTACCTCGACGACGTAGGAGGCAAATACGCTCCCGTAGCATCGCTGGCTCCCGGCGCCGCAACTTATTTCGGCCATGACATTACGCTTGACCGTACCAAATTCCCCGGTTTCGATAACCCCGGTGAGGCGCGCGGCGACGTAGGCAATAAAACCGACTGGTACATCGTAACGGGTGTTACGTTGAACTACATCTTGACGCCCCGCATCAAGAACCCCAAGTTCCGCTAGCCAGTGGCCACTGGCTGAGCAATTACTCTTCAGTCAGCACTTAGCTTAGAATGACGAATTCAATTATTCAAAACGCACTCCTCGTCTGCGCGCTGCAGGCGGGGAGTGCGTTTTTTTGCCTCTCCGCTACTGCGCAGAATACCAGTGAAATAGGTATTGGTCTCGGAGCTACCAACTACCGTGGCGAGATATCGCCGGAACTGCAGCTGCAGAACAGCCGCCCGGCTCTCACCGCTTTCTATCGCAAAGACGTGTCGGTGCCCATCACCTTGCGGGGAGGCCTGATGGCCGGCCTGCTGCGGGCCGATGATGGGAACGTGGACGGCGCGAATGGTGGAGTGCCGCCCCTGCAAGGATACCGGCAAGCCAATACCAAGGGCAGCGTAATTGAAGCATCAGCAGTAGTGGAATATAATTTCCGCGACTACCATTACCGCACCGACAAGGTCCATTTTACCCCCTACCTGTTTGCCGGAATCGCGGGGTTCTATGCCAATACCACTACGGTAACCAACAATTCTGCTCTCACAGGCAGTTTCAAGCAGGAGGGCTCCATGCTGGGCATTGCCATTCCGGCGGGCGTGGGGTTGAAATATGCCCTGTCGCAGCATATCAACCTGGGCGCGGAAGTTGGGGTGCGTAAAACGTTTACGGACCAGCTGGACCATCTGAGTGAGCAGGACCCCCTGCTTGTCAACCCGCATGACCAGGATTGGTACTACTATAGCGGCATCAGCTTATCCTATACGTTCTTTAAAATCCGGTGCCCGGACCTGTATAAAAAGAATAAAAAACTGTTAAAATAATCGTTAGCTGCCTGGCCATTAAGCCGACTGGCTGGCGGCCTGACAGGCTGGCGGCGCAGGCCATTTATGGAATTGTCCGGCTAAATGCAACCATTTCCGTAACTTGCGTCCTCTTTTAGCGAAACCGCAAAGATGACCGGCAAGGCCGAAATTGATATTCAAAATATTCCTGCCCATGTGGCTGTCATAATGGACGGCAATGGGCGTTGGGCAAAGCAGCGAGGGGGCTTGCGTGTGTTCGGGCACCAGAGTGCCATCACGGCCGTGCGCGAAACCGTGGAAGAGGCCGCCGAGTTGGGCGTGCGTTATTTAACGCTCTACGCTTTCTCGACGGAGAACTGGAACCGACCCGCCCTGGAGGTGATGGCACTGATGCAGCTTCTGGTGCACACCATTCGTCAGGAAACGGCCACGTTGCTGAAAAACAGCATTCGGCTGGAAGCCATTGGGGACATTTCGACCCTGCCCGGCAATTGCCAGCGGGAACTGGCTGAAGCCATGGAACTGACCAAGGGCGGCACGCGCATGACCCTGGTGCTGGCGCTTAGCTACAGCGGACGCTGGGACCTGACCCAGGCTGCGAAGCGAATGGCCGCCGATGTAGCCGACGGCAAATTGCAACCCGCTGACGTGACGGAAGCGACTGTCAGCAAATATTTGGTGACGGCAGGCATGCCCGACCCGGAGCTGTTGATTAGAACCAGTGGAGAGCAGCGCATTAGCAACTTTTTGCTGTGGCAGCTGGCTTATACAGAGTTGTATATCACAGACTTGCTGTGGCCGGATTTTCGGAAGCAGCATTTTCAGGACGCTATTCGGGCGTATCAGCGTCGGGAACGGCGATTTGGCAAAACCAGCGAGCAGGTAGCGGTATCTTAAATTTTTGTAATGGTTATTGTGCGTAATTTATTTTTCAAATATCTGCTCGTTTTAGTGGTTCTGGGCAGCTGGGGAGCTTTGTCTGCCAGTGCCCAACAGACACCGACCGGAGCCGAAGAACCCAAAAAATATGAGTTGGGCGGCATCACGGTGAGCGGGACCCGCTACCTAGACCCCAATACGCTCATCAGCCTGACGGGCCTGCGCGTGGGGGATGCCATCAACGTGCCCGGTGAGGAGATTGGAAAATCTATTCGCAAACTCTGGGCCCAGGGCATTCTGGGAGATGTCAGCGTGACGATTGCGCGCATTGAGGGCAATAAGATTTTCCTTGACTACAACCTGAAGGAGCGGCCCCGCTTGTCGAAATTTACCTTTACGGGCATTCGCAAGGGCCAAACGGAAGACCTGACCAAGAAGATTACGCTGATTCGCGGCAAGGTGGTGACCGATGCCCTGATGAATAATACGCGGACGCAGGTACGCAAGTTCTTCGTGAACAAGGGCTACCTCGATACCAAGGTCAATATTATTCAGGTGAACGACTCCGCGCTATCCAACAGCGTGGCCCTGCGCATTGACGTGGATAAGGGCTCTAAAATTCGGATTCATGACATTGCGTTTGAAGGAAACAAAGCATTTTCTGACCGTAAGCTGAAGGGCAAGCTGAAGAAGACAAAAGAGCGCAAGCCCTATAAATTCCTGACGGCCGGTAAGTTCCAGCGCAGCGAGTACGAGGAAGACAAAAAGAAGCTGCTGGAGTTCTACAACGCGGAAGGCTACCGCGATGCGGCCATTGTGAGCGACACACTGATGCGGGACGACAAGGGCCTGGCCCTGCGCATTCAGGTAGATGAAGGGCCGAAATACTATTTCCGCCACATTACCTGGAATGGCAACTACCTGTACGATGATAAGACGCTGTCTAACATTCTGGGTATCAAATCAGGAAGTCCTTACAGCAAGGAAACGCTGGACAAGCGCCTGAACTATAACCCCACGGGGCAGGACGTTTCGTCGCTGTACCTGAACGATGGTTACCTGTTTTTCACCATCGACCCGGTGGAAACCAAGGTGGAAGGCGATTCCATCGACATTGAGATGCGAATCAGTGAGGGGGTGCAGGCACACATCAAGGACATTAACATCGCTGGCAATACCAAAACCAGCGACCATGTGCTACGCCGCACCTTGCGCACGCTACCCGGCGACAAGTTCAACCGCGAACTGCTCATCCGCTCGCAGCGTGAAATTGCCACCCTGGGCTATTTCGACCCCGAGAAAATCGGTATCAACCCCATTCCCAACCCCGCCGATGGTACGGTGGACATTAACTACACGGTCGTGGAAAAGCCTTCGGACCAGGTGACGCTGTCGGGTGGCTGGGGCGGCTATGCCGGGTTTATTGGCACAGTGGGCTTGGTATTCAACAACTTCTCGCTGCGCAAAGCCGGAACGCTACGCAACTGGACGCCAGTGCCTGCGGGCGACGGCCAACGCCTGTCGCTTAATGTGCAGGCCAATGGCGTGCAGTACCAGGCTTACTCGCTGTCGTTTACGGAGCCCTGGCTGGGCGGTCGCCGGCCGAACTCGTTCTCCTTTAGCCTGAACCACAGTGTGCAACGTACCGGTACGAGCCTGGATGCAGCCTCCGACCAATTCATTAAAGTAAACAGTGCCACCATTGGCCTGGGCCGCCAGTTGCGGGTGCCGGATGACTACTTCACGTTGAGCAACTCGCTGTCGTACAGCCAATATCAGACGCAGAACTACCCGCTGCTGCCGGGCTTCACTACGGGCTTTGCCAACAACATTACGTTTAACACCACGCTGGCCCGCAACAGCATCGACAACCCGACCTATACGCGCCGGGGCTCGTCGCTGAGCCTGAGCGTGAACCTGACTCCACCGTACTCGCTGCTTAACCCCGACCACCCCAACAACAACCAGTGGATTGAATTTCACAAATGGATGTTCGACGCGTCGTGGTTTACGCCCATCGTGGGCAAGCTGGTGCTGAACACGCGGGCGCACTTCGGCTACCTCGGCAACTACAACTCGAACCGTGAACTGGGGCCGTTTGAGCGCTTCAAGATGGGGGGCGCGGGCCTTGGCTACAATGGCGGCGGCAACTACCTGGTTGGAACCGATTACGTCGGTTTGCGTGGCTACGACGACCCGAACGCGGCCTTTGCTATTCCCACGGCCCAGAGCGGCCAGAGCGGTGGCATCGCCTTCAACAAATACGTGCTGGAGATGCGCTACCCGGTCAGCCTTAACCCGGCCGCGACGGTGTACGTGCTGGCCTTCGCGGAGGCCGGCAACGCCTACGACTCCTATACCAACTACAACCCCTACAAGCTATACCGCTCGGCCGGGGTCGGGGCACGTATCTTCATGTCAGCCTTCGGGCTGCTGGGCTTCGACTACGGCCACGGCTTCGATTCGGTGGTGCCGCCCGTTGGCACGGCCGCTGGCACCAAGCAGGACCCCAACCACTTCCACTTCATTATTGGTCAGCAAATTCGCTAGGGCAGGCACTAGCAGACAGGATTTCACGTTTCCTCGGGTATGAAGAATTTCGGTGGCCTGTTGCTGGCCTTATTGCTCCTGATTACAAGTGCGTTTGGTGCCAAGGCCCAGAAATTTGGCTGGGTCGATTCTGAGTTTATTATGGCCAAGATGCCGGAATATGCCAAAGCTCAGCAGGAATTAAACAAGCTGTCGGATACCTGGCAGAAGGAGATTGAGGCCCAGCAAAAGGACCTCGACAAGCTCTACCACAACTACCAGGCCGAGGAAGTGGTGCTTACCGAGCCCATGAAAAAGAAGCGGCAGGATGAAATCCTGAAGAAAGAACAGGAAATCAAGGCCTACCGCAACAAACAGTTTGGCTACGAAGGCCAGCTGTTTAAGAAGCGGCAGGAACTGAATAAGCCGGTGCAGGACAAGGTATTCGAAGCCTGCGAGAAGGTGGCCAAGAAAAAGCAGCTGGCGGTGTTGTTCGACAAGGCCAGCGACCTGACCATGCTCTACACCAATCCGGCGCACGATTACACGGAATTTGTGATGGAGGAATTGGGTTTAGGGGCCGAAGACCGCAACCAGCCCGGGCCCAAAGGCCCGCTGAAAACCGTAGCGCCGCCCAAAACCCCGGTCGACCCTAACTTCGAGTCGGACTCTGGAACGCCAGAACCGGCTACCGGTACGAAAGCAGCGGCCAAGCCCGCAGCGCGGTCTACCAAAAAGAAGTAATTACCTTTGTCCCAACATTTTTCTGACCCTTTTTCTTTTTGATGAATCTCGTGAAAATTTTTCGTCTGACGCTCGCCGCCGCTCTGCTGACCGCCGGAACCCTGGCCGCCACTTCCGCGCAGGCCCAGGCTCCCCTGAAAATTGGTTATACCGATGTCCAGTACGTGCTGGCTCAGATGCCCGAAAGCAAACAGATTGAGTCGGACCTGAAAGCTTACAATACCCAGCTGGAAGCCCAGCTGAAAAGCAAGTACGCCGAATACCAAGCCAAAGGCGAGGCTTACCAGAAAGGCGAGGCCACGATGACCGACGTGGTAAAAGCCGATAAGCAGAAAGAGCTGCAAAGCCTCCAGCAGTCCATTCAGGAGTTCCAGCGCAGCGCCGAGCAGTCGTTGCAGCAGAAACAGCAGACCCTGCTGAAGCCGGCCCTCGACAAGCTCCAGAAGAATATCGATGCCGTGGCCGACGAAAACGGCTTCACCTACGTGTTCAACTCGGACGGCGGCGGCAGCCCGCTGCTGTTGCACGCCCCCGAATCGGGTAATATTTCGGACCTGGTGCTGAAGAAAATGGGCATCACTCCAGGTGCTCAGGCTCCCGTTATTCAGAAGCCGACTTCGCCAGCAACTACGCCGGCCCCGGCCCCGGGAAAGACCAAAGTCAAAACCAAGTAATTCGGGGCGGTTACCGCCGCCTGCCTGAAAAGCAAAAAGCCGGAGCGAATGCTTCGGCTTTTTTCATAACCATTTGCCTTCGCTATGCTGATTGATGATTTGGACGCCGACGACATCACGGCTCCCGACCTGGAGGACGAAGAAGGCGGCGACGAGCTGTACGAGCACCACCGCATTGTGGTGGACCGGGGGCAGGAGTTGCTGCGCATCGATAAATTCCTGCACAACCGCCTGCGCAATACCTCGCGCAACAAAGTGCAGGAAGCCATTCGCGCCCAGGCCGTGGAAGTTAACGGCACCCCCGTCAAGCCCAACTACCGCGTCAAGCCGCAGGACACCATTACCGTAACCCTGCCCGAGCCACCCCGCGAAACGGGCCGGGTGCTGCCCGAGGAAATGGACCTGGATATTCGCTACGAAGATGCCGAGCTGCTCATTGTGAATAAGCCGGCGGGCCTGGTGGTGCACCCGGCCTATGGGCACTGGCAGGGTACTTTGGTAAATGGCCTGGCCCATCACCTGGCCAACCTGCCTACCGGGCGCAATGGTGAAATTCGGCCCGGGCTGGTGCACCGCATCGACAAGGATACCTCGGGGCTGCTGGTAATCGGCAAAACCGAGTTTGCCATGACGCACCTTTCCAACCAGTTTTTCCACCACACCATTCAGCGCAGCTACCTGGCCTTGGTGTGGGGCACACCACCGGGGCCCACAGGCACTATTCGGGGGCATATTGGCCGCAGCGTGCGCGACCGCAAAGTACAGGCCGTATATCCCGGCGGCGAGCAAGGAAAGCCCGCTGTGACGCATTATGAGGTGATGGAAAGCTTCGGCCCGGTCACGTTGGTGCGCTGCGTGCTCGAAACCGGCCGTACCCACCAGATTCGGGCGCACATGCAGCACATCGGCCACCCCTTGTTTTCGGATGCTACTTATGGGGGCGACCGGATTCGGGTTGGGCAGAATACGGGTGCCTACCGCGACTTTGTCGAGCATGCGTTCCAAACCATGCCCCGGCAGGCTCTGCACGCACGTTCCCTGGGCTTCACGCACCCAACCTCGGGCGAGCAACTCTTCTTTGAGGCAGAGCTACCTCCGGACTTTGAAGGAGTTCTGAAAGAATGGCGGAGTTGGGTCGCTAAATAACTCGCCGTGCCTAAACACAAAAAGGCCCCAACGTGAGAAACGTTGGGGCCTTTTTGTATCACCAATCAACTACTTTTTCTTAATCGTAGTAGTCTTGGTAGTTGTGGTCTTGGTGGTACGGGCCGGAGCTTGCAGGATTTTGATGTTGTCCTGCGCGCCTTTATTGGTAGGGTCGATTGCCAATACCTGCTCGAAGTAGCGTACGGCACCGGCTTTGTCGCCGGCATTGGCGCTGTACACGCCAAGTTGGCCATTTGCCTCAATCACGCCCGCTTTAAACTTAGCAGGGTCGGCTCCTTCCGCCTTCGACAGCTCGATGTATTTCTCGTAATACGGCTTTGCCAAGCCTTTCTTACCATCGGAATCAAGGCTGTTGTTTACACGGGCCCGCTCCAGATAGCCAGGGGCGTAGGTCGGTTTGGCCGTCAGGATGATGTTGTAAACGCTATCAGCCCGGGTATAAGCCTTATCACCGGTCAAAGCCACCGCCATGCGGAACTGGTCCGTAAGGTCGCCTTTGCAGTTCTTCAGCTTGTACTCATACACTTTGGCAGCACCCTTGTAATCCTTCTTGTTGGCATAGATGGTTGCCAAATCATTCTGGAAGTCGCAGGCCTTGCTGGGGTCTTTGGCAATAATCTTTCCGATAAGGGCAATAGCTTCGTCGCCTTTGCCCGTCTTGCTCAGAATTTTTGCCTGATAGATGTAGTCCTCGTCGATAATCTTATCGGCCGGGGCTACTTTCATGTAAGTATCCATGGCCGTGGCTGCACCAGTGTAATCACCGGTTTCGTACAGCAGATAGGGCTTCAGGCGGTTCATCGTCAGGTTTTTAGGCTCAGATACCAGCACCTTGTTAACCTCCGTCAGCGCTTCAGGATATTTCTTGGTCAGGTACAGGAACGAGGCATACTGCGCATTCGTGTTCGACGAAGGCTCGGCCAGGTCGGTGTACTTCTTGAAAGTGCTCAGCGCCAGGTCGTATTGACCAGCGTAATAGTACATGTCAGCCAGTTCGCGGTAAGCGGGAGCGTAGCTGGGGTCCAGCTCAGTGGCTTTGGTAAGGTTGGTACGTGCTTCGTTGAAGTTGCGGGCCCGTACGTTCAGCACACCCTTTTTGTAATAGGCCTGCGCGTAGCTGGGGTTGGCCGTAGTAGCACGGTCGAAGCTGTTCATGGCTTCGCCACCGCCCTGGTCAGTGTGCAGGTATATATCGCCACGGGCTACCATCAGCGCGGGCTCGTCCTTTTTGTTGACAACCTGGGCGGCATCAATGTATTTCAGGCCTTTTGTGTCCTTGCCATCGGCTTCGCCATATGCCTGCGCAATCATCGTCAGTACTTTGGCATCTTTGTTTTTGGTGGCCTTGGCAGCAGCTTCAAATTGGCTTTCAGCTCCGCTGAAATCACCTTTGGCCAGTGCGGCACGACCTGCAGCTACTTGGCCAAACGGCGAAGTACCAGCGGCTTTATTAAAGAAAAACGCGGCCGAATCCGGCATGTCGCGCATTTGGTACAGGCGGCCCAACTCAAAAGCCGTTTCAGGAGTAGCGCCGGGGCGCAGAATGGCGCGGGCTTCGTTGTAGCGGCCTAGCTCGATGGCACGCTGAGCGTTTTGCACGTTTTGGGCGGTGGCTGCCGTAGTGCCGGCCGCAATCAGGGCAGCGGCGAGCAGCGGCTGTTTCCAGGGCTTGAAACTCATAGGATGGGAAAAAGGATGAAAAAGCAATGAAAAGAAAGTACGCGCAGAAGGCGGCTACAGTTTAGGCGTAACCATAATACGGGCCTGCATCTGCGCAGGCATTAGGCCCGATTTCTGAAAAATCAGCTGGCCGTTCTTGCCAGCAACGAAGGATGCAAACCCCGTGCCCAACCCCGCCCGCGCCTCCCGGCTGATGACGTAAAGGTTGCGCCGAAGTGGGTAATTCTGCAAATCCGGGTGTTCGGCCAGCTGCTCAGGAGTCTTCTCTGCCAGGTACACCTGGTAGGGCTGTATGAAATCGTCGGGCTTCGGATTGGGGCGCGCCGTGATGCTGGCCACCCGCACCTTGCGGGCAAATTTCATAGCCGTAGGGTCGTCGCGGTCCGAAATCCAGTTCACGCCCACCACCCCGATAGCGTTGGGGTGCGTGGCCACGTAATCGAGCAGGCCGGGATTGGAAGTCGCCGCAAATACCCGCGTGGTCAGGGCCGCGCCCCGCGTCACCGAATCTTTCACGAAGCGTGTGGTGCTGCTGCGATTTGCATCAAATACCACGTTGATTTCCGATAAGCCTTTCTTGCCGCTGACCTGGCTCCAAGTGCTGGTTTTGCCGGTGAAAATATCGGCTAGCTGGGCCACCGTCAGCAGCGAGTCCGGATTGTTGCGGTTGAGCACAATTGCCAGCCCATCGATGCCGATGCGTGTGGTGCGCGGCGTGATGGTTTGCTTGGCAAACTCGGCCATTTCCTCGGCATTCAAATCCCGCGTCACCACAGCCAGCTTCACCTTATCGTTGATAAGGTCCAGCATAACTTTCTCTTCCGGCTGGAAGCTCATTTGCACATGAGCATTCGGGTAGAGCTTGGCAAACGTATCTACCTGAGCCTGCAGAATAGGCGCAAAGGTTTCGTCCACACTCACTGCTACGGTGCCACTCGTCGGGGTGTCCTGCGCCCCCGGCGAACCAGGCCCATTACATGCAGCCACGGCAATAGCACCGGCCACTGCCGTAGCCAATCCGGCAATAAGAAAATGAGCGCGCTTATTCATCATCAGAAAAGGTTTTTTTGCGGAAATAGGTTTGGTAGCCTCGGCCAAAGCGAAGCAGGCCGTAGAGAATGAATACCGTGCCCAGCACCTTACGGGCCGTAGGGCCTAGCTGAATGATGCCACCACCCGAAGCCGTATCGGCCGTCCACCAGAGCCACACTCCCAACCCCAGATAGACCAGGGCCATCAGCAGCACAAAGTAACGTACCAGTCGTTGGGGGGACTTACCGAGGCGTTCCTCGGTAGTAGGCAGGTTAAGCATAAAAATGAAAATGCAGGAATGGAGATGTACTAAACCGTAAAACCGCCTGCAAAGGTTCGGTAGAATAATTTGTCATTGCTAAGCTAGCTTACAAAAAAGACAGGAATTGCTATGTCTAAGTGAAGCGACCGGTGCCTATAAGCGGTACATAACGCATGATGTCGGCTTATAGTACGTGTATTGCAGATGGATGCTGCCACGTTTGTAGCTGCGTTGCTGGCAACTAAAAAGCCCGAACCAAGCAGGTGCTTGATTCGGGCTTTCTTTTCAAATCGATTCAGAAGCAACGCTTACTGAATCTTGAAGGTAATCGGTACAGTAAACGAAACGCTTACTGCCCGGCCGTTCTGCTTGCCGGGGATGAATTTGGGCAGGGTTTTTACCGCCCGAATTGTTTCCTCGTCCAAGCCGGAACCAAGACCTTTCACCACCTTCACATCCGAAACGTCGCCTTGCGGGTTCACGGTGAAGCTAACGAAGATGCGGCCTTCAACCTGGTTGCGCAATGCCAGCGGGGGGTATTTCACCGCCTTCTGGATGGCGTTTACGATAGCAGCGTTACCACCACCACCGGGCAGCTGAGGCATTTGTTCCACATAGGTGTAGACCTTGTTCTCAACTACCTCTTCAACCACTTTGTCGCCTTCGCCGGAAAGTTCAGTCAGGTCAGGAGCATCGGTGTTGCCTTTTACGGTCACCGTCGATACGGCCTTATCCTTCAATTCTTCCTGGTCAGGCACCTCTTCCTTTTTTACTTCCTCATCCTTTTTCACCACCGGCGGGGTGAATTTGATGGTGGTCAGCTTAGGCGGCGGAGGCGGCGGAGCCTCAGGCGGCGGGGGAGGGGGTGGCGGCTTGGTTTCGTCCAGCGGGGGCGCATCCATCAGCACGTTCTCCTGTAGCGTTTTCTTTTCCTCTTTCGGCATCTTCTCTTTGAGATACTGCGCGATAAGCGGGAAAGCGACCAGTAGGATGAATAACGACGTAGCAATAATCAATGCCCGCGTTACGTGCCGTTGGTACAGGCGCCGCAGGACGTATGCCCCATAGGCCTTGTTACGACCCTCGAAAACGATGTCGTTTAAGCTGGCCTTAGCGATTTGCGCATTGTCCATCATAGGGCTGAATCTTTAATAAGGGTCAGGTCGTCTTGAGGTACCTTCACCAAGGCATACTTCTTCTGGTTGGTGATGTTCATCTCGTCCAGAATGTCAACCATGTTCTTGTACTTGGCATCTTCCGTTGCCTTGATAAGAATGATGGGCTCGGGGCGCTGGCGCTGACGGTCCAGCAGGACCTGCCGGATGCCAGTAGCCGAGAAGTTGGTCACTTTCAACTCGGGCTTGGGCACCGTCTTGTCGAGCGGTGTATTCAGTCCGAAGTAATAGTAAGCCTTATTGTCTTTGCCGAGGATAATGGTCATAGCCTGCGAGGCTTTGATTTTGGTATCCTCTACGTCGTCGGTCTTCTTCACCGGCATCGTGAGCTGCATCACGTTGGGCTTGGCGAAGGTAGTAGTCAGCATGAAAAAGGTAAGCAGGAGGAAGGCCAAGTCCACCATTGGGGTCATGTCGATTTTGGTCGACATTTTCTTGGCCCGCTTCTTCCCACCTTTTCCACCGGAGTCGGCTTTGCCTTGTATTTCTGCCATGGGATTTACTTAAGTGAAAAGACTGAAAAAAGAGCTGTCGTAACTTCCCGATACTAACGGGTGGCTACGGGCTTGTTTTCCATGTCCGTGATGAGGTTGAAGCGGTTGATGTCCTTTTCCTGCAAAATCTTAATTACCTGCTGCACCGTGGGTACATCGGCATCGCCGTCGCCCTTAATGGCAATGTAAGTAGGCTTTTTGAAGATGGCCTGATTGGCACGACGCGACTCCAGCACCCAGTCAATCAACTGGTTGTTGAGCGAGTCAATCGGAACACCGGGCTGCTTGGAATTAACCTGCTTGCGGTCTTCCTTGCTCATGTTGAGGTAGGAGCCGAGTTGGCTGATGGGCAAGCCAAAGTTGGGCAGGTCACCAAACTCTTTCGCCTGCTGAGCAGTGAAGTTGACACCGTATTTGGCACCTACTTTCTGCAAAGCCTGAATTTTGGTCTGCTTCGCATCAACGCCAAAAAAGACGCGCTTGTTTTTGTCGACGGTCAGCGTAATAACGTTGTTTTCGGGGAGTTTAAGCTCCGAAACGGATGATGGCGTATCTACCACCACAGACTCCTCGGGAGCAAACTTGGTGGTGAGCATGAAGAACGTCACCAGCAAGAAGGCCAGGTCGACCATCGGCGTCATGTCGAGCGACGGCGAGGTACGGTGCGGTTTTACTTTAGGCATTGCGAGGTGGGGGTTAAAAGGGGGCGACTCGTTCCGTAAAACGAACCGCCCCGCGTTTTAGTGCATCAGCAGATGCGAACCAGCAAGAAAAATTAAACCGTGCGGGTCGTGGTGGCGTTGCTGCCATGCTGGCCGGCAAACGTCTGGATGATGCTGAAGCCAGCCTCGTCGATGCTGTAGGTCAGCTCGTCAATTTTGCTGGTGAAATAGTTGTAGGCAACGATAGCCAGTGCCGACGTACCGATACCCAGAGCCGTGTTGATAAGTGCTTCCGAGATACCGTTTGCCAGGGCTACGGCGTCAGGAGTACCAGCCTGCGCCAGAGCGGCGAAGGCGCGAATCATGCCGAATACCGTGCCGAGCAGACCCGTCAGGGTGGCGATAGAGGCGATGGTCGAGATGATAACCAGGTTTTTCTCCAGCATCGGCAACTCCAGGGCAGTGCTTTCTTCGATTTCTTTCTGGATGGCGAGGACCTTCTGGTCGGTGGTCATGTTGGTTTCGCGAGCCATCTCGTTGTATTTCAGCAGGCCGGCTTTCACCACGTTGGCTACCGAGCCTTTCTGCTGGTCGCACACGGCCAGGGCACCATTGATGTCGTTCACGTTCAGCTTCTGGCGTACCGAGCGCACGAAGCTTTCGATGCCTTTCGAGCCTTTGGCCTTCGCGATGGTCAGCATACGCTCAATCGAGAAGGTGATAACGCAGAGGAACATGGTGAGCAGGAACGGCACGATGAAGCCGCCTTTGTACACCACGCCGAGGTAATCGCCGGGGTTAGGGTTGTTTTCGTTGTTGCCGCCCTGGAAGTGGCTGGCATCACCAAACACGAATTTATAGACGCAATAGCTGATGACGAAAGCAAGAATGATAACGATGACGGAGAACAGCGAGGCACCACCGCTGCTTTGGGCTTCGGCTTTGGCGGCCGTTGCGGCGGGCCGTGGGCTCATATTCGTGGCATTTTTCTGTTCCATTGTTCCGGAGTGTTTGGAGGTTATTGAGTGTTGTAGTTGAATTGAGTGGGTAAAGAAAAAGCAAAAAAGTCGGTTAGGGCGTAATGAAGCACTAAAGACAAACGATAAACCCCTCAACGAAAGAGCTGAAATGGTACTTATCAAATCTAAATATGCACACTGCCGCCTATCACCTTGGCAAACCTAACCAAAAAGTGTGGCCTCACCAAAGAAAACTTACCTAAGGCAATTCCGCATCGACTAAAGTGGACGTAGAATGAAGCCAACGCTAATTAGTGCCGTTGGGTTGGGGCGAGCGGCGTTTTGCCTGCTCCCAGTACACATCCATCTGGGCCAGGGTGAGGTCAGCGAGTTGCTGGCCGTTGGCAGCGGCGGCGGTTTCGAGGTATTGAAAACGGCTGATAAACTTGCGGTTGGTGCGTTCTAGTGCTTCTTCGGGATTGATGCCGGCGAAGCGCGCAAAATTGACCAGCGAAAACAGCAAATCGCCGAATTCATCGGCGGCTTTTTCCTGATTCATGCGCTCGGGATGGCCGTGGCCGTATTCGTCGCCGAACTCGGTGAGTTCCTCCTTTACTTTTTCCCAGACCTGCTCCGGCTGCTCCCAATCGAAGCCGGCGCCGCGGGCTTTTTCCTGAATCCGCATGGCTTTCACCAGCGCGGGCAAGGAAGCAGGAACGCCGCCGAGCACGCCGTTGGTGTTGCCTTTTTCCTTGAGTTTGAGCTGCTCCCAGTTGCGCTTGACGGCTTCTTCGTCGTCGGCCTGTACATCGCCGTAGATGTGCGGATGGCGATAGATGAGCTTTTCGCACTGGGCATTAAGCACATCGGCAATGTCGAAAGCACCTTTTTCAGCGGCAATGCGGGCGTAGAAAATCAGGTGTAGCATGACATCGCCGAGCTCCTTTTTCAGGTCGGGCAAGTCGTCGCGCAGGATGGCGTCGCTGATTTCGTAGGTTTCCTCAATGGTGAGGTGACGCAGGCTTTGCAGGGTTTGCTTTTTGTCCCAGGGACATTCGGTGCGGAGGCGGTCAAGCACATCGAGCAAACGGCCGAAGGCTTCGAGCTGGGCCGGCCGGCGGGTACTGGCCAATAGTGGACCAGCGGGAGGATTGGGGTTTTCCATTGTTCCAAAGATAAAACTTCGTGCCGCCAACCGGCGACGAATGCCTAATTTTACGCGCTCAAAAAAACTACTCCGTGACTTTAATAAAATCTATTTCCGGCATTCGTGGCACCATCGGCGGCCCGGTTGGGCAGGGCCTGACTCCGCTTGATGTGGTGAAGTACGCCGCCGCATATGGCACCTGGGTGCAATCGCAAGATGCAGGCAGCAAGCTGATTATCATTGGGCGCGATGCGCGCATCTCGGGTGAGATGGTGAGCCGGCTGGTGGCCGCTACCCTGCAAGGCCTCGGCCTTGATGTGTGCGACCTCGGGCTGAGCACCACGCCTACGGTGGAAATGGCCGTGCCCGCCAAGAAGGCTGCCGGTGGCGTCATTCTCACGGCCTCGCACAATCCCAAGCAGTGGAACGCCCTGAAACTGCTGAACGCACAAGGCGAATTTATTTCGGATACCGACGGCCAGCAGGTGCTGGCGCTGGCCGAAAGCGAAGGCTTTGACTTTGCCCCGGTAACCAAGCTGGGCCAGTACACCACTGACAATACCTTCCTCAAAAAGCACATCAAAGCCATTCTGGCCTTGCCGCTGGTGGACGTGGAAGCCATTAGAGCCCGCAACTTCCGGGTGGTGGTGGATGCGGTGAACTCGTCGGGGGGCTTTGCGGTGCCGCAGTTGCTGGAAGCACTGGGCGTGACCACCGTTGAAAAGCTGCATTGCGAGCCCACCGGCGACTTTGCCCACAACCCCGAGCCGCTGCCCGAGCACCTGCGCGACATTGCCAAAGTGCTGGAAAAGGGCGGCTTCGACCTCGGCATCGTGGTAGACCCCGACGTGGACCGCCTGGCGCTGGTGAGCGAAAACGGCGAGATGTTCGGCGAAGAATACACCCTGGTGGCCGTGGCCGACTACGTGCTGAAGGCGCTGGGCGGCGGCAACACCGTGAGCAACCTGAGCAGCACCCGCGCCCTGCGCGACGTGACCGAAAAAGCCGGCGGCAGCTACGCCGCCGCCGCCGTGGGAGAGGTGAACGTGGTAACCAAAATGAAGGAAACCAACGCCGTGATTGGCGGTGAGGGCAATGGCGGTATCATCTACCCGGAGCTGCACTACGGCCGCGATGCTTTGGTGGGCATTGCCTTGTTCCTGACGCACCTGGCCAAATCGGGCTTGACGGTGAGCCGGCTGCGGAATTCTTACCCGGGCTATTTCATCTCCAAGAACAAGATTGAGCTCACGCCGGACATCAACACCGATGACGTGCTAGCGAAAATGGAAAAGCGCTACGCCAAGCAGCCGGTCAATACGATTGACGGCGTGAAGATTGAGTTCGACAAGGAGTGGGTGCACCTGCGCAAGTCCAACACCGAGCCCATTATTCGCATCTACGCCGAATCGGATTCGAACGCAACGGCTGATTATCTGGCCCAGAAAATTATTGGCGACATCAAGGAAATCATTGCCGTCAAGGCCTAAGGCGTTTTTGGACAGGGCGAGCCAAAAGGTCATGATTTCTTAATGGGCAAGTGTGGGCGTTGGGCGCAGCGCACGGGCCAAAAGTTTAAAAAGAACCCCCCGGCGGCCGGGCGCACCCACGTTCGGCCGCTGGTTTTTTTACCTTCACCTATGACTCCCACCACCCAGCCCTTCGTCTATTTCGACAACGCCGCCACCACGCCCCTCGACCCCGAGGTGCTGGAGGCCATGATGCCCTTCCTGAGCCAGTACTACGGCAACCCCAGCAGCCTGCACGGACCGGGCCGCCAGGTGCGCGCCGCCATCGAGAATGCGCGCAAGACGGTAGCCCACCTGCTGAATGCTGCGCCGGCCGAAATCATTTTCACCAGCGGCGGCACCGAGGCGGATAACTACGCCGCTTTTGGCAGCATCCGCACGCTGGGGCTGAAACACGCCATCACGTCACCGCTGGAGCATCACGCGGTGCTGCATCCGCTGCAGGCGCTGCAGAAGTCGGGCGAAATTGAGCTGCACTACCTGAAGCACGACGACCGGGGCGTGCTCGATTTGGCGCATCTGGAAGAGCTGCTGGCCACGCAGCCGCGCACGTTTGTGAGCATCATGCACGCCAACAATGAAATCGGCAACCTGAACGACATTGCGGCCATTGGCGAGATTTGTGCGCGCCACAATGCCATTTTCCACACCGATACGGTGCAGACGATGGGCCACTACCGGCACGATGTGCAGCAGCTGAAAAACCATTTTCTGGTGGGCTCGGCGCACAAGTTTCATGGGCCGAAGGGCGTGGGCTTCATCTATACCCGCAGCGGCCTGCAGGTGAGCCCGCTCATTCACGGCGGGGCGCAGGAGCGCAACGTGCGCTCGGGCACCGAGAATGTGTACGGCATTGTGGGCCTGGCGAAGGCGCTGGAAATTGCCATCCGGGACCTGGCCGCGCACCAGGCCCATGTGCAGGGCCTGAAGGACCGGTTTATTGCCAGGCTGCGGGCTGAAGTAGACGACGTGCAGTTCAACGGCTGCTCGGCCGTGGCCGATGAAAGCCTGTACACAGTGCTGAGCGTGAGCCTGCCGCCGTCGGCCATCAGCGAGATGCTGCTGTTCAACCTTGACATTAATAAGGTAGCGGCTTCGGGCGGCTCGGCGTGTACCAGTGGGGCCCAGGCCGGCTCGCACGTGCTCGATGCCCTGGGCTGCGACCCCGAGCGGGCCACGGTGCGCTTCTCGATGAGCAAGATGAATACGGCGGCCGAAGTCGACTATGCCGTGGTGCAGCTGGCCAAGCTCTACCGGCCGGTAACTGCTTAAGTGGTTTCGAATGAAAAAGGCAAAAGGCGCGAAAATTTTCGCGCCTTTTTTATTGCCTTTAAAACTGCCCGGTGGCCCCGCCACCGCCCGACGCGCCGCCGCCGAACCCGAATCCGCCGCCAGCCGGAGCAGTGGGCGGGTGGGCGGTTTGGGCCTGAATCAGGTTTTCGAGGTTGAAGTGCCGGGGCTCGTCATCGGCTTCGGAAGTGAGGCCGAAACGGGCCGGGCGCAGCCAGCGCAGCAGGAAGCCCGCCAGCACCGTCAGCACGGTGCCGGCCAGCACGGCGGCCACTTCCGGCGGCAGCAGAGAGCGGTAGTAGCGCACGGTGAAAATGGAAAACGCCAGCGCCAGCAGCCCAATGAGCAAAAGAGGGCGGTCGGCCCGGCGCAGCCCGAACACAAGGTATAGCAGGGGAATCCCTGCCGTGAGCACGTAGAAAACCGGAGCAAATGGTATTTGGATGGACTGCTGGGCATGGTGCAGCTCGGCGTTGCCTTCGCGCACTACCAGGTAATTGCCGCCGAGGTAAAATGCCGTCAAGCTCAGCACTTTCAGCACCAGCAGGGCGGAGGCGTAATAATCGGCCAGGTAAGAGCCGGCCAGGTGGCGCGCCAGACTGCGGCGCAGCACCAGGCCGGCGGCGGCGGTGGCCATTAGCAGAAACGGCAGCAATGCCTGACCCAACGTGCTTTTCATGCCGAACAGGCTCACCAGCAGGAGGGTGGTCATGAAGGCGGCTGCGGCCACCAGGGCATCGGCATAGCGGATGACGGCGGCCGCGAGCAAAGCCAGCACTGCCAGCAGCACTAAAAAACTGCTGCCGAGGTCGAGGTGAAAGGCCGCGCTTTGGGGCCAGAGGTATTCGGAGCTGATGTAGAAAATCAGCCCGATAGCCCCGCTCAGGCCCGCATACAGCAGGGCATTGTCGGCGCCGGCGTGGTAGAAGCGGCGCTCCCGAACCAATAGCTCCAGCAGGGCGAAGCAGGCCGCGCAGTGCAGCAGCCCCGCCGCAATGGGCGAATCGTGGGTGATGAGAAAGCTGAAGCCGCCGGCCATCACCAGCCCAAGCAGCGCAAACAGAAACAAGCCCACGCGCAGCGGCCACTCGGGGCGGTAGTAGGGCAGGGGGTAAGCCGCTTCAATGGCAGCCAGCTGCGCCGCACTGAGCAGCTTTTGGCGCTGCCAGCGGGCGGCGCGCCCACGCAACGCCTTCCGAAAAGCCCATTCGGGGGGGTATGCCTGGTGCTTCATGGCTGGTTGGCCGGGGGAGGAGTGGCCGCCGGGCCGCGCAAAATCTTTTTGATGTTGACGAAAAACAGCACCACTGCCAGCGCCGAAAGCGGGAAGACGATGAGCAGCGACGCAACGATGAGCACCTCGGGCAACGCCATGATGGCCTGCGCCAGCAGGCAGCCCACGGCAATGTAGGCATACCCCGCCGCCAGCACCAGAAACCAGTACGACTGCGTGCGCCGCGCATACCAGAGCAGCCCGGCGCACAGCACCAGCGTGAGCAGGGCCGAGCCCAGAATGGTGAAATGGTGCTCGTGAAAAACCGCCTCCAGGGTGGTGGTGGTGAGCGAAGCCAGGGCCAGGTTGCAGCCCAGCAGCAGGTAGGTGAAGGCAAAATGCGCCTTCCGGCGGCTATGCTCGGCATGAAACCCGGCTGCCATCAGCACCACGCCCAGCCCGAAGGCCACCCGCTGAATCTGGTCGTTCCAGAAGTCATTCCCGGAAAACACCGATAGCGGGGCTACCGTGAGGCCCACCCACGAGGCCAGCGCCGTAATGGCCATCGCCAGCACACCCCGGTGGTCGAACCAGTAGGCCAGCGGCAGAAAAACCAGCGCCGGCAAGGCCGTGGCCAGCCCGTAGCGGTTGCCAAAGATGCCGTACTGGTAGTGCACGTAGCCTTCCAGCACCACAAACAACAGGCAGCCGAGCAACAGCAGATAATCGGCCCCGACGGAGGTTTTGGGGGCCAGGCCCCAGGTAAACGGAGGCCGATGCCGGGCTGCGTAAGCAAAGCAGGCGGCCATGAGCACGGCAATGGCCGCGATGATAACGCCGTGGCCAATGCGGGCTATGTGCTGATAAATGAGCACGCCTAAGCCACCGGCCAGCAGGGTGATGCCCAGGTAAAGCAGCGCCCGCAGCTCGTAGTGCAGCGAAAACGGCCGCCCCGCTTCGGCTTCGGCAATGGCGGCGGCTTGCGCCGGCGGCAGCAAGCCCCGGGCCTGCAGCTCGGCAAGGTAGGGGGCGGGGGAGGGGCGGGAAGGCATGGGCGCAGATGAAGTGGGCCAGCGGAACGGCGGCAAGTACGGGAATCGCGGCCGGAATCGACTATTTTCGCCCCGCCTCGTAAGGCCAAAAGCAACTGTAGCGCATTTATGGCTGACATCAATATTCAACGCAAGAAATCGGCTCCGAGCCCGTGGCTGCTGGTGCTGCTGGCTGCCGCTGTGCTGGCCGTAGCCGCCTACTTTTTCCTGCGGCCCGACCCCGCCGACGAGCCCGCCCCGGCCAACACCACCACCGAAGCCGTGCCCGTCGATACCCTGGCTCCCAACACTGCTGCCGAACAGGCGCGGGCCACCCCGCCCCCCGCCGATTCGGTGGTGCCCGCCGAAGCCGGCAGCGACTACACCCCCGCTACCCTGGCCGCCCAGGCAGCCACCAATCCTGCCGCCCCCGACTACGCCCTGAACGGCTTGCAAAAGCTGTCGGGCGTGTTGATAGCCCTCACCGACCGCGACGACCTGCGCGACCCCACCACCACCGAGCAGCGCGACAACCTGACCAGTGCCACCGCCCGCCTGGGCGAGCCCGGGGCCAGCCTGCGCCCCGGCTTTGTGGCGGCGGCCGGCCTTATTCGCGCCATGCAGCAGAAGGCTTACCCCGAACTGGAAGACCAGGCCAATGAGCTGGTGCGCCTGGCGGGCCAGCTGTCTGGCCGGAGCGCCACGGCGGCCGACCAGCAACAGAACAAGCAGTTTCTGACCCAGGCCGCCGCCGCCGTAAAGGCCCTGAGCGAGCCCAAGCAATAACGTTAAAAAAAGCGCAATGGAAACTCCCGTCCTGCGTCGCCTGCGCGACCTCACCGAATTTGAAGTAGCCGATGACAACCCCGACGTGCGCGGCTGGACCTTGCGCGGCAACGATGGCCAGGCGCTGGGCTCCGTATTTGAGCTGATAGTGGACCCTATGGCGCTGAAAGTGCGCTACCTGGACATTGAGCTCGACCCCCGGTTTCAAATCAACGACTACGAAAACCACATTCTGCTGCCCATCGGGGCCGCTTCGCTCGATGCCGATGGCGACAACGTGTTTGTGCCGGCGCTCAACACCGAATCGGTGCTGAGCTACCCGCCCTACATCGAAATTCAGATTACCCGCGAGTACGAAGAAGCCATGCTGCGGGCGCTGGGCCGGGAGCCGGGCACGGCCAGCCCGCGCTTCTACGAGCAGGATTCGTTCGATGCCGACAGCTTCTACAGCCGCCGCCGGGCATCGTAGCCGGAAGAAATGGCCCCGCCGCGTAACGCACGCTGCGGGGCCGTCTGGTTAAATAGCCTCGGGGGGTTAATGCTGCCGCACCATGGCGGCTACGGCATCTACCCACTGCGGCTCCGAGTTCAGCGAGGGTACCAGCTGCCAGTGCTTACCGCCGGCCTGCTCAAACATTTCCTTGAATTCTTCGCCCACTTCAATGGTCGTTTCCAGGCAGTCGGCCACGAAAGCGGGCGAGAAGGCCAGCACGTTGTGGATGCCTTTGGCCGGAAACTCCTTGATAACCTCATCGGTGTAGGGCTGCAGCCAGGGGTCGCGCAGGCGGCTTTGCAGGCGGCTTTGGAAGGTGACGGTGTACTGGTCGTCGCGCAGGCCCAGCTCCTTCGCCAGCAGGCGCGAGGTGGCAAAGCACTGCGCCCGGTAGCAGTAACGGTTGTTCTTATTATAGCTGGCGCAGCAGGTGTCCAGCTTGCAGTAACCCTTGAAGCTGCCTTTCAGCACGTGCCGCTCCGGAATGCCGTGGTAGCTGAACACAATGTGGTCGTAGTCGTGCCTGGCCATCTCGGCCTTGCCCCGCGCCGCGAAGCTGCTGATAAAGCCCTCGTCGTCGGCGAAGGTGCTGATGAAGCTGATGTTGGGCACTATCCACCAGTCTTTCACGATGTCCATCACCTTCTCCTGCACCGAGCCGGTGCTAGCCGACGCGTACTGCGGAAACAGCGGCAGCACGATAATGCGGTCCACGGCCGCGTCGCGCAGCTCCTCCAGCGCCTTCTCAATGCTGGGTTTCTGGTAGCGCATCCCGAAGGCCACCACGTAGTCCTTGCCCAGCACTTCTTTCAGCTTGGCCTGCAGGTCGAGGCCATGGTAGAGCAGCGGCGAGCCCCGCTCGGCATCCCACAGCTGCTGGTAAATCTTAGCCGATTTCGGCGCCCGCAGCGGCACCACCAGGCCCTGAAACAAGGGGTAGCGCACGGCAGCCGGCATGTCAATCACGCGGCCATCGGTCAGAAATTCGTTGAGGTAGCGGCGCACGTCGGGCGTGCTGGGCGAGTCGGGCGTGCCGAGGTTGACGAGGAGCACGCCAATGCGGCGGGTGGGCGAGGCGGGAGAATTCATTAAGACAAAGTTCGGAAGCAAGCGGCGGAGTGTAGCGCGGACTTTTAGTCCGCGAGTGGGTAAGCTCTGGACGCGGCCGACAACGTCCGCGCTACAGCATCCGCCCAGCAAACAGCCGGCAACCGGCATGGTTTCGCGCCCGGCGCTGCTGGCCCGATTTCAACACCATCCTAGCTTTTGCCATTCGAAAGCCGTACCTTTGCGGCCCTGATTATCAAACCCATCCATCGTGAACCCCGAAACTAAACCCCACCGCGCCGGCTTCGTGAGCATCATTGGCAAGCCCAACGTGGGCAAGTCCACGCTCATGAACGCGCTGGTGGGCGAGCGGCTCAGCATCGTTACGAGCAAGGCGCAGACCACGCGCCACCGCATCCTGGGCATCCTCAACGGCGATGATTTCCAGCTGATTTATTCCGATACCCCCGGCATCATCCAGCCCAAATACGAGCTGCACAATGCCATGATGAGCTTCGTGTACTCGTCGCTCGAAGACGCCGATGTCGTGCTGTTCGTGACCGACATCTACGAGAAGCACGACGAAGAACCGGTCGTGGAGCGCCTGCGCAAGATGGTGGACACGCCCATCATCCTCCTCGTCAACAAAATCGACCAGGCCGAACAGGCCGACGTGGAGGCCAAGCTGGCCTACTGGAAAGAGCAGCTGCCCAATGCCGCCGAGGTGCTGCCCATCTCCGCGCTCAACGCCTTCGGTACCGAGCGGGTGCTGGAAATGGTGCTCGAGCGACTGCCCATCCACCCGGCTTACTATCCCAAAGACGAGCTTACCGACAAGCCCGAGCGCTTCTTCGCCGCCGAAATGGTGCGCGAAAAAATCTTCAAGCTCTACAAAAAGGAGATTCCCTACAGCTGCGAAGTTGTGATTGAAGAGTTTAAGGAAGAAGACGCCATCATCCGCATTCGTGGCATCATCTACGTCGAGCGCAGCTCCCAGAAGGGCATCGTCATCGGCCAGGGCGGCGAGGCGCTGAAAAAAGTAGGCACCTGGGCGCGCGAGGAAATGGAGAAGTTTTTCCTGAAAAAGGTGTTCCTGGAGCTGCACGTAAAAGTGAACGAGAACTGGCGCACCGATGCCAAGGCCCTTTCGCGTTTCGGTTATCAATAATCGTCTGTCATCCTGAGCGCAGCGAAGGACCTTATCACGTTAGCAGCAGTTGAATTACTGCAAACTGTTCAAGCTTGATAAGGTCCTTCGCTGCGCTCAGGATGACAGAAAAAATACATTCCGACCATCTATAACGAACACACCCCGGGCACTGCCGAATCTAGGTCGGGTCGGCGGCTGGGGCCACACATCATGTCAAAGCAAAACACGGTCGCCATTGTAGGGCGGCCCAACGTGGGCAAATCCACGCTTTTCAACCGCCTCGTGGGCCAGCGTAAGGCCATCATGGACAACGAGAGCGGCGTTACCCGCGACCGCCACTACGGCTACGGCGACTGGATTGGCAAGAACTTTACCGTGATTGACACGGGCGGCTACGTGCACAATTCGGAAGACATTTTCGAGGGCGAAATCAACAAGCAGGTGAAGCTGGCCATTGAGGAGGCCGACGTGGTGCTCTTCATGGTGGATGCCGACGCCGGCGTGCACGGCCTCGACGAGGAGTTTGCGCACGTGCTGCGCCGCTACCTGGGCAAGAAGCCCATCTACCTGGTGGCCAACAAGGCCGACACCAACCTGCGCGCCAACGGCGTGGGCGAATTCTACTCGCTGGGCCTCGGCGATGGCGAAATCTTCGCCATCAGCAGCCAGAACGGCCACGGCACCGGCGAACTGCTCGACGCCGTGGTGAGCCACTTCGACGACCCCGGCATTGAAGAGCCCGAGTCGGAAATCCCGCGCATTGCCGTGGTGGGCCGCCCCAACGTGGGCAAATCCAGCCTCGTGAACCTGCTGCTAGGCGAAGACCGCAGCATCGTGACCGACATTGCCGGCACCACGCGCGACTCGATTTCGGCCCGCTACAACGCCTTCGGCAAGGAGTTCATCCTGGTCGATACGGCCGGCTTGCGCCGCAAGGCCAAGGTGAGCGAGGACGTGGAGTTCTACGCCAACATGCGCAGCCTGCGCGCCCTGGAAGAAGCCGACGTCTGCATCGTGATGCTCGACGCCAGCCGCGGCATCGAGGCGCAGGACGTAAACATCATTACCCTGGCCGATAAGAACCGCAAAGGCATTGTGATTCTGGTGAATAAGTGGGATTTGGTGGAGAACAAAGACACCAACACGGCCAAGGAGTTCGAGGCGAAAATCCTCGAAAAGATTGCGCCCATCTCCTACATCCCCGTCATCTTCATCTCGGTGCTGAACAAGCAGCGCGTGCACAAGGCCATCGAAACGGCCATTGAAGTGTACCACAACAAGCGCCGCAAAATCCCAACCTCGCAGCTCAACGATGTGATGCTGAAGGAGATTGAAAAGTACGGCCCGCCTGCGCTCAAGGGCAAGATGATTCGCATCAAGTACGTGACGCAGCTGCCCACGCACAACCCGGTGTTCGCCTTCTTCGCCAACCTGCCGCAGTACGTGCAAACCAACTACACGCGCTACCTCGAAAACCGCATGCGCGAACATTTCGACTTCACGGGCGTGCCCATTGGCATCGTGTTCCGCAAGAAATAAGGCAGCAGCAGGCTGTTGGAACAATTTCAGAAATTCTTCACAAAAATTTTATCGGTGGCGGGTTACCTCTCCGGCATAAGGGTATAAAGCCCCGAATCTGAAGATTTGCTTTAAGTAGCACTTTGGAAGTTGCCTGAAAATCAACCCACATTTTAACCCCAACCCAAGATGAAAAAAGTATTGTTCCTCGCCCTGGCCCTCGGTTCGTTCACCTTCTCTTCGTGCGACAGCAAGAAAGAAGATGCTCAGGAGCAAGTTGGCGAAAACGTGAAAGAAGCCGGCGAAGCCAAAGCTGACGCCATGGAAGAGAAGGCTGATGAAGTTCGTGACTCGGCCGATGCCAAAGGCGAAGCCATCCAGGACAACGCCGACAAAATGGACGCTGCTGGTGCTCCCGCTACCACCACGACCACCACGACCGAAGAAGTTAAGAAGTAATTCTTGCTGCTTTAGCGCAAAAAAGCCTCTCCGCTTGCGGAGAGGCTTTTTTGTTTTGCGTTTGGGCTGACGTACAGGCTTTGTAGTCCGCGCTAGAGCTCGATTTCGGGCAGCCCAAGCCGGCGGTTCAGCAGGTTGTCCACCACTTCGAACAGGCGGCGCGGCTCGTAGGTGCGCCAGGGCAGGTCGTCGAGCTGACCACCAAAATTGATGTAGTTATCCACATTATACTGCTTCATTTCGCGTCGCACGTGCTCCTGGAAATTGAGGCCCGCAATCCAGCCATCTTCCACGTCCTCGTACCATTCCTCGTAATAATCGTCGTCGGAGCCGTGGAAATTAAACACGTTCTCGCCGATGAGGATGAATTTGCGAACGCCCTCATGCACCAGAACATCGATGATGTTCCGCTTCAGCTCCATGATGTCGTTTTCGATAGCATCGTTCCACTCCCCAATGAATTCGAGCACGGCAATGCCCAGCTCGTAGTCGGCAAAGAGGATTTTAAAAAACAGCGTATCCGACCCCAGGCTGTCCCACTGCGGATGGATGTAGTAGCCGTAAATGGTGTTGGTGTAGGTGTCGAGGCTGTTTTCGGCTTCGAAAAGGGGCGAGCGAGGGTCTTCGGAGGCCGAGTATTGCTCAATCCAGTTGTAGTGCGGCTCAATGGTGTGCATGCGGCAGGACGGTTTGACGTAGGAACACGCCACGGCGCGTTCAGTTTCAGCAGTAGCTGTACCGTTGTCAACGCCGAACGTGCCGCGGCGCGTTCCTACCGCCGCGAATCCAGTGCCGCCCGCACCGAGCCGTACTGCTTCAGCAGCCTGGCCGCTTCCATTTCTTCGATGCCGAGCTCGTCCATCAGCATCTGTTCGCCGCGGTGCACCAGCTTCTCATTCGAGAGCTGCATATCAACCATCTTATTGCCTTTCACCCGGCCCAGGCGAATGAACGTGGCCGTGGTAAGCATGTTGAGCACCAGCTTCTGCGCCGTGCCGGCCTTAAGGCGGGTGCTGCCCGTGAGGAATTCCGGTCCCGTCACCACTTCCACCGGAAACTCGGCGGCCGCTGCCACGCCGGAATCGGCGTTGCACACCACGCAGCCGGTGGCGAGGCCGGCCGCCCGCGCCTTGTTCAGCCCGCCAATGACGTAGGGCGTGCGGCCCGAGGCGGCAATGCCCACCAGCACATCTTTGGCATTGATGTCGTGCTGCTGCAAGTCAATCCAGGCCTGCTCAGCATCGTCCTCGGCCCCTTCCACGGCTTGCCGAATGGCGCCGTCGCCGCCCGCCATGATGCCCACCACCAGCCCGGGCGGCACCCCAAACGTGGGCGGGCATTCCGAGGCATCTACCACGCCCAGCCGCCCGCTGGTGCCCGCTCCGATGTAAAACAGCCGCCCGCCCGCGCCCAGCCGCGCCACGATGGCATCCACCAGCTTTTCAATCTGCGGCAGCGCTTTGGCCACCGTTTCGGGCACGGTATGGTCGAGGCGGTTCATGCCGGCCAGCAGCTCGGGGGTCGAAAGGGTTTCGAGGTGGTTGAATTCGGAGGGGGCTTCGGTGGTCATCATCGCTTGTAGAACCTGCTTTAGCTTGTTCAAAAATAGATTTTCATACTCGCGGCGAACAGGCTAAGGCATGTTCTACAGGAGCCGGCCAATTACCGGAAAATTATCGAATACATTGGCCGTGTGCGGCGCGTCTTTGTCCAGCTCGGCCGTCAGGTCCTGGCCGGCCCAGTGCTCGTAATGGTTGCCGCGCCGCCACAGCCGCGAGCGGCTCACGTCATAAATCCGGCCCTGGTAGGCCACCCAGATTTCGTCGCGGTCCTGGCCGTTGCGCAGGGCGAGCTGGGATTTGGTGTAGGTTGTGGGTTCGTCCGTCATTGCATTGTTCAGCGCTTCATGCAAATCAGCTCAGCAGCGCCTGCAGCCGAATCCAGCGCTGCGGCAGGTCGCCCTGCGAAGCGTTCAGGTAATCTTCGTACGTACAAGGGATTACGCGCTTCACCGTGTTGTCGCCGAGGCGTTCCACTTCCATCCACCACTTCTCGGCGCGGCGCGATTTGTAGAACACCAGCTTGTCGGGGTTGCCGGGCAGCACCACCGTGTAGGTGAGAAAGCGGAAGGTGCCGAAGCCGGTTTCGGGCCGGCGGTGGTAGAAGCCTTCCACGAAGTACCAGAGCATGGTGGCAATGGTGGCGGCAGCCAGGCCGTTGGGGTCCACATCGGCGCGGTAGCCATAGAGGCCGAAGGAGCTAAGCTGCTCGTTATGACCAGCGTACCAGCATAGCTGCGTCGCTTCCTCATTGCCCAGGCCGAAAGGGTTGGCCGGGAAGTAGCCGGGCGAATCCTGCCAGCGAATGGCGGCAATGTCCACGCTCATGAAATCGGCCTGGCGCACCAGCGGCTCGGCCAGGCGGCGGTCGGCGCGCACCTCGCCCACGCTCATGGTATCGAAGTGCAGCTTTTCGAGGGCTACCGTCACCTCGGGCGGCGTGAGGTACTGCTGATGGCCGAGGTGGGCCAGGCTGAACACCAGGTTGGGCTCGTGTACCAGCAGGCGGCGCAGGTGGCTTTCCTCGGCCGGCGTGCTGGGGCCGGGTTCGGCCATGTCGGGCCGCGAATCGACCACGGTGATGTTGATGGTGCGGTTTTGCACCTCGTAGGCCAGAAACTGGCCATAATCCAGGTCGTGGCTGCCGCCCAGCAGGATGGGCACCGTGTTTTCTTCCAGCAGCGCCCCGATTATCTCGCGCAGCCGCTGGTAAGTGTCTTCCAGCGTGAGGCCGGGGCGCAGGTTGCCCAGGTCAACCAACCGGAGCAGGCCGGTGCCTTTTTGCAACTGGTAGAAGCGCTGGCGCACTTCGTTGGGGCCGTGGCGGCGGGTGCTGGGCGGGCCGGCGGCGCTGCCGCGCCATTCGTCCAGGCCGATGAGGGCCAGGTCGGCAGCGCGCCAGTCGGGGAAGGTTTCGGTGAAGCGGGTGGCGTAGGCGGCCAGCGTGGTAGGGGCGGGCACGGCGTCGGTCAGCGTTTCCGGCAGCGGGTCGAAAAACAGGGCCAGATTCATTGGGAACGGGAATGCAAGGGGCCAAAATTACACCGAAAAAAGCCGGGTTTTCGGGGATTTTGACCGTTTTCGCTACGCATTTGGTTTTTAGCCGTACTGAGTTCGCTGCCGTTCGGCCAAGCCGGTAGTGACATAGCCCCAAAAAAGCGCTTTATTTAAGCGGAAATTCACCCGACACGCTTTACTAAACCCCACCCATGGACGTTCGTCGCGCCTTTGACATTCTCACTCACCAAATTGCCGAGTCGCCCAAAAAAGACGCTTTGGCCTCTAAAATCGATGGCCAGTGGGTGCCCATCAGCAGCCAGCAGGTGCAGGACCAGGCCAATCTGGTTTCGTTGGGTCTGGTTTCGCTGGGCCTCAAGCGGGGCGATAAAGTGGCCATCATCAGCATGAACCGCCCCGAGTGGATGCTGACCGATTTCGGCATCTCGCAAATCGGCGCCACCAGCGTGCCGATGTACCCCAGCATCACCGTCGAGGACTACAAGTACATCTTCACCGATGCCGGCGTGCGCGCCGTGTTCGTGGCCGACAAGAAGCTGTTCGACAAGGTGAAAGAAGCCACGCAAGGCCTGGATATTCCGGCCGAAAACGTCTTCACTTTCGATAAGATTGAAGGGGCCCGCCACTTTAGCGAGCTGCTCGAAATCGGCAAAAAAGGCAATGTAGCCGACCTGGAGCCGCTGAAAGCAGCCGTGGAGCCCGACGATTTGCTCACCCTCATCTACACCAGCGGCACCACCGGCAGCCCCAAAGGCGTGATGCTCACGCACGATAACATCCTGAGCAACTGCCGTAGCTCGCAGCGTTTCGTGCCCGTCAACAAGGACGATAAAGCCCTGAGCTTCCTGCCGCTCTGCCACATTTTCGAGCGCATGGTGACCTACCTCTACATGATAAACGGCGTGAGCATCTACTACGCCGAAAGCATGGACGTCATCGCCGACAACCTGCGCGAAGTGAAGCCGCAGATTTTTACCACCGTGCCGCGCCTGCTTGAAAAAGTCTATGATAAAATCGTGGAGAAAGGCCACGAGCAAACCGGAATCAAAAAAAGTCTGTTTTTCTGGGCCCTCGATTTGGGCCTGAAATACGATACCCAAAAGGACCAGGGCTTCCTCTACAACACGCAGCTGGCGCTGGCCAACAAAATCATTTTCAACAAGTGGCGCGATGCCCTGGGCGGCAACCTGCGCTGCATCGTGAGTGGCGGCGGCGCCTTGCAGCCACGCCTGGCCCGCGTATTCTGGGCGGCCGGCATTCGCGTGATGGAAGGCTACGGCCTGACCGAAACTTCGCCCGTTATTGCCGTGGGCGGCTACGAGCCGGAGAACAACATGATTGGCACGGTGGGCCCGCTCATCGACAATATGGAAGTCAAAATTGCCCAGGATGGCGAGATTCTGACCAAATCGGCATCGGTGATGAAGGGCTACTACAACAAGCCCGACCTCACCGCCGAAGCCATCGACAAAGACGGCTGGTTTCATACCGGCGACATTGGCGAGCTGGTGAACGGTAAGTTTTTGAAAATCACCGACCGCAAGAAGGAAATGTTCAAAACCTCGGGCGGCAAGTACATTGCGCCGCAGGTCATCGAAGGCAAGCTGAAGGAAGACCCGCTGATTGAGCAGGCCATGGTGGTGGGCGCCGACCAGAAGTTTGCCTCCGCGCTGGTGATTCCGTCCTTCTCCGACCTCAAAGGCTGGTGCAAGCGCAACGGCGTGCCCACGGGCTCGAACGAGGAGCTGGTGAAGAACGAGAAGGTGATTGACCTCTACGAAGGCCTGGTGAAAAAATATAACCAGAGCTTCGCGCAGTGGGAGCAGGTGAAGAAAATCACCCTTCTCCCCGAGCTCTGGACCGTGGAGAGCGGCGAAATGACGCCCACCATGAAGGTGAAGCGCAAGGTTATCACCGAGAAAAACAAGGACCTGATTGACGACATGTACGCCCGGGCCGAAAAGGAGCCGCGCGAGCGGGCGGCCCACTAACGTGGCGGTGGCGCGGGCTTTTAGTTCGCGCTACTTTTTTGTGAACTGTTATGCAAGCCTAATATATTTTTCGTAAGTTTACCGCACTATCAGCCCGCCCATGAAAGCCGAAGAAACCGTCGATTACAACATTAAAGTAGCCTGGCACGCCATTTCGCGGATGTACAACACCCAGGCGGCGCAGAATGATATCACCACGAGCATCGGCTTCGTGCTGCTGAATATCGACCAGGACCGCGGCACGCCCGCCACCAAAATTGCCCCCTTGCTGGGCCTCGAAACCCGCAGCCTCACCCGCATCCTGCGGAGCATGGAGGAAAAAGGCCTGATTTATAAGCAGGCCGACTCGGTGGACAAGCGCTCGGTTCGCATTTTTCTGACGCCGCTGGGGCTGGAAAAAAAGGAGGTTTCGCGTCAGACGGTGCGGCACTTCAACCTGAAAATCCGCGAGAAAATCCCGCAGAGCCAGTTGGATACCTTCTTCAAGGTAGCCGCCCAGATTACGGGCATGATTGAAGGCAAAACGCTTTTTGAGGACTTTACCCTAAAGCCATTGCGGGCTGAATCGCCGACTACTTACAGCTAAAGCATTGTCAGGCTGACGAAAGCGGCAGCTTATCACGGCTGCTTTCGTCAGATTAACTATTCATTAAGGTGCGAACGTGGTAAGGTTCTTCGCGCCGCTCAGGATGACCGTTTAAAATTCCTATGAATCGAACCATCAAGAAAGTGGCCGTGCTCGGCTCCGGCGTCATGGGCTCGCGCATCGCCTGCCACTTCGCCAACATCGGCGTGCAGGTGCTGCTGCTCGACATCGCGCCCAAAGAGCTGCTGCCCGATGAAGAAAAGAAGGGCCTGAAGCTGGACGCCCCGGCCGTGCGCAACCGCATTGTGAATGCTGCGCTCCAGGCTGCAATCGTTTCCAACCCTTCGCCGCTCTACCGCAAGGCCGACGCCGCCAAAATCAAGACCGGAAACTTCGACGACAACCTGAAGGACATTGCCGGCTGCGACTGGACGATTGAGGTCGTTATCGAGCGGCTCGACATCAAAAAGAGCCTCTACGAGCGGGTGGAGCAGTTCCGCAAGAAGGGCACGCTCATTACCAGCAACACCAGCGGCATTCCGATTCACCTGCTGGCCGAGGGCCGCTCGGAAGATTTCAAGCAGCACTTCGCGGGCACGCACTTCTTCAACCCGCCGCGCTATCTGAAGCTGCTGGAAATCATCCCCACGCCGGAAACCAAGCCGGAGGTGCTGGATTTCCTGCAGCATTACGGCGACCTGTACCTGGGCAAAACGGTGGTGCTGGCCAAGGACACGCCGGGCTTCATCGCCAACCGGGTGGGCGTGTGGGCCCTGCTCGACGCCATGCAGACCATGCAGAAGCTGGGCCTGACCGTGGAAGAAACCGACAAGCTGACTGGCCCGGTGATTGGCCACGCGAAATCGGCGACGCTCCGCACCTCGGATGTAGTGGGCCTGGATACGACCATCAACGTGGCCAACGGCCTGGCCCAGGGCCTGCCGAATGACGAGGCCAAGGACGTATTCGTGCTGCCCGGCTTCGTGAAGAAGATGGGCGAGAGCAAGTGGCTGGGCGACAAAACCGGTCAGGGCTTCTACAAGAAGGTGAAAGGGGAGGGCGGCAAGTCGGAAATCCACGCGCTGGACCTGAACACGCTGGAATACAAGCCGAGCCAGAAGGTGAAATTCGCCACGCTGGAAATGACCAAACCCATCGAGAAGTTGGCCGACCGCTTCAAGGTGCTGGTGGGTGGCAAGGACAAGGCCGGCGAGTTTTATCGCCTGAGCTTCGGTGGCCTGTTTGCTTACGTGAGCAACCGGGTGCCGGAAATTTCCGACCAGCTTTACAAGATTGACGATGCCCTGCGTGCCGGCTTCGGCTGGGAGCTGGGCCCGTTTGAAACCTGGGACGCGCTGGGCGTGCAGGCTGGCGCCGACCTCGCTAAAGCAGCCGGCCGCACCGTGGCCCCGTGGGTAGAGGAGATGCTGGCCGCCGGCAATGCAACCTTCTATAAGGTGGAAGACGGCGTGCGCAAGTTCTACGACCAGGCCAGCCAGAGCTACCAGGCCATTCCGGGCGTGGAGAATTTCATCATTCTCGACAACCTGCGGGCCAGCGGCAAGGTGCTGTGGAAAAACGCGGGCGCCTCGGTTATCGACCTCGGCGATGGCATTCTGAACGTGGAGTTCCACTCGAAGATGAACTCGCTGGGTACCGACGTGATTCAGGGCTTGCTGAAAGGGGTGGAGATGGCTGAAGCCGGCTACCGCGGCCTCGTGGTGGGCAACGACGCGCCGAACTTCTCGGCCGGCGCCAACCTGGGCCTCGTGTACATGCAGGCGCTGGAGCAGGAATTCGACGAGCTGAACATGATGATTCAGCAGTTCCAGCAGGCCATGATGCGGATGCGCTACAGCAGTATCCCGGTGGTGGGTACCCCGCATGGCCTCACGCTTGGCGGCGGCTGCGAGCTGAACCTGCACTGCGACCGCGTGGTAGCGGCGGCCGAATCCTACATCGGCCTCGTGGAATTTGGCGTGGGCCTGATTCCCGGCGGCGGCGGCACCAAGGAAATGACCCTGCGCACCGCCCTCAAATACGAAGACGGCGAGCCGGAATTCAACCTGCTGCGCAACACCTACATGACCATCAGCACGGCCAAGGTTTCGACCTCCGCCGCCGAAGCGTTTGACCTGGGCTTCCTGCGCCGGGGCGATGAAGTGGTGCTGAACAGTAACCGTGTCATCGCCGCCGCGAAATCGGCCGCCCTCGACCTGGCCGATGCCGGCTATACCCAGCCCGTGCAGAAAACCAACATCAAAGTGCACGGCAAGGGCGCGCTGGCCATGTTCAAAACCGGCGTGTATGCCATGCAGCAAGGCAACTACATCTCGACCCACGACCAGCTCATTGCCGACAAACTGGCCTATGTGATGTGCGGCGGCGATTTGTCGTCGCCCACGGAAGTGAGCGAGCAATACCTGCTGGATTTGGAGCGCGAGGCGTTCCTAAGCCTCTGCGGCGAACGCAAGACGCTGGAGCGGATTCAGAGCATTTTGACGACTGGTAAGCCGCTACGCAATTAAGAGGCATACTAAGACATGAGACATTAGACCTGAGACATGAGAACTGTCCTAGTTCGTTCTAAAGCAGACTTTTGACTTTTTCTCATGTCTCAGGTCCAACGTCTCATGTCTTACTAAAATCAATTCCATGTTCAAGCACCGTTTCAAAGAACTAATCGTTTGGCAACGGGCCATGGATGTAGCGCGAACGACCTACCGCTTGTGCATGGATTTTCCGAGCAACGAACGGTCTGGGTTGATTTCCCAGATGCGCCGTTCGGCCGTTTCGGTGCCTTCCAATATTGCTGAGGGAGCAGGCAGGGGTGGGAATAAAGAGTTCGCACAGTTTCTACGCATTGCTAATGGCTCCTGCTACGAACTGCACACTCAGATGCTCTTGGCAGCCGATTTCGGCTATATCAGTCCGGAGCAACTGACGGCCGCCGAAGGCCAGATTGAAGAAGTGGAACGGCTGCTTTATGCCTTCCAAAATAAAATTGATTCGCAATCATGACACAGAATTGGTCCAACGATTCTCATGTCTCAAGTCTAACGTCTCATGTCTAGCAACAACACCGCATATATCGTAGCAGGCTACCGCACGGCCGTGGGCAAAGCCCCCCGGGGCGGCCTCCGTTTCACCCGGCCCGACGACCTCGCCGCTGCCGTTATCAAACACCTGGTGGCCCAGGTGCCGGCTCTTGACCCCACGCGCATTGATGACGTAATCGTCGGCAATGCCGTGCCGGAGGCGGAGCAGGGCCTGCAAATGGGCCGCCTCATTTCGCTGCTGGCGCTGCCCATCAACGTATCCGGCCTCATCGTGAACCGCTACTGCGGCTCCGGCGTCGAAACCATCGCCATGGCGGTGGGCAAAATCTCCTCGGGCATGGCCGACTGCATCATTGCGGGCGGCACCGAGAGCATGAGCATGGTGCCCACCGTGGGCTGGAAAACCGTGCCCAACTACAAGCTGGCGATGGCGCACCCGGATTACTACATGGGCATGGGCCTCACCGCCGAAGCCGTGGCCAACGACTACAAAATCAGCCGCCAGGACCAAGACGAATTCTCCTACAACTCGCACCAGAAGGCCATCAAAGCCATTCAGGCCGGCAAGTTTGCCAAGAGCATCGTGCCCATCACGGTAGAGGAAACCTACGTGGACCAGGCCACCGGCAAGAAGAAAAACCGCTCCTACGTGGTGGATACCGACGAAGGCCCCCGCGCCGACACCTCGGTAGAGGCCCTGGGCAAGCTGCGCCCCGTGTTCGCTGCCAACGGCACCGTCACGGCCGGCAACTCGTCCCAGACCTCCGACGGCGCGGCCTTCGTCCTCGTGATGTCGGAGCGCATGGTGAAGGAGCTGAACCTCGAGCCCATCGCCCGCATGGTGAACTACGCCACCGAAGGCGTCGACCCGCGCATCATGGGCATGGGCCCCATCAAAGCCGTGCCGAAAGTGCTCAAGCAAGCCGGCCTGAAACTCGAAGACATCGACCTGTTTGAGCTGAACGAAGCCTTCGCCTCGCAGTCGCTGGCCGTGGTGCGCGAGCTCGGCATCGACCCCGAAAAGCTGAACGTGAACGGCGGCGCCATTGCCCTCGGCCACCCGCTGGGCTGCTCCGGTGCCAAGCTCAGCATCCAGCTATTCGATGAGCTGCGCGAGCGTGGCAAGAAGTACGGCATCGTCACGGCTTGCGTGGGCGGTGGCCAAGGCGTCGCCGGCATCTACGAGCTGCTGAAGTAGCATTCTGTGTCGCTGCTAAACTAAATAGAACGTCATGCTGAGCGCAGCCGAAGCATCTCGCGTGTGGTAGTAACTCAATCGTTAAATGGAGCGAGCGAGATGCTTCGGCCAAGCTCAGCATGACGTTCTAAGTAAAATCAGAAAACCCCGCACCGCCGGGGTTTTCTTTCACTGATATAGTAGGCACGCCTAACATTTTTTCTTATCTTGCAACACTAAACCGCTGGCCTCGTTGTTTCTCTAAATAGTAGGCTAGCCTAATACTTTTCAACTCCACACCCACCCCAACCGACATGGAAACCACGCAGCAAGCCAGCCTGAAGGGCGGCGAATTCATCATCAAGCCGACCGATGCCCAGAGCGTTTTCACGCCGGCCGATTTTACCGAAGAGCAGAACATGATGCACCAGACCTGTCTGGACTTCGTGCAAACGGAAGTGCATCCGCTGCTCGAGCGCCTCGACAACCACGAGGAAGGCCTGATGCGCGGCCTGATGGAGAAAGCCGGCCAGCTCGGCCTGTTCGGCGTGAGCATTCCGGAGCAGTATGGCGGGCTGGACATGGATTTCACCACGGCCCTGCGGGTGACTGAAGGTGTGGGCGGCGGCCACTCGTTCCCGGTGGCATTTGCGGCGCACACGGGCATCGCCATGCTGCCCATCCTGTACTTTGGCAACGATGAGCAGAAAGCCAAATACCTGCCCGGCCTCACCGACGGCACCCTGATGGGCGCCTACTGCCTAACCGAGCCCGGCTCCGGTTCCGACGCTTTGGGCGCCAAAACCAAAGCTGTGCTCAACGCTGAAGGCACGCACTATGTGCTCAACGGCCAGAAAATGTGGATTACGAACGCCGGCTTTGCCGATGTGTTCATCGTGTTTGCCCAGATTGACGGCGACAAGTTCACCGGCTTCATCGTGGAGAAGAACACGCCCGGCCTGAGCCTCGGCAACGAGGAGCACAAGATGGGCATCAAGGGTTCTTCGACCCGCCAGGTGTTCCTGTCTGATGCGCTGGTGCCGAAAGAAAATGTGCTGGGCGAGATTGGCAAAGGCCACCTCATCGCCTTCAACGTGCTGAACATTGGCCGCATCAAGCTGGCCGCCGCCTGTCTGGGCGCTACCAAAATGGCTGCTACTCAGAGCGTGAAGTATGCCAACGAGCGGGTGCAGTTCAAGCTGCCGATTTCGAAGTTTGGCGCCATCCGCTACAAGCTGGCGCAGCAGGCCATCCGCATCTACGCTGCCGAATCGGGCATTTACCGCGCCGGCGCTGACATCTACCGCATGGAGCAGCAGCTCATGGCCGAAGGCAAGGGTGCCAACGAGGCCCTGCTGGGCGCCGCCCGCGAGTTTGCCGTGGAGTGCGCCATTCTGAAAGTGGAGGGCTCGGAAGTGCTGGACTACGTGGTGGATGAAGGCGTGCAGATTTACGGTGGCTACGGCTTCTCGGCCGACTACCCGATGGACCGCGCCTACCGCGACTCGCGCATCAACCGCATCTTCGAGGGCACCAACGAAATCAACCGCCTGCTGGCCGTTGACATGATTCTGAAGAAGGGCCTGAAGGGCGAAATCGACCTGATGGGCCCCGCCCAGGCCGTGCAGCAGGAGCTGATGAGCATCCCGAGCCTGAGCCAGGACGAGGAAGCCGGCCTGTTCAGCAAGGAGCTGAAAACCATCGCCAACCTGAAAAAGGCCATCCTGATGGTGGCCGGCTCGGCTGTGCAGAAGTTCACCGCCACCCTGGCCAAGGAGCAGGAGCTGCTGATGAACATCGCCGACATGGCCATTAAAACCTACATCGCCGAGAGCACCCTGCTCCGCGTGGAGAAGGAAGCCGCTGCCAAAGGCGAGGAAGCGCAGGCCCTGCAAGCCGACATCGCGCGCGTGTACCTGGCCGATGCCGTGGACATTGTGGAGAAGGCCGGCAAAGACGCCATCGGCAGCATGGCCGAGGGCGACGAGCAGCGCCTGCTGCTCATGGGCCTCAAGCGCTTCACCAAAACCGAGCTGCTGAACGTGAAAGAGGCACGGCGCCGCATCGCCGCCAAGCTGATTACGGACAACGAGTACGCGTTCTAGAAAATAGATTTTTCGGATTCCATAATTTTCTAGGCAAAAGGCCGCTCCTGAGTTCAGGAGCGGCCTTTTTTTTATGGATTGGCGGGGGCTTGAGCTATATCTGAAGAATGTTATGCAGAAAAGTAACGAGGTTCGGCAGCCTTTTACAAGGCTGCCTGGTCTGAAAGAAAAGCACGGCGCGGCCGCCCGGCTTTGGGTTCATCCGTTTCTTTTCCTTTCTGTGTTTATGAAAACCATTACTCTTTTTTTGGCTGTATTTGCGGCCGCGCTGGGTTGGCTGACGCCCGCCGCCCACGCCCAAACCTGCGCGCCGCCCACCAACGTCAGCGTGAGCCCGGTGCTAGGTACCACTACTGCGGTGATAAGCTTTACGCCCTCAGCTACGGCCTTGAGCTACACGGTGCGCTACTATTGGATTGGCGACTCAACCACTGCCGGCATGATGAGCGTGAATACTACGACTTCGCCCGTTACCCTGACGGGGCTGCGGACTGGGGCGGGTGCTTATTACCGGGTATCGGTGATGAGCAATTGCGCCGGGGGCCTTACCACGGGCTCGCCGTGGGTGGGCTTTCAGGTAGGCGGTGGTAGTGGTCCTGGGGCGGGCGGCTGCGGCTCGGTTACGGGCCTCTCCCTCAGTAGCGGCCCAACCGTTACGTACGTCAATTTCCAGCCGGTGGCCGGAGCGCTGAGCTATACAGTCCGGTTTCAGGTGGTGGGTGACTCGTCCAGTGCCCGCACAATGACGGTTAACAATTCGCCGGCTACGTTTACGGGTAGTCTACTGCCTGCTACCCAATACATTGCTACCGTCGTCACCAATTGCGGCAATGGCACCACAACTCCTGCCACTTCAGCTCCGGTTCGCATTCAGTTTACCACGCCGCCTGCGGTGGGCACCTGCGGCCAGGTTAGCAACGTGCGCAATACGGCGGTTTCCCCAACTTCGGTCACCGTAAGCTTTGTGCCGGTGGCTGGCGCGCTTAACTACACCATCCGATACTGGACCGGTACCTATGGCCCTGTGCAAACCCTGACGGTAGCGGGCTCGCCGGTGACGTTTACGGGATTGCAGCCGGGCACTAATTACGATTCGGATATCATTGCCAACTGCCCCAACGGTGCCGCGCCGGCTGTGGCCCACGGCTTCGCTACCACCACCGTAGCCAACTGCGGGCCGGTCACCAACGTGACCATCACGGCTACTGGCACTTCTACGGCCAGTATCAGCTTTACTCCCGGAGCCGGCAACAGTGGGTTTTATATCTCCTGGAGTATTCCCGGCGACTCGCTGCAATACCATTCCACCTACACCACTTCCACCACCCCCGTCACACTCAACGGCCTGATTCCGGGCCAGACGTATGTCGTGCAGGTGCAAAGTATCTGTGGCGTTAGCGGTCAGCCTACCAGCAACACTACCGGGCCCATCAGCTTCGCTTTCCGGGGCGCACTGGCGGTTCACGCCGCTCTGGGCGCGGGTGTCGTGGAGCTGTTTCCGAACCCGGCGCACCACACGGCCAGTGTGGTGCTGCCAGCGGTGCCCGGTGCGGCCCGGGCCCAGTTAACGCTGCTGAATGCGCTTGGCCAGGCAGTCCGGACCCAGGCTGTACTGCTGACGAGGGCCAGCGAAACCCGCGTCCAGCTCGACCTAGCCGGGCTGGCTCCCGGTCTCTACTCAGTGCGTGTAGCGGCCGGAGGGCAGTCGGCCAGCCAGCGGCTGGTGGTCGAATAAGCTGAATTAAATAGCATAAAAATGGAAAGGCCACTCCTTATTATAAGGAGTGGCCTTTCAGCTATGGCTAAGCTCGAAGCTGCGTTACTTCACCACAATCTTTTCCAGCTGTAGCGCGGCCGATTTCTTGCTCGGCCGGCTCACGCCGACGATGGTTTTCTCATTGAGCCAGGTAGTGAAATCTTTCACGTAGGCCAGATGCTGGTCGTCGGCCACGTTCAGCTTCAGGCGCTCGGGCGGGCTGATAATGCCGGTTTGGGCATTCACGCGGCGCAGGTAGAGGTCCGATTTCTTGTCAATGGTTTCGAGCGTGAGCAAGTGTACCGTGCTTCCAAACACCGCAGCCCGGAAGCCAATGCCGGTATAGGCATCCACGGCCGGGGCCACCTGGTCTTTGGCCACGATGCTATGCCAGGTAGGCGCGCCAAACTCGTTATAGCCGAATACGTGCAGCTCGCGGGCGTGTACGGGCGAGTCGTCGCCGCCTTCCTCAAAATGCTTTTCGGCTACCACCACCAATTGCTTTTCGGGGGTGAGTAAGAGCTCACCCAGGTACAAATCTTCGAGGCGTTTCGTCTCGCGGCCAGTGGCTTTGGTCACTTCGGCCAGGTAGGCTGGGGTGAAACGAACTTCCGGCGAGAACTTCATGTCGCCGGAGGCACTGCTGAAATCGAATTTCACCACTTTCAGGCTGTAGTACTCGCCGGTGGTGTAGTCGGCGCACAGCGCGGCGGCATACAGGCTGCCATCATTCAGCACCGTGAAGCGGGCATCGCGCACGGTTACGGCCTTGCCGCCAAACACGCCACCCACGGGCACGCCCAGCACCTTGATTTCGGTAGAAGCGCCGGCCGGGTAGCGGCGCACGGTCAGCTTCTTCATGCCGTCGCTGATGAGCGTGACGTACTGCGTGCCGTCGTTGGCCACGTGCACGGCCGGCGAGAAAAAGTCGCCCTGGTCGCGGAAGTTGTAGGTTTTCTCTTCCAGCTGCGCCAGACTTTGGTCAAACAGCGTGGCCACAATGCTCGTCACCTGCTGCTCGCGGGTGAGGTAGCGGAAGGCCAGCAGCCGGCTGCCATCGGGCGAGATGGACACGCCCGGCCGCCGGTCGCGCGCGGCAGCGGCCATCACCACCTTGGGCGCACCCTTCTGGCCGCTTTGCAGGTTCACGGGCACCGCGGTTAGGTTCTGGCCATTGTCGTCCTTGTGGTGCAGCACCACCAGCACCTGCTGCGTGCCGCGCCCAAAGGCTTCCAGCGTTTCGCCCGGCGAAATGGGAATGGTGGTTGTCCAGAGCTTTTTGAGGTCGGCATCGTAGCGCTCCACGGCGTATCCGCCGGCACTCTGGTGGGCCAGAATGACAAAGCCGGAGCCATCGGCCAGGGCCAGGGTTTTGTGGGGCACGCGCATGTCGTAGCGGTCGGAGCCCTGCTCGGGCAGGTAGCTAAACGGAGCCGACTTCACTTTCTGAGCCAGCGCTGGCACAGCCAGGCCAGCCGTGGCCAAACTCGTCAGGCCAAGGAACAGGGCGCGTCGCAGCATAAAATTCGGACGTAGTTGAAGCATGAGAAAAAAAACGGTAAGTGCTGAAAGCGCCCAAAAGTACCGTTTTTGGCCCACGCTCACGGCGTTATCGTTTTCCTGAGCCCAACAATGTTGGGGCTGTACTAACAAAAAAATAGCCGAAGCATAACACTTCCGTCCTCACTCCCGTACAGGGCATCCGTTTACTTCGTGTTCCGAAAACATACCCAATCGGGGTAAGTAGGAGGCCGAAAAATTCGCGCTCTTTTCCAGCCCTCTAGTCAGCTCACCCGTTGAGCTGAAGGGCTTTTGAAAACAAAATTGTTGAACCGGGCACCGTCCCATTGTACCTTTGCACCCGCAAATATTCTACTATATTATGAAATCCTTGCTTAAGTTCTCGTTGTTAACTGCGCTCATTATCAGTGGTAAAATGGCCAAGCAGGCGTCTCCTGCTACGGTTGCGCAAACCGTAAATACCCAAAAAGCCTCCAGCTCCAATGTGGTGCTGGTGCACCAGGTTTATGGTTCCCAGCCCGTGCAGAGTGGCCGAGAGAAGGCCCAGCCGCAGCAGAGCGGTAGCGGACTTTTAGCCGAAATGTTTTAGGCAGCCAGCAGCGACTTTTATCAAGGTCGTTTTTTTTTGCCCATACTTTTTTCCGGAAAAGTCCTAGCTAATCCGGCTCCAGTTCACTGCCGTGGCCGGCAGGCTCTCGATGTGATGCCGGATATTGGCGTTCAGCGGGTCGGCCAGGTTGGGGTCTTCGGCCAGAATGGTATGCGCTGCTGCCCGGCTTTCGCTCAGAATCCGGCCGTCTTTGGCCAGGTCGGCAATCAGCAAATCGAGCACGCCGCTTTGCTGGGTGCCCATCAGGTCGCCGGGGCCGCGCAGCTTCAGGTCGATGTCGGCAATTTCGAAGCCGTTGTTGGTTCGCACCATGGTTTCGAGGCGCGTACGGGCATCCTTGCTCAGCTTAAAGCCCGTCATCAGGATGCAGTAGCTTTGGTCGGCTCCCCGGCCCACGCGGCCGCGCAGCTGGTGCAGCTGCGAAAGGCCGAACCGCTCGGCTGACTCAATCACCATCACGGAGGCGTTGGGCACGTTCACGCCCACCTCAATCACGGTGGTGGCCACCATAATCTGCGTTTCACGGTTGATGAAGCGCTGCATCTCGTAGTCCTTTTCCTCGGCCTTCATGCGCCCGTGCACGATGCTGATTTGCATCTCCGGGAAAGCCCTGGCCACGCTCTCGTAGCCGTCGGTCAGGTCTTTGTAGTCCATCGTTTCCGACTCCTCAATCAGCGGGTACACGATGTACACCTGCCGCCCAATCTTCACCTGGTCGCGGATAAACTCAAACACCTTCAGGCGGTTGGCGTCAAACCGGTGCACCGTCACGATGGGCTTGCGGCCGGCCGGCAGCTCGTCAATCACGCTCACATCCAGGTCGCCGTACAGGGTCATGGCCAGCGTGCGCGGAATGGGCGTGGCCGTCATCACCAGCACGTGCGGGATGATGTGCGGATTTTTTTGCCACAGCTTCGAGCGCTGCGCCACCCCAAAGCGGTGCTGCTCATCCATGATGGTCAGCCCCAGGTTACGGAACTGCACCACGTCTTCGAGCAGCGCGTGGGTGCCCACCAGCATGTGCATGGTGCCGTTGCGCAGCTCCTCGTGCAGCACGCGCCGCTCAGAGGTGCGGGTGCTGCCCGTAAGCTTGCCAATCTTAATGCCCAACGCGTCGGCGTACACTTTCAGGCCGGTGTAGTGCTGGTCGGCCAGAATCTCAGTCGGGGCCATCAGGCAGCTTTGGGCGCCGTTGTCGGCCGCCATCAGCATCGAGATGAAGGCCACAATGGTTTTGCCCGAGCCCACGTCGCCCTGCAGCAGCCGGTTCATCTGCTTGCCCGCGCAAAAATCCTTGTAGATGTCGTGAATGACCCGCTTTTGCGCACCGGTCAAATCGAACGTGAGGTGGTTTTTATAGAAATCCACCAGCGTCGGCACCTCCTTAAAAATCTGTCCGGCCAGCGTCACCTTGCGCTGGTCGCGCTGCCGCAGCAGCTTCAGCTGCACAAAAAACAGCTCCTCAAACTTCAGCCGGAACTGCGCCGCCGCCAGCAGTTCCGCATTCTGGGGAAAGTGAATCTGCTGCAGCGCCTGGGCCTTGGGCATCAGCCCATACCGCTCAATCAGCGCCGGCGACAACGACTCCCGGATGTGGGGCTGGGCCAGCTTCAGCAGCTCCGCCGTCATTCGCATAATGGCCTTGCTATCGACGCGGTGGTAGTTCTTGAGCTTCTCCGAGGTGTTGTACACCGGCTGCAGAAAGCTCTGGCCGGGCTTGTTCTCACCCACTTCTTCCAGCTCCGGGTGCGCCATCTGGGGCCGGCCGTTGAACATGGTGGGCTTGCCGAAAACGATGTACTCCTGGTTGTTTTTGGCTACCTGCTGCACCCACTTGATGCCCTTGAACCACACCAGCTCCAGCTCGCCGGTGCCGTCGCCCACCTTGGCGGTCAGGCGCTGCTTGGGGCCTTCGCCCACCAGCTCCTTGCCGCGCAGCATGCCGCGCACCTGCACGTAGGGCAGGTCGTCGTTCAGGTCGGCCACTTTGTACACCTGCGTCCGGTCGAGGTACCGGAAGGGGTAGCGCTGAATCAGGTCGCCGTAGGTAAACAGGTTCAGCTCCTTACCCAACAGCTGTGCCCGCTGGGTGCTGCCCACCGAGCGCAGAAACTCCAGCCGGGTATTGAAGAAATTACTCATCCTTGGAGGAATGAGGAACGAGGAATGAAGAATAAGGAATTGTCGTCCTGCACAATTCTTCATTCCTCATTCCTCATTTATACTTAAGCGTATTCAACATCCGCACCATGTCCATCTTCACGTACTCAATCACCGGAGCCAGCGAATCGTTGGCAGTGGCGGTTTTGAAATAGAGCGCACCGCGCAGGAAGTGCTTGGTGCTGTCGGTGGTATAAAACTGGAACTGGCTCGGCACCTCGCCCTGCAGCTCAAACACCGAGGCGCGCATACCGCTCGGCATTTTCAAAATGCGCTCATCGATGGCCGTCGCCTTGATTTCGTGCTTGCCGGTGAGCTTGCGGGCGTCCTCCATCATCTTGTTGTAGAGGCGGCGGTCGCGCTGCACGTCCATGTAGGTAATCTGCACGTTGGCGTGCAGCCGGGGGTAGTACACATTCAGCCAGTGCGGCTGCGCCATGTACGATGAATCGCGCTTAATCACGGCTTCCTTCGAGTATTCGAACTCGTAGGGGTGGCCGCCGCCCAGCAGCTGGTAGCGGTGCGCGGGCAGGTCAATGCGGTTGTAGCCCTTGGGCTTCGGCGTAAAATCCGGGGCCGACGAACAGCTCGCCAGCAGCGCCAAGCCCAGCAGCAACGACGCGGTTGAAAAATATCTCATGCAAAAAGCGGCTTCAGCCTGAAATAGCCCGGCCTTCATAGCTTCAAAGGTAACGGGCATCGCAACGAAAAAAGCCCCGGCACAGTGCCAGGGCTCTTTGTCAATCATCGATTTGGACAGCTGCAGCCACAGGCCCGTCAGTCCGATACCCGGAATTCAGAACGGCAGCTGGTCCAGCTCCGGCTCTTGCCGGAAGCTGTGCTGCGGCTCAGGCACGGCTGCGCCGCTGGCATCCGGGGCCGGGCCGGCGCCCTGCGGACGGCCGCCCAGCATCGAAATCTCATCGGCCACGATTTCCGTGATGTAGCGCGTCTGCTGGTCCTTGTCCTGGTACTGGCGCGTGCGCAGCTTGCCCTCGATGTACACTTGCTGGCCCTTTTTGAGGTATTTATCCGCCATGTCGGCCAGGCCGCGCCACGCCGAGATGTTGTGCCACTCGGTGCGCTCCACGCGGTTGCCTTGCTTGTCTTTGTAGTAGTCGTTGGTGGCGAGGGTAAAGTGAGCCACGCTCACACCGCCTTCCAAGTGGCGCACTTCGGGGTCTTTGCCCAGGTTGCCTACCAAAATCACCTTGTTCACTCCGGCCATATTATTGCACGTTAGGAAATACAGAATCAAAAAAGCCACCCGGCCTTTTCTTGCTTCAAAGATAAGAAATTAAGCCGGCGTTATTGCAAGAGTTTGCTAAATATTTTTGCTGATTTCGGCCAAAAATATTGGCAGGCTGCTTTTCAAAGATTCTGGTCACAATAGTTAGCAATCAGTTTTGGCTTGGGCAGCGCTTCAATCTCTGCGGGTGAGTACGCCCGCAGGCCCAAATCGCGCACAGCGGCTGCTGGCAGCGGCTGCGCCAGCACCAGTGGATGAAAGCGCGCCTCCAGCTTCTGGTGGCTCAATACGTGCTTGTAGGCCGCGCTGGGCTCCGAAACCTGGCTGGTGTCCAGCACGGCACCCAGCGCCTCCAGGTGCCGCGCCAGCTCGGCGGGCGGCAGTTCGGGCACCGTGGTTTCGGCCAGCGCAAAGTCATAAAGCCCCTGCCAGATGTCTTTCTCGCGGCGCTCGCGCAGGTAGGTTTGCTCACCGTAGCGCAGCACGAAGTAGTGAAAGTAGCGCGTCCGCGACGCCTTGGCTTTGCTTTTTACCGGCAGCAGCGCCACCTGCCCGTGCTGAAACGCCCAGCAGCTCTGTTGCAGGGGACAAAACAGGCAGTCCGGCTTGGCCGGCGTGCACTGAATGGCCCCAAACTCCATAATGGCCTGGTTGAAATCGGCCGGGGTAGAGGCCGGAATGTGCCGGTCGGCCACGGCCTGAAACTCCTTGCGGGAGCTGGGAGCCGCAATGTCCGAGTGCAGCCCGAAAATGCGGGCCAGTACCCGGTACACGTTGCCATCGAGCACGGCCACCGCCTCATCAAAAGCAAAGGAGGCAATGGCCGCCGCCGTGTAGGGACCCACACCGCGCAGCTTCAGCAGCTCCGCATAGGTAGAGGGAAACTTTCCGGCGTATTCAGTCACCACCTGCTGGGCGGTGCGGTGCATGTTGCGGGCCCGGGAGTAGTAGCCCAGGCCCTGCCAGTAGCGCAGCACCTCGGCCTCGGGCGCGGCGGCCATGGCCTGCACCGTAGGATAAGCGGCCAAAAAGGTTTCATAGTAGGGAAGGCCCTGGGCTACACGCGTTTGCTGCAGAATGACCTCAGATAGCCATATAGCGTAGGGGTCGCGGGTATGCCGCCAGGGCAGGTCGCGCTGGTGGCGGGGGTACCAGGCCAGCAGGGCCGAGGCCAAAAAGGAAGGCTGAGGAGTTTTTAGGGCCAAAATTTTGAAAGCGAATAATTTGGGACTGCAACTAGTTTGGGATGGTTGATTGGGAAAACAAAAAAATGGGGTTACCTTTGTGGCCCCAATTCAAGGGCGAACCGCCTACGAGGCAAAGGCTTACGCTGGAATTAGGGAGTTTTTTTGCCTGCAACTGTATTTTTTTCAACCACCTAAGTACCATACCAACGTGACGAAAGCTGAGGTAATCGCCGAAATCTCCACGAAGACCGGCATCGAGAAAGCTGATGTATTGATGACTGTTGAAGCCTTCTTCAAAGTCGTGAAGGATTCGATGACCGAGGGCAACAACATTTATGTACGCGGCTTCGGCTCGTTCGTAAACAAGAAGCGCGCCCGTAAAGTAGCCCGCAACATCTCGAAAAACACGTCGCTCATCATCGAGGAGCACTACATCCCGAGCTTCAAGCCGTCGAAAACCTTCGTGGCGAAAATCAAGAACAGCAAGAAAGTAAAATCGACTGCTGCCAAAGCTTAGTTTATCAATGCTTAACGATTGGTGATTAACGGTTGGTGATGATGGTCATTGGCCATTACTCATGAAGCATTAATCACTGAAAAATTGCCGGCCGTGCCGCCGGTGTCTTTTCCGCGAGGGAAAGCCCGGCGGCCGGTTTTTTTCAGCCTATGGCTACTACCAGCTCTGCTCCGCACCAATTGGTTCTCGTTGCCGCCGCACTTGTGCTGGCTGGCGGCCTGTTCCTGCTGCCCAAGGGCATCATGAAGCCCAAGGAAAGCAAATCGGAGCTGAGCAAGGATGCTGCCGCGACGGCCAACCGCGACGGCGGCGGCATGGCCACCAACGGCTCCAAAACCGAGGCTTCCTCGGGTGCGGTGCCGGCCACGGCCACTGAGAACAAGGGCCCCAACGCCGCCCCGCACACCACGGCCACGCCTGCCCAACGGCAGGAGCTGACGCGGCTGCTGGGCGAATACAACGCCGCCGCCACCCCCGCTGCCAAAGCTGCCGTGGCCACCAACCTGGCCCGCCGCTACAACAGCGTGGAGCGGTTCGACAGCGCGGGCTATTATCTGGAACAAGTGGCCTTGGCCAAGCCCAGTGCCCAAAACTGGCAGCAGGCCGCCGATGCCTATTTTCAGGCATTTAGCTTTGCAGCCACCGATGAGCGGGTGAAACTGCTCGGCGGCAAGGCGCGCGAGCTCTATGCCAGGGTATTGAAGGACCAACCCGGTAACCTTGATGCCAAAACCAATCTCGGCATGGCCTATATGGCCTCCGATAACCCTGTGCAGGGCGTAACCTACCTGCGCGAAGTGCTGGAAGCCGACCCCCGCAACGAGAAAGCCCTGTATAACATGGGGATACTCGCGGTGCAAAGCAACCAGTACGACAAAGCCGTGAAGCGTTTCCAGGATTTGGTGAAAGTCAATCCGAAAAACGTGAACGGACAATTTTACCTCGGCGTAACTTTGGCCCGCACCGGCGCCAAAGAAGAAGCCAAACAAGCCTTCCTCGCCGCCAAAAGCCTCAGCAACGACCCGGCGCTGGCCGCTTCGGTAGAGGAGGAAATTGCCAAGCTGAAGTAGGCTTTTGGTTGTTTGGTTCTGGTTTTTCGATGGTTTCAAACCATTGTCAACCAAAATCAAAAAACCAAAATCAAAAAGCCAGAAGTCGGAAACGAAAAACCAGAACAATCACCAACTTAACCCCCAAGCATCATGCCCTGCGGTAAAAAAAGAAAGCGTCATAAGATTGCCACCCACAAGCGCAAGAAGCGCCTGCGCAAGAACCGCCACAAGAAGAAGTAAGCCTCACGGGGCGTAGCGGCGGCCGGCAGTTTTCCTAACGGGAAGGGAGTCAGCCGCCTATCTCTCACGTAGCCTCCGAGGGAGGCCGCGCTAGGTGCTTTTCCCGTGGCTCGCGAGGGAAGCCAGAACCACCGGGTTCTGGCTTCCCTTTGCTAGTTTCGGGGTAGGCCTTCGGTGGCAGTTTCCGGCAGGTTACCTTAATTAAATCAAGGCTTTGAGTAATGAATTAGTCATTAATTCTACTCAGGAAGGCGAGCGGATTGCGTTGCTGCAAGACAAGCGGCTGATTGAATACCATTTCGACCGCAACGACACCAACTATTCGGTTGGCGACATCTTCCTGGGCACCGTGAAAAAGGTGATGCCCGGCCTGAACGCTGCCTTCGTGGACATTGGCTACGAGAAGGACGCGTTTTTGCACTACGGCGACCTCGGCGAGCAGTACAACTCATTCACGAAATGGGTACGCACGGTCCAGAACGGCCGCGCGGCGACTGCCGGACTAGAGAAATTCACGTTTGAGGCTCCTCTCGACAAAGTGGGGAAGGCCGAAAGCGTGTTTAAGAAAGGACAACAGCTTGTTGTTCAGATTATCAAGGAGCCTATTTCGACGAAAGGCCCCCGGGTGAGCACCGACATTTCGATGGCCGGCCGCTACCTCGTGCTGATGCCGTTTTCGAACACCATCAGCGTCAGCAAGAAAATTGTGAGCAAGGGTGAGCGTGACCGACTCAAACGGCTCATTGCCAGCATTAAACCTGAAAACTTCGGTGTTATCATCCGCACCGTGGCGGAGGGCCGTGAAGTGGCTGAGCTGGATAAGGACATGCAGGACATGGTGGCGAAGTGGGAGCAGCTGTACTCCACGCTGCGCACCGCCAAGCCCAACGATAAGGTGCTCGGTGAGCTGGGCCGTACGTCATCGATGGTGCGGGACATGCTGAACGAGTCGTTCGACAGCATTACCGTGGATGCCCCGGCGATGTACGACGAGATGCGCGACTACCTGCAGAAAATTGCGCCCGATAAACTTGGCCTGCTGAAGCTGCACAACTCGAAAATCAAAATCTTCGAGCAGACCGGCATTGAGAAGCAGCTGAAAACGCTGTTTGGCAAGACTGTGACCGTGCCCGGTGGCGGCTACCTCGTGATTGAGCACACCGAAGCCCTGCACGTCATCGACGTGAACTCGGGCAGCAAGAGCAACCAGGAAAACGACCAGGAAGCGACGGCGCTGATGATTAACATGCTGGCAGCCAAGGAAGTGGCCCGCCAGCTGCGCCTGCGCGACATGGGCGGCATCATCGTGGTCGATTTCATTGACATGCGCTCGGCCGAAAGCCGCAAGAAGGTGGAAGATGCCGTGCGCGACGTGATGAAGCACGACAAAGCCAAGTTCACGGTGCTGCCCATCACGAAGTTTGGCCTGCTGCAAATCACCCGCCAGCGGGTGCGCCCGGCCGAGAACATCGTGACCGGCGAGGTGTGCCCCACCTGCGGCGGCACCGGCAAAATCTCGGCCTCTATCCAGGTGACGGACGACATCGACAACAGCATCGACGACCTGCTGGTGAACCAGAACCAGTCGGGCATCACGCTGTCGGTGCACCCGTTCCTGTATGCCTACTACACGAAGGGCCTGATTTCGCGCCAGATGAAATGGTACCTCAAGTACTACAAGTGGGTGAAAGTTGTGAACGACAGCAGCCTGGGCCTCACCGACTACCGCATCGAAGACGAGCGGGGTGAGGAAATTCAGCTGCGTTCGTCGGCTGCCGCCATGAGCCGCCTGCAGGACCGCGAGGTGGAAATTGTGGATTAGCACTCGCTAAAAGGCAAGCAGACAAAAAGCCCCGCCGGAGCATTCGTGCTGCCGGCGGGGCTTTTTGCCTGATTCGAAAACCTAAAACTTGATGCCCAGGTCCAGCGCAACGCCGCTGTTTTTAAGCGTGACGTCTTTGAAGTCGCGCTTGCTTTCGAAATAGTGGTCGACGTCAACCAGGCCGCGATGGTAGCTGAAACCAGCAAATACCTTGGTGCTTTTGCCCAGCTGGTACTCCACGCCCAGGCCGGCCAGGGCATCGGCATCAATGAAGTAGATGTAGTCGCTGGCTTTGTTTTCGACGCCGGTGGCGGGGTCCCGGTAGAATTTCTCGCCGCCGATGCGCGTACCGATGGGCACGTTTAAGGAGCCGCCAACCTGAAAGTAAAGACGGGTGGCGGGGGCAATTTCGTTGGTGAACAGCTTGACTGACAGCGGCAGCTCCAGATACTGCGTGGTCAGCTTCATTTTAACCGGGAGGGGAACATTGCCCGATACATCGGTATAGGCAATGGTGCCGCCCTTGCCGGTGAGCAGCAGGCCGGTGCTGAAAGCGTAGTTTTCCCCAAAGAAATAATCGACCACCAGGCCACCGCCGAAACCAAACTGGCTGCCGTCGCTTTTGAAGGCGTTGGCAGAAGTTGACTCGGCCCGCAGGCTGGTAATGGAGGGCGATATTTTCAGGCCGATTTCGACCTGCGCCGACGCAGTGCCGATGGTAGCAGCAAGGGCCAATAGGGGGAGGAGTAGCTTCTTCATACAAACTGGATAAATACGATTGCGCCCGGCCAATGCCGACAGCCGACAGGTTTTGGCTAATTTTACATCAAAGTAACGCGTGTGAATACGAATAATTTTGCCTGGCGGCGGTGGCTGCCCTTGTTTCTGGGAATCGGCTTAGGCCTGAGCGCTTGTAAGAGCGGACCGGCCGAGGGCTGCCGCCCCGACGATGCCGAGGATGCGGCGGCCGTGCCCATGCGCCTGAAACGGCTGGAGCCTGCCTTTTTCGGCCTGAAAACGCCGGCCGATGCGCAGCGCTTTATGGATGCTAACCCGACGTTTGCGAAGTATTATCTGCAACGCCAGCCGGCTACCGAAGCAGCGCTCGACAGCAGCCTGGTGCAGTTGGCAACCAACCCGGCGCTGCAACAGCTGGGCCAGGAAACGGCCGCGGCCTTTCCTGATAGTGCGGCCTTGCGCCACGATTTGGGGGAGATGTTCCGGCGGGTGCATTATTATTTCACCGATTTCCGGGTGCCGCCGACGGCTACCTACGTGAGTGGCTTTCTGGCCAAGGATATCTACGTGAACGACAGCCTGCTGGTGATGAGCCTTGACTGGTTTGCGGGCCCCAAAGCCAGCAAGCGGCCCGACCTGCCGCAGTATATGCTGCGTCGCTACAACCCGGCCGGCCTGATGCCGCTGGTGGCCCAGGCCGTTTCGAGCAAATACAACCGCCACGAGCTGACTGCCAACACCATGCTGGATGCCATGATACACCAGGGCAAGGCGCTGTACTTTGCCAGCCGGGTGCTGCCCTGCACTCCTGATTCGCTGCTGATGGGCTATACCGAGCGCGAAATGGTGGGCCTGGAGGCCAACGAAGGCCGGGTGTGGGCGCATTTTCTGGAGAAAAACCTGCTCTACTCAACCACGCCCTTTCAGCTGCAGAAATACGTGGGCGAGCGGCCCAATGTGCCCGAAATCGACAAAACCTGCCCCGGCCGGGTGGGGCAGTGGGTGGGCCTGCAAATCATCCGCAAGTACGTGGCCGAGCATCCCGACGTGAGCCTGGCCCGCCTGATGGCAGAGAAGAATGCCCAGCGCATTCTGAACGACTCGCACTACCGGCCGAAAAGGTAATGGGTGAGCGGCAGAACGGGCGAACGGGCGGCTACCGCCAAGTATTCACCCATTCACGCATTCAGCCATTCACCACTTGACTTCATGCACATTGCCGTTTTCAGCCAGTACCACACCAATCCCGACTGCCCGGCCACGAGCCGGCACTACACGCTGCTGGCGCATATTGCCAAAACGCATCGGGTGACGCTGCTGACTACGCCCGCCTGGAAAAGCCAGCGGCTGACGCAGGAGTTTGCCTGGGTGCCGGCGGGAGTGGAAATTCGGGCGGCAGAGGTGCCCTACGAGAACAAAATGGGGCCGGCGCGGCGGGCGCTGGCGTTTGCGCAATACGCCGCCTGGGCCGTGCGCGAAGGGCTGCGCATTGACAAGCCGGACGTGATATGGGGCATCAGTACGCCGCTGACGGCGGCCTGGGCGGCGGCGCAGGTGGCGCGCTGGCGGCGGGTGCCGTGGGTGTTCGAGGTGCAGGATTTGTGGCCGGCTTTCCCGATTGCGATGGGGGCAGTACCCACCGCACTGGCCCGGCAGCAGCTGTACCAGCTGGAAAAGCGGCTGTACAAAAGCGCCCGGCACATTCTGCCGCTTTCGCCGGATATGACGCGCTACGTGACGGATTTGGGCATTCCGGCCGGCAAAGTCACCACCGTGCTCAACGGCACCGACCTGGATTTGGCGGCTCGCGCTACGCCCCAGGCCGTAGCGGCACTCCGGCAACAGCACGGGCTGGCGGGGGCAAAGGTGATTTTATACGCCGGCACCTTTGGGCGGGCCAATGATGTGCCAACGCTGGTTGCGGCGGCCGAGGCGATGGCCGCTGCCGATTCAGAAGCCGTCTGGCTGTTTCTGGGGCACGGCTATTTCGAGCCGCTGATTGCGGCGGCGGCGGCGCGGTGGCCGGGGCGCATCAGGCTGGTGGGCGGGCAGGCGCGGCACGAGGTATTCAGCTGGTTTGCGCTGGCCACGGTATCGGTGGTGTCGTTCCTGGGCTTGCCGGTGCTGGATTCCAATTCGCCGGCCAAACTCTATGATTCGCTGGCCGTGGGCACACCCGTGGTGGTGACGAATACCGGCTGGACGAAAGCGCTGGTGGAGCAGCACGGCTGCGGCTGGTACGTGCCGGCCGGCAACGCGATGGCTCTTGTGAGCCGGTTGCGGGAGCTGTTAGCCCAGCCCGGGCTGCTGGCCGAAGCAGGAGCCAAGGGCCACCGGCTGGCCATTCAGGAGTTCGACCGCCAACTGCTCGCCGCCCGTGTGCAGCAGATACTGGAAGCTGCGGCCGGATAAAGCCTGGGCGCGGGTTACACTGTAATATGCAACGGTTTGTGCCGAACAGTGCCGGGTTTATACCGGCTTATGCCAAAGCGAAGGCGGGCATATTTGTAACGACAGGCAGTCCGCTGTTACGCTGTCGGCTTCGGCTTGGCCACCGGTGGCTTGCTAAAGGTTTTTTCGAAATAGGCGCAGCTGGGCGCGAGCGGACAACTGCTGCATTTGGGCGTGCGGGCCACGCAGATGTAGCGGCCGTGCAGAATCAGCCAATGGTGCGCTTTGGCAATAAGCTCCTGCGGAATGTACTTCACCAGCCCCTTCTCCACGGCCAGCGGCGTCGTGGCCGTTTTCGGCACCAGGCCGATGCGGTGCGACACCCGGAAAACGTGCGTATCAACCGCCATGGCGGGCTGGTTGTAGATGACGGAAACCACCACGTTGGCCGTTTTGCGGCCCACACCAGGCAGGCGCTGGAGCTCGTCGAGCTGGCTGGGCACCTCGCCGCCGAAGTCCTCGGTAATCATTCGGCCCAAGCCGGCCAGATGCTTAGCTTTATTATTCGGGTAAGAAACGCTGCGGATGAAAGGAAAAATATCCTCGGCCGTGGCCGCACCGAGGTGGGCGGCGGTAGGAAATTCGGCCAGCAGCGCGGGCATCACCTGGTTCACGCGCTTGTCGGTGCACTGGGCGCTGAGCACGACGGCCACAATCAGCTCGTAGGGGTTGCGGTAGGCAAGCTCGGTTTTCGGCTCCGGAAAATTGGTGGTGAAATAGTCGAGTAGGAAGCGGAACCGTTCGGCGCGAGTCATGCAGTGAAGAATGAGAGGGGCAGCAAAAGTAGAAAGAGCTGCAGTGTCGTTATCCAACGGGCTTGTGTGGAGCGGTTGTGCTGAACGCAGAGAAGCACCCTGTCACGCTCGAACAACTTGTTCCGGCGTAATAAGGTGCTTCTCTGTGTTCGGCACGACAGACGGTTACTAACGGTCTGTCTTCTCATGCTTCAGCTTCTCGCGCCAGCGGGGCGCGTGCAGCGGGAGCCACAAAAAATTGAAGGGGCTCAGGACTTGCTCAAAAAAGTGCGCGAGTAGCGCAAAATGGCCTCGGAGGTTTCGGGCCGCGGTTCCCGACGCACGCCGTCGAGAGCCCGCTGGGCCAAAAGGAGGTCGGCGCAGGTCGCGGCCAAGTCCGGGTCGTGCTGCAGGACCTCCTCTACCTCGCGCTGCCTTTCAGGAGGCAATTCGTTGTACACATACTGGAGAAGTGTCGAATGGGGTAAGGTTTGAATCATAATCGAGGGAATTTGCGGTCATTTTCTTCCGCAGGTTTATCAGCGCGTAGCGCATCCGGCCCAAAGCGGTGTTGATGCTCACGCCGGTTGCGTCGGCAATTTCCTGGAAGCTCATGTCGCCGTAGTGGCGCATCAGCAGCACCTCTTTCTGGGCGGCGGGCAGTTCCTGGATTAACGCCCGCAGGCGGGTGTGGGTTTCTTCGCGGGCCAGAATATCGTCCGGGCCGTCATCGGCAATGGTTAACGTATTGCTCAGGCGCTCGTTGTCGGTGAGGCTGACGTGGGGTGCCCGCTTGCCCCGGCGAAACGAGTCGATGGCCAGGTTGTGGGCGATGCGGCAAATCCAGGGGGCAAACTTGCCCTCTTCGTTGTAGCGCCCACTCTTCATGGTGTGAATGGCCTTGATGAACGTATCCTGCAAGAGGTCCTCGGCCACGTCCTCGTCGCGCACGATGAGGAGAATGGTCGTGAACACACGACTGCGATGCCGCTCCAGGAGGATGGCGAAAGCGGATTCCTGGCCGGCCAGGTAGAGCGAGATGAGCGCGGAGTCGCTCGGTTGCAAGAGGTCCATAAAGGGCTACGGAATAGGGGAACGTAGAGCTTTAGGCCATAGTATGCAGTTACCGAGAAAAAAAATTGGAGGGGATGCGGCAGCCGGGATTTCAGCGCGCTTGCATCGATTCAAATGTAGAGAAACGCACTCCACTTTCGCAATAGGGATTGGTCGAAAAATGACAAAATCTTTTTGCAAAAAGCGAGCAACCTTCCCGGAAACTTCATCCAGGCCATTTTTTGAGAAAACGGCTTAGGTGTTTTTTCGAAAAAAAGTTTCCGGCACAGCGTAAAACTTTGTGGCTCGTGCTCCGGAATCACTGGGCCAGCCACTGGTAGGCGGCGGCTTCGTCGGTGAAAAGACCGGATTGGTAGCCATGTTCCCCACGACTGTCGGCACTCAGGCCAGCGGCAGAGCTGCTGGATTTTTCCTGCGCGGCCCGCAGCGGCGAGATGAGAAAAGCAATGCGGACCGCCGCCGGGTAGCGGCCGGCAAGTCGCGGAAAAAAGTCGTTGTGCATCCAAAGGCCCAGCGCGGGCGAGGCCAGCTCTTCGCGGCGGCGCAGGTCGAGGAGCCAGCGCCAGCAGCCGAGGGCGTCGCCGGCGTCGAGGATGGCAAGGTAGCCACGCTGCAATTCGGGCTCGGTGATTTCGCGCTGCCAGCGGGCCACGATGGCCGGCAGGTCGGGGCGGGGCGTTATTTCCAGGCCGAAATCGAACATGAGGGGGAGTGGGGCAGCCGTGGGGGTTGCGTACACAAGGTAGGCGCAAGCCGGGCGCCAATCCAACCTGCCGCCGCTGGCCCGGTTTACCTTTACGACGGGCCGCCACACCGGCCACCTTGGTTACTCTATGCTCCCGACCCCCGACGAGGCCCCGGCCCACGACCCCTACGCGGCCCTCCGCATTCCCGATTTTCGCCGCCTGGTGTCGGCCCGCACCTTGCTCACGGTGGCCACGCGGGTGCAGGGCCTGGTCGTAAGCTGGCAGATTTACCACCTCACCAACAACCCGCTGGCGCTGGGCCTGATTGGCTTGTCGGAAGCCGTGCCCAGCATTGTGGTGTCGCTTTATGCCGGCTACGTGGCCGATTCGGTGCGGCGCAAGAACATTGTGGTGGTGGCCCTGGCGCTGCTGCTGCTGTGCGCGGCGGCGCTGGCATTTTTTGCCAGCCCCTACGGCATTGGGCTGCTGGCCAAGGATGCGCTCTACACAATACCGCTGTACGGGGTGATTTTCGTGAGCGGCATTGCGCGGGGCTTTATGGGGCCGGCCTTGTTCTCCTTCATGCCGCAGCTGCTGCCCGACCGGGTGCTGCTGCCCAACGCCATTACCTGGAATAGCACGACTTACCAAGCCTCGTCGGTGCTGGGGCCGGCCATCGGCGGGTATTTGATTGCCAGGCTGGGCGTGGCCGATTCGTACCTGGTGAGCACGAGCCTGCTGGCGCTGGCGCTGTTCCAGTTTGTACGCATTGCAAGCCGCGAGCTGCCGCCGATGGAGGGCGAGCGGCTCAACCTGAAAGACAGCGTGCTGAGCGGGCTGCGCTTTATTTTCAGCAACCAGCTGGTGCTGGCGGCGCTGTCGCTGGATATGTTTGCGGTGCTGTTTGGGGGGGCGGTGGCGCTGCTGCCGGTGTTTGCGACCGACATTCTGAAGGTGGGCGCGGCCGGCTTTGGGCAGCTGGAGGCGGCGCCGGCCATCGGCTCGGTGCTGATGGCGGTTTTCCTGACTTACTTCCCGCTGAAGCGCCACGCCGGGCGCAAGCTGCTGTGGGCGGTGGCGGGCTTCGGGCTGGCCACCATTGCCTTTGCGCTGTCGAAAAACTTCTATCTGTCGCTGTTTCTGCTGTTTCTGACGGGCGTGTTCGACTCGGTGTCGGTGATTGTGCGCTCCACGCTCATCCACACCTACACGCCGGAATACATGAAGGGCCGGGTATCGGCGGTGAACAATATCTTTATTGGCTCCTCAAACGAGATTGGGGCCTTCGAGAGCGGCGCGGCGGCCAAGCTGCTGGGCACGGTGCGCTCGGTGGTATTCGGCGGCCTGATGACGCTGCTGGTGGTGGCCGTCACGGCCTGGCGGGCCGACAAGCTGCGGAAGCTGGAATCGGGGGCGGCGAAGTAGGTTGCTTCAATCGCAGAGCGTAGGCAAATCGGGGTTGCGGGCAAACCCCAGCATGGTTTCGAGCTGGGCCAGGGTCACGCGGTCCACTGATAAATCGAGCGTGGGCCACTCGTCGCGGTGCACCCAGCGTACTTCGGCGGTTTCGTTGGTGTAGGGCTGGATGCTGCCGCCGGTAGCTTCGCACAGCACGAAGGCCTTGTACACGTACCACGGCTGCGGCGGGTGCTGGTGCTGCTTTTTATCGAGCAAGGCCAGCAGGCGCACGGCCCGGCAGGCGAGGCCGGTTTCTTCCTGCACTTCCTTCACGGCCACTTCGAAGGGCGTGTAGCCCACGTCGGCCCAGCCGCCGGGCAACGACCAGCGGTTGCCATCTATCTTTTCCTGCACCATCAGGAGCTCATCAGTACCTCGGAAGAGGACGGCCCGAATGTCCACTTTGGGCGTAGGATAACCGGTTTCGTTGGCAAAAACGGCGTTGAGCCGGGCCACTGGCTCGTGGGTGAGATTGGCCAGCATCTGCATGCTGAGGGCGTGGATTTCCTGATGGCGCTCGGTTTCGAAACCGTTGGAAGCGTAGGCGAGGCCGGTTTGGGCGAGGGCTTGCAGGCGCTGGGCAATGTGCAGCCAGTCGGTGGGTGCGGGCATGTACTTACGGATTGGGGCTGCGGCTGACAGCCGGCTTTAGTAAGGGTTTTCGTGCAACAACGAGGCGTATTGCGCCGGTGTGTCTACATCGAACCGGGCCGCCGGAAAAGGCACCCGGCCCACCAGGGTGCCCAGGCTGGCCACGAGCCGCACCGCGCCCTGCTGTCCTTGCAGCTGAAGCAAATCGGGCAGCATGGTCTGGGAAAAGATGGCCGGTACGCCCAGCGTATCGCCGTAGGCCGCCGCCACAATAGGGGCCTGGGTTTGGCGATGCTGGGCTGCCAGCTGGCGCAATAGCTCCGGCGTTACCAAGGGCTGGTCGCAGAGCATGATGAGCACGGCCGCGGGCCGCGCCACGGCCAGGGCCCCCAGCCCGGTTCGAATGGACGAGGCCATTCCCGTTTCCCAGGCGGCATTGTGCACCGCCCGGATGGGCAGGTCGGCCACTTCGGCCACCAATGCCTCATGTAGTGCGCCGGTTACTAAAATAATGGGGGCGCAGCCGCTGGCCACGGCCGTTTCGGCCGCCCGACGCAGCAGCGTTTTGCCGTGGTAGGGTAGAAGCTGCTTGGGCCGGCCCATGCGGGTAGAGGCCCCGGCAGCCAGCAACAGCAGCGCCACCGGCCCGGCCGAAGCAGGAGCGGTGGCGCTGGAAAGGGTGTCAGCAGTCATAAATCAAACAGCCTTCGTGCCCAGAATTTTGTCGGGCGTGATGGGCAAATCGCGCACGCGCTTGCCGGTGGCATGGAACACGGCGTTGGCCACGGCGGCCGATACCCCCACCATCGAAATCTCGCCAATCCCTTTCACGCCCATGGCGTTGATGTAGGGGTCGTGCTCGTCGATGAATTCCACGGTCATGTCCGGGATGTCGGCGTTTACGGGGATGTGGTAGTCGGCCAGGTCGGCGTTGGTATAGCGGGCGTAGTGCGGGTCGCGCACGGTGGCTTCCATCAGGGCCGCGCCGATGCCGAAGATGCTGCCGCCGATAATCTGGGAGCGGGCCGTTTTGGCGTTGAGAATGCGGCCGGCGGCGTGCACGCTCACCCAGCGCGTAACGCGCACGGTGCCAAGCTGCGGGTCCACATGCACCTCGCAGAAATGCGCGCCGAAGGAGTGCATGGAGTGCTTGCCGGCTTCGTCCTTGTGGGCGTCGCTGGCGGTGTTGGCGCGCTGGCCGGCCTCGTAGCCCGCGCCGTATTTGCCCTGGCCGGTGCCTTCAATGTCGTCCAGGCCGGCCCGCTTCATCAGGGCCATGAAGTCTTCGCCTTTCGCGGGGGTAGCTTTCAGCTGCAGGCGGCCTTTCTCCATCACCACGTCTTCGGGCTTCGCCTTGAAAAGGGGCGACTTGGGGTCTTTAATGGCCATTCTGGTCAGCCGCTCCCACACGTCCTGCGCTGCCATATAAACGGACGACGACACCGTGCCCGCTGCCACCGAGCCGCCCGAGTTGGGGGCCGTGGGTAGTTTGGTATCGCCCAGCTCGAAGCGGATTTTCTCGGGCGGCAAACCCAGCGAATCGGCCGCCACCTGCGTCATCACGGTATAAGTGCCGGTGCCGAGGTCGGTGGCGCCGGCCTGCACCACGGCGTGGCCGTCGGCGTAGAGGCGCACGCGGGCCGTGCCCTGCGAGTTGTGCACCGGGTAGCTGGCCGTGGCCATGCCCCAGCCCACCAGGGTTTTGCCATCACGCGTCACCCCGGCTTTGGGGTTGCGCCTGCTCCAGCCAAACAGCTCTGCACCACGGGCGTAGCACTCGCGCAGGCCTTTGCTGCTCCAAGGCTGGCCGGTGCTGGGGTCTTTTTCGGCGTAGTTCAGCAGCCGAATCTGGATGGGGTCGATGCCCAGCTGGTAGGCCAGGTCATCCATGCTGCACTCGATGGCGAACGAGCCCGGTGCCTCACCCGGGGCGCGGGTGAAGGTGGAAGTCATCACGTTGCCCCGGGCCAGCTGGTAGCTGGCTTCGAAATTGGGGCACTCGTAGAGCAGGTTGATGATTTTGCTGTTGGCCTCGGCGTAGTTATCCCAGGGCGAGGTGGTGGACGTTTTTTCGTGCACCAGCGCCAGCAGCTTGCCTTCTTTGGTCGCGCCCACGCTCAGGGTCTGGGTCTGGTCTTCGCGGTGGCCCATGCTCGTGAACTGCTGCTGGCGCGTGAGCACCAGCTTCACCGGCCGGCCCACGCCTTTGGCGGCCTGCACCGTGAGCACGGTGTGCGGCCAGCACGAACCCTTGCAGCCAAAGCCGCCCCCGATGAACTTGGTGATGACCCGCACCTGGTCCTGCGGCAAGCCCAGCATGGTGGACAGCGCCTTCTGGGTGCGCGTCACGCCCTGCGTGGCCTCGTACACGGTGAGGCGGTCGGGGGCTTCCCACACGGCGGTGGTGGCGCCCGGCTCCATCGGGTTGTGGTGGTTGATGGCGTGGGTGTAGGTGGCCGTGAGCTTCACCGGCGCGCTGGCCAGCGCGGCTTTGGCATTGCCGCGCCGCACGTGCCCGTCGGCCTTGCCATCCTGAATTTTCTCGGGGTCGAACAGCTGGGCCGCCGGGTTGGTGTAGGCCGCAATGGGCTTGTCAGCAGCGTAGCTCACGCGCACCAGCCGGGCGGCCTGGGTGGCGCGCTCGAAGGTATCGGCCACCACGATGGCCACGGGCTGGCCGGCGTAATAAATGACATCCGAAGTCAGCGGCAGGAAGCCCATGGGCGCGCCAATGGCTTTTTTGCCCTCGGCATCGTTGGGGGTTTTGGCCAGCGGCGGCAGGTTGAGGTGGGTGTAGATGGCCAGCACGCCGGGCTCTTTGGCCGCCGCACTGGTGTCGATGCTCTGAATGCGGCCCTTGGCGATGTCGCTGGTTTTGAGCACGCCGTAGGTGAGGCCGGGCAGCGGGTACTCGGCCGCGTATTTGGCCCGGCCCATCACCTTGTCGCGTCCGTCCACGCGGTTGAGCGGCTTGCCCACCACGTTGGGCCTGGGCGAGGTTTCGAAGAAAGCAGGTTCGTTGTCGTACATGGCTCGGGTGCGTTAAGACTTGGTGGCCAGGTCGGTGAGGGCGCGCACCAGCGTGTTCTGGGCCAATTCTACTTTGAAGCGGTTCTGTTCGCGGGGCTGGGCGTCGCGCAGGGCGGCCAGCGCAGCAGCCCGAAACGTGGCCTCGGTGGCCGGCGCACCGGTCAGGATTTTCTCAGCCGCTGCCGAGCGCCAGGGCTTGGTGCCCACGCCGCCCAGCGCCACCCGCGCCGCGCGAATGGTGCCGCCCTGCACATCCAGGCCTACGGCCGCCGAAGCCAGCGCGTAGGCGTAGGAGGTGCGGTCGCGCACTTTCAGGTACGTTGAGTTGCGAGCGTGCGCGGCGGCCGGAATCGTGACGGACACAATCAGCTCGCCGGGTTCCAGCACGGTTTCCTTCTGGGGCGTGTCGCCGGGCATCAGGTGAAAATCGACCAGCGGCACGCGGCGCTGCTTGCCCTTGGCGTTTTCCAGCAGCAGCACGGCATCGAGCGCAGCCAGGGCCACGGGCAGGTCGCCGGGAAAGGTGGCGATGCACGACTTGCTGGTGCCCAGGATGGCGAGGCCCCGGTTTTCGCCGTCCTGCGCCGGGCAGCCCGAGCCGGGCACGCGCTTGTTGCACGGGAAGGCCGTGTCGCGGAAGTAGCCGCAGCGCGTCCGCTGCAGAATATTGCCCCCGATGCTGGCCATGTTGCGCAGCTGCGGCGAAGCCGCCAGCAGCAGCGCCTGCGACACCACCGGGTAGTTCTGCACCACCAGCGGGTGCTCGCCCACGTCGCTCATGCGCTCCAGCGCCCCAATGCGCAGGCCGTCGCTGGTTTGCTCGATTCCTCTGAAAGCGAGGTTGTTGATATCCACAAGCTCGTTGTGGTTTTCCACATTAAGCTTCATCAAATCGAGCAGCGTCGTGCCGCCGGCGATGAAAGCAGCCTCCTTGTTGTCGCGCACGGCAGCGGTGGCTTCTTTCGGCTGGGTGGGCTGGAGGTAGGTGAAGTCGTTCATGGTCCTGCGTCTAAAACTTACCCTTTAAAACCACTCTGCTCCACCTGCCGGATGGCGGCCACAATGTTGGGGTAGGCCCCGCAGCGGCACAGGTTGCCGCTCATCCACTCGCGCACGTCGGCATCGGTTTTGGCGTGGCCTTCTTTGAGGCACGCCACGCCCGACATGAGCTGGCCGGGCGTGCAGTAGCCGCACTGAAACCCGTCGTGCTCGATGAAGGCAGCTTGCAGCGGGTGCAGCTCTTCGCCTTTGGCCAGGCCTTCTACGGTGGTTATTTCCTTGCCCTGCACCATCACGGCCAGGGTGAGGCAGCTGTTCACGCGGCGGCCGTCCACCAGCACGGTGCAGGCCCCGCACTGGCCGTGGTCGCAGCCTTTCTTCGAGCCCGTGAGGTCGAGGCGCTCACGCAGGGCGTCGAGCAGCGTCACGCGGGGCTCGGCCTGAATGGTGCGCAGCGTGCCGTTCACTTTCAGGCGCATCTCGCTCACGCCGGCTACCTTCTTCGACAGCGCCGTGAGCCGCTCGGCCTGGCCGATGAGGGGCGGGGCCAGGGCCAGGCCCAGCAGCCCGGTGGCTTGCTTGATAAACGAGCGGCGGCCGTCGCTGGGCACCAGGCCGTCGGGCTGCGCAGCCGCATCGGGCGTAGGGTTATCCATCATAAGTAGGAGGGAAGAGAAGTCCGGTCTTATTCAGCCGCTGGTGTCCCGTTGGTGGGGCTGGCCGGGCGGGTAAGTTCAACCACCTACTACGATACTACCATTTCCAAGGGTTGCTTACCGGCGAATCTTTTTTCGAAGAGCCCGGTGGCGGGCTTACTCGCAGCGCACGTAAGGCCGCATTTTCTCCCAGTCGGCCGGCTTCAGAATGGGAATCTGCTTTAAATCCTCCACCGTTTTAAACGGTCCGTGCTGCTGCCGATACGCCACAATGATGCGCGCCCGGGGCTTGCCGATGTAGGGCTGCAGGTACAGCTCGTCAAACGTTGCCGTGTTCACGTTCAGAGTTTTGGGTGCGAAGCCCGGCGCAATGAAGGTGTATTTCCGAAGGCTGTCGCGCAAGTCCGGCGCGTCGCGCAGCACGAAAACCTCGTCGAGCTGGTCCTCGCGCAAATAGCCGCCGAGCTGGTTGCGGTAGCGCACCACCCACCTGGCCCGGCCCGCGCCAATGCCCCGAATCTGCATGAGCTGCGTGGTATCGGCCGTGTTCAGGTCGAAGGGCCGGAGGTTGCGCGGCTTGCGGGGAAATTTGGCCGGTGCACCATCGGCGCTGGCGAAAGGCGGAAGCTTGCCGTCCGGCCCCGGCCTGCTGGCCGCGTAGTCGCGCCTGGGGGCTTCGTCGGGCAGCTGCATAAACGGGGCCAGGCGCTGGTACACCGAGTCTTCCAGCCCGTACATCTTCTTCACCTGCGCTTTGGCCTTGAAGCCGCCGGCCGCCTCGCGGTATTTCACCATGCGGCTGGCTACAAAGTGCGGCACGCCGCGCGCCTCCCATCCTTCGGCCGAGAGCGTGTTGGGGTCGAAAGGGGCCAGGCGCACGCGCGCCACCTGCGGATAGCGGGAAGCGCCGCGCTCGAACTTTTTATACTCCCGCTTCGGGTAGCGGCTGGCGTAGCCGGGGTCGGTGGTGCGGTGCTCTTTTAGCTGCGCAGCCAGCTCATTCAGCGCCTTTTGGTCGGCAGATGGCAGGTAGCTGGGCAGCTCGGGCCGCAGCAGAATGGGTGCGGTCACGAAGCCTGCCATCAGCAGCAGGATGCCCACCATGCCCCGTGCCTCACCGCGCGAGTAGCCGAAGTAGCGCCGGACCCAGCGCATTGGGTTAAGGGCATTCCAGGACCAGCGCGGACGCGGGGAGGGCAGGGCAGACATGGCGGTAGAAGAAGCGGAGCAGGTAGCCAAAGCCCTCATTTATACGAGGACAGCGTGCAAGTATAAGCAAAATAGCCCGGCCGTACCACCCCCGGAAACTAGCTCCGGGCCTTGCTGGTGCTGGGCGTGCGGTTGGTTTTGCGGGTAGGGCCGGGGCGCTTCACCGTCACGGGGAGCGGGTCGCCGGGCGGGCGGGTTTCCTGGGCCACCCAGGCATGGATGAGCTTCAGGCCCTCGGGTGAGAAAACGGCCTGCTGGGTGCCGTTTATCATGGGCCACTGGTTGGGCGCGGGCTGAAACAAGTGGTTGATGCCGTCGAGCTTGTATTCGGTGGCCGTGCGCTTGGCGCGGCGCAGGGCCTTGTAGAGCGGCACCATGTTGCGCTTGCTCGATACCTGCAAATCGGACGTGCCGTTGAGCAGCAGCACCGAGCACTGCACCTTGTCGAGCTTGGCCTGCGGGTCGAAGTCGAAGAAATAGCGCGACCACGGCGAGGTCAGCTGCACGGCCCGGGCCCGGGCCATGCTGGCATCGAGGCCCATGTTGGCCGCCGTGAGCAGCGAAGCTACCTTAGGACGGGCCACGGCGTTGTCGGGGGTTTGGCGAATTACGTCCACCGTGCGCTGGTACACGTCCTGGGCTGCTTTCACCTGCGAAGGGTCGGCCCCAATCAGGCGCATGATTTCGCTCTGCTGGCGGCGCAGCACCTCGCTGCCCAGCTGCCCGTACCCGGCCAACGACACGACGAAGGCCGGCGCCCGGCCCGGTGTAGCGGCGGCCAGCAGCGCCACGTTGGCCCCCTCGCCGTGGCCCAGCAGGCCCACGCGGTGCGCTGCCACCAGCTTCTGCGCGCGCAGGAACGTGAGGGCGGCCTGGGCATCGGTCACGAAATCGGCGGTGGTGGCGGTGGCGTAGTGGCCGGTCGATTTGCCCACGCCCCGGTCATCAAACCGCAGCACGGCAATGCCGTGGCGCGTCAGGTAGTCAGCCAGTTGGCCAAACATGCGGTAGCCGTTCACGTCCACGTCGCGGGTCTGCGGCCCTGAGTCGGAAACCAGCACCACGCCCGCAAACGGTCCCTCGCCCGCCGGAATGGTGAGCGTGCCGGCCAGCCGGTTTTTGGTGGCCGGGTTGGTAAACGCAACGTCGCTCTCGCGGTAGGGCGGCGTGGCCTTAAACCTGGTAACGGCCTGCTTGGAAGCCTCGGCCCGCTTGAGCACCATCGGGCCGGTTACGCCGGGCTGCTTCCAGATGCCGCTGAGGGTCGCGCCCTCGTCCTGCACCTTGCCCACGAAGCTGCTGCCGGCCTGCTCGATGCGCAGCGTCAGGTTGTCATCCTTCAGCTCCACGTCCACCGGCATGCGGCTGATGCGCTGCTGCGGGGCATCGAGGGCCGCGTAGTAGGTGCCGTTGGTGAGCGGTACGATGGTGATGATGACGGTGATTTCGCCACCAAGCAGCTTCAGGGGGCCCTTCCACTGGCCGTTGAGCGGCACGGGGGCGGGCGGTGCCGCAAAGGCTACCACCACACTTCCGGTGATGAGTGCCAGTAGAAGAAGGGCGGCAAGTATAAATCTTATCATGGAATCAGACTATAAAAAGCGCAATGAATAACATATAAAAGACAATGAAGGTCGAAAAGTACAACAAATGTTTTTTGCAGGCAATGATTTTTGGTCTTTGAGCAGTCAGGTATTTCGAATAAGAAAGGCTGCCCTTGCGAGGCAGCCTTGCTACAAAAACGGCACCGCCGGAGTGCGTACTATTTCCGGGTATGCTGCGCTATCCAGTCGCCAATGACGGCCAGCGCCCCCGGCGAAAACGTTTCTTCGATGGTGCCGTACTCGGCCGGGCTGCCGGTGCCGGCCGTCTGAAACAGGTGGTTGAGGCCGGGCAGTTCTTTCACGGTCACGTCGCGGTTGCCGGCCGCCTTCAGGCCCGCCGTGGTGGCGGCCAGGTTGGCGGTGGCGGGCACCTGCAGGTCTTTGCTGCCGCCGAGGGCCAGCACCGGGCAACGCACTTTGGCCAGCGTTTGGGCCGGGCGGTCGGCCAGCAGGTGGCGGTAGTCGGGCGAAGTCATCATGCCGAGCTGCGACTCCAGCGCGGCGGCCGTATTGGCGTCGTTGGTGGGGTTGTAGAGGGCAAGCAGCTGGGTATGCACCTGGGCGTCGTCAGCCGTTTTCTGAATAATCTGCGTCATGGCGCGCTGGGTTTTTTCGGTGGCGGCCAGCTGGGCGGCATCGGTGGTTTGCAGGCGGGCCAGGGCTACCGACTGCTGCACAATCAGCTCATCGCCGGGGAGGGCCGGCCCGGCCAGCAGCACTATAAAATCGGGGCCGCCCGGCTGGCCTGCCGCCCCAATGGCCGCCGTGCCGCCCTGGCTGTGCCCCAGCAGGCCCACCTGGTTTTTGCGGATGCCGGGCTGGGTGCGCAGCCACGCCAGCGCGGCCTGGGCATCGGTGGTGTAGTCGGCGCTGGTGCTGCCCTTCAGCGTGCCGCCGCTCTGGCCCACGCCCCGGTCGTCGAAGCGCAGCACGGCGATGCCGTGGCGCGTCAGGTAGTCGGCCAGCACCGCGAAGGGCTGGTGCCCCATAATGGTTTCGTTGCGGTCTTCCGGCCCCGAGCCGGTGAGCAGCACCACGGCCGGAAACGGACCCTTATCGGCCGGCACGGTGTAGGTGCCGGCCAGCGTGATGCCGGCCTTGTCGTTTTTAAACGTCACGTCGGCCGACTGGTAGGGGAAGGGCGGCTGCGGCGTTTGGGGTCGCTTGGGGCCGGCAGGTTTGGCTGCGCCGTTGCTGCGGGTGAAGGTGAGCGGAAACGAGCGCAGGCCCTGCTGCCACTCGCCGGTCAGCTGCTGGCCATCGGCCGAGCGGCGGCCGGCAAACTGTGCGGCCACGGGCTGCCGCATGCGCAGGTACACACTGTCGGCCGGCGCGGTGAATTGCATGACCAGACCGTTGGCGTGCTGGGCCGGGATGTCGAGCGTGGCCGTGCGCGGCCCGCCTGCCGGGTCGGTGAGGTGCGCGGTGAACTCCAGCGGCCCCAGCGTGCCCGACCAGTCGCCGGTGAGGCTGGGCTGGGCGGTCTGGGCATGGGCGGTGAGGCCGAGCAGCGCGGCAACGGTGGCACCGAGAAAGGAGCGGGTAAGCATGGGCATAGCAGTAGCGGTGAAGTGATGCGCAATGTTACGAAGATAATTAGACAAATTTCTAAATGTTGAGATAAAATCACTTTTTATATTTCAAGCAATTTTTTAGCGTTACCTCTGCGAAAGACTGCCTTTATGAAGAATATTATCTTATTGGTAATGCTGACGAGTTGCTTTGCAGCAAGGGCGCAGCACTTAATTTCCGGTTATCAAGATTTAGCAGTAGTTGTAGAAGTAACGGGGATTGATAAAAGTGGTAAAAAACATGCAGGGCCTGTACTTTATGCTAAAGTGAAACTTCAGAACAAAAGCAATAAAACTCGCAGAATTTCGACGATGACGTGTAGTTGGGAAGAGTCGTGGGTTTCAAAGGGAATTTATGGCTTCTGCTCAGATGGCTGTGATAAAAATGTAGAAACAGAAATCGATATTCCAGCGGGCCAGACGCTCGTGTTCTATGGCACATTGTGTCGTGGTTCGGGAAATAAGCTTGCCTATTCGCGGAATAATTCCAGCAGTACTCGGCTGGGGTTCATGGATTTTAAGCTGGAGGACTTTGGGGACCAGAGCAAAACAGTTAGGGTGTATTGGAGTAATGAGTTTACAAGCAAGCAGGTCGCAAACACTCACCCGCATAACTTGGCGAATGGGCCTTATTATCAGCTCAGCAAAACTGACAATTGACTTACAACGTCGGTAGATTGCCTTCGCCCCGGCCGTACCTTCGTACTCACAGCAAATGCCCTTGGCCGAAACCTTCCGGCCCCACTTGGCTGTTAGTTCGTTTATGCCCAAAAAAGACGCTTTGCAAGTTTCGGCCCCCGCCGACAACGCCATTGATAACCTCGACCCGCGCGAATTCATCCTCATCAAAAACGCCCGGGTTCACAACCTCAAAAACCTCAGCGTGGCTCTGCCGCGCAACCAGTTCATCGTCGTCACGGGCCTCTCGGGCTCGGGCAAGTCGAGCCTTGCCTTCGATACCTTGTATGCTGAGGGCCAGCGCATGTACGTGGAGAGCCTGAGCAGCTACGCCCGCCAGTTTCTGGGCCGCATGGACAAGCCCGACGTGGATTACATCCGGGGCATTTCGCCGGCCATTGCCATCGAGCAGAAGGTCAGCATCAAGAACAACCGCTCGACGGTGGGCACCAGCACCGAGATTTACGACTACCTCAAGCTGCTGTTTGCGCGGGTGGGCCGCACGTACTCGCCCGTGAGCGGCGAGCAGGTGCGCAAGGACAACGTGGCCGACGTGGTCGATTTCCTGGCCGCGCAGCCCGAGGGCACCCGTGCCATGGTGCTGGCCCCGCTGCACCGTGTCGACAAGACGCGCCCCATGAGCAAGGAGCTGGATTTGCTGCTGCAGAAAGGCTACAGCCGCGTGGTGGTTGAGGGCGTGACGTCGCAGATTGAGGACCTGATAGGGGAGGGGCAGCCCGAGGTGAAAGGCGACGTTTACATCATGATAGACCGCGCCGTGCTGCGGCCCGATGATGAGGACCTGCTGTTCCGTCTGTCGGACTCGGTGCAAACCGCGTTTTTTGAAGGCCATGGCACCTGCGTGGTGCATCTGAACGGCGACGACGTCCGCACCTTCTCCGATAAGTTTGAGCTGGACGGCATCACCTTCGAAGAGCCCAGCGTCAACTTCTTCTCCTTCAACAACCCCTACGGCGCGTGCCAGACCTGCGAGGGCTTCGGCTCGGTGCTGGGCATCGACGAGGATTTGGTGATTCCGGACAAGAGCATGACGGTGTATGAAGGGGCCATTGCGCCCTGGCGCACCGAAAAACAGGGCGAGTGGCTGAAGCCGCTGCTGAAAAACGGCATCCGCTTCGATTTTCCCATTCACCGCCCGTATAATGAGCTGAGCGAGGCCGAGCAGCGCCTGCTCTGGACCGGCAACAAGTATTTTCAGGGACTCGACGCCTATTTCAAATGGGTGGCCGAGCAGACCCACAAAATTCAGTACCGCGTGCTGCAAAGCCGCTACCGGGGCCGCACCACCTGCCCCGACTGCCGCGGCACCCGCCTGCGCAAAGACGCGCAGTACGTGAAAATCGACGGCCGCAGCATTGCCGACATCGTGCTGCTGCCCATCTCGGAGGCCCTGACGTTCTTCGAAAACATGACCCTGAGTGAGCACGAGCAAAAAGTAGCCGAACGCCTCGTGACGGAAATCACCAACCGCCTCGGATACCTCAACCGCGTGGGCCTGGGCTACCTGACAATGAACCGCTTGAGCAACACGCTGAGCGGCGGCGAGAGCCAGCGCATCTCGCTGGCTACTTCGCTGGGCTCGGCGCTGGTGGGCTCGATGTACGTGCTCGATGAGCCCTCAATCGGCCTGCACCCCAAGGATGCCGAGCAGCTCATCGGGGTGCTGCGCTCGCTGCAGCAGCTCGGCAACACGGTGGTAGTGGTGGAGCACGAGGAAAAGATGATGGAGGCCGCCGACCAGATTATCGACATCGGTCCCGAGGCCGGCAGCGGCGGCGGCAACCTGATGTTTCAGGGCACCATGGTGGAGCTGCTGCAGGACACCGAAACCTACACCGGCCAGTACCTGAGCGGCCGCATGGAAGTGCCCGTGCCCAAAGTGCGACGGCCCTGGCGCAACGCCCTGGAGCTGACCGGCGCCCGCGAAAACAACCTCAAAAACGTGAGCGTGAAGCTGCCTTTGGGCGTGATGACCGTGGTAACCGGCGTGTCGGGCTCGGGCAAGTCCACGCTCATCAAGCGCATCCTGGCCCCGGCCCTGATGAAGATGCTGGGCGGCGGCGCGGGCGAAAGCACCGGCAAGTTCGACCGCCTGACGGGCGTGAACGGGCAGGTGTCGCACGTCGAGTTCGTGGACCAGAACCCCATCGGCAAGTCCTCGCGCTCGAACCCGGTGACCTACGTGAAGGCCTACGACCAGATTCGGACGCTGTTTTCGGAGCAGCCGCTGGCCAAGGCGCGGGGCCTCAAGCCCTCGCACTTCAGCTTCAACGTGGACGGCGGGCGCTGCGAAGTGTGCCAGGGCGAGGGCCAGGTGAAAATCGAGATGCAGTTCATGGCCGACATCTACCTGACCTGCGAGGGCTGCGGCGGCCACAAGTTCAAGCAGGACATTCTGGAAATTAAATTCCAGGACAAGGGCATCGACGAGGTGCTGGAAATGACCGTGGCCGATGCCGTGCAGTTCTTCCAGAGCCAGCCCAAAGTGGCCGAGCGCCTCAAGCCGCTCGAGGACGTGGGCCTGGGCTACATCCGCCTCGGGCAGTCGGCTAACACGCTGAGCGGCGGCGAGGCCCAGCGCGTGAAGCTGGCCAGCTTCCTCACCAAGGGCGCCACGCTGCAGCAGGAGAAAATCCTGTTCATCTTCGACGAACCCAGCACCGGCCTGCACTTCCACGACATCGCCAAGCTGCTGGGCGCGCTCAACGCCCTCATCGAGCAGGGCAACTCGGTGCTCATCATCGAGCACAACGTGGACATCATCAAGTGCGCCGACTGGATTATCGACCTCGGTCCCGAGGGCGGCCTCAACGGCGGGCATCTGCTGTTTGAGGGCACGCCCGAGGCCATGGTGAAGCTCAGGGATACCAACCACACGGCCCGCTTTCTGGCCGAAAAGGTGCAGTAAGGCCACCCGCATAATTCGAAGACCGATTGCCAAATAGCATTTGTGCGGGTTTATAGAGAAGCTTTTTTAGTATAACTAGCGTCTTGTAAGGTGCGAACGGTCTGATTGAGAACCAACGGTGAAGATAAATCCGTAAGTTCGTCGCCCTTTCGCTTCTCACCTCCCCAACCGTTGCGATTATGCCCACCACGTCCACCATGCCATTGGAGCGAAAACCTGCTTCTAAATCGGTTTCAGACCATTATGCTGCGCCCGACCACTCGGCTACGGGGCAGTTGTGGCGCTGGACGGCGGCACTGGCCATCGTGGGCAATATCGGGCTAAACTATTATTCGAATACGCATCCTTTTGCGGGGCATACGATGGGCGCGGTTTCGGCCAGATACCCTACGCTGCTCACGCCGGCGGGCTACGCATTCAGCATCTGGGGGCTAATTTTTCTGACTCTGATGGGGTATGCCGTGTGGCAGCTGCTGCCGGCGCAGCGCAATTTGTCGCTGCCCGATGCACTGGCCAAGCCGCTCATTGTGGCAAATCTGGCTACCGCCGCCTGGGTGGTGCTATTTGCCTACGAGCTGATTTTGCCCAGCGTGGGCGTGATGCTGCTCATTCTCGGCAGCCTGATTGTGACGTACGGCCGGGCCCGGCGGCGCATTTTTGCCGATGCCGCACCGGCACTGGCCGGCGTGCCGTTTTCGCTGTATCTGGGCTGGATTTCGGTGGCCGCGGTTATCAACATCACCATCGGCCTGCGGCAGATGGGCTGGCAGACGGCCGAAGGCGCTTCGGTGACTTTGACGCTGGCGCTGATTTTTGTGGTGGTGGCGCTGGGGCTGATTATGAGCCGCGTGTTTCGCGACATGGTGTTTCCGCTGGTGGTGGCCTGGGCCCTGGTGTGGGTGTGGGTGGTGCGGCTGCGCGAAGTGCCCGAGCTGGGCTGGGCCGCGCTGATTGGGGCGGCAATCGTTGCGCTGGCCGGCATTGGCTTCTCGCGCCTGGGCGGCCGCAAAACGCCCTGGCAGCTGCGCGATGAAGCCGCTGCCGCCGTGGAGGCCGAAATAGCGGCCCGCAACGCCGAGCGTGCGGGCCGGTAAGCCGCGCACCTGTCGTTGCCAACCGGCTTTGGCCTGTAGCTTTGTGAGCGTACTCCCACATCACTCGCTCCGCTCATCATGCGCAAAAACCTTGTTGCCGGCAACTGGAAAATGAACCTGACCTACCCCGAGGCCCTGGCCCTGGTAGAAGAAATTACTAGCCTGGCCGGCGAAGCTGCTTCTGCCGCCAATGCCCCGGAAATCGTGGTTTGCCCGCCGTTTCCGTTTCTGCACAGCGTGGGCGAAAAGCTGCCCGAAAACTCGAAATTCCACCTCGGCGCCCAGAACTGCCACCAGAAGGAAAGCGGCGCCTTCACCGGCGAAGTATCGGCCAGGATGCTGGCGTCGGTGGGCTGCGAATACGTGATTCTGGGCCACTCCGAGCGCCGGCAGTATTTCGGCGAAGACGACGAGCTGCTGGGCCAGAAGCTGAAAGCCGCCCTGGCCGCCGGCCTGAAACCCATCTTCTGCGTGGGCGAGTCGCTGGACACCCGCGAGGCCGACGAAACGTTTGACTTCATTGGCCAGCAGCTGGCTTCGGGCCTGTTTCACCTTAGCAACGAAGAATTTGCCCAGGTGACCATTGCCTACGAGCCCATCTGGGCCATCGGCACGGGCCGCACCGCCACCAGCGCCCAGGCGCAGGAAGTGCACGCCTTCATCCGCGAGCAGATTGCCCGCGCCTACGATGCCCAGGCGGCCCTCGATACCACCATTCTCTACGGCGGCTCGGCCAACGCGCAGAACGCTAAAGAGCTGTTTGCGCAGCCCGATGTGGACGGCGGCCTCATCGGCGGCGCTTCGCTGAAAGCGGCGGACTTCACGGCAATTATCCGGTCGTTTTAAGGAGGGTTGAATTTTTAGGGTTGAGTGTTGAGTTGAACGCGTAGCGTGGCATTGCCTTTGACACTCAACCCTCAACATTCAAAACTAAACCCTTGTCAAATGCTCTCTTTCCTGTTAACCTTTTTCCTGGCCCTGCTGCCGGCCAAAAGCCCCGCTGCCGGCCCGCTGGAGCCGTGCAAAATCTACGGCTCGGTGTACCTCGAAACCGACCCCGCCCGGCGTACCTACTGCCACGGCACAGTCTATGTTGAGCCGGAGGAAGCCTTTGCCGACCTGCTGGTTTTCAAGGAGAACAACCGGCTGTTTGCCGACAAGGTCGGGCTGTGGGCCGATGCGCCCGCCCGCGACTTTGCCGACTACGTGCTGCTGGTGGTGACGGACCGCAGCCGGGCCGATTTAAGCATTCACTACACCACCGTGCGCTCGTTTGCGGGCTGCAAAACCAATAATTAGCAACGCGCTAATCAGCTCCTTAGCCCGCGCCTGCCCGCTCTGCCGATGCCACCCGACGCTACTGCATACGACGACCCGGCGGCGCACACCTATACTTTTCAGGGCCTTGCGGTAGCCGACCTCACGGCGGGCCTCATCGCGGCGCACAGTGCGGGCCCGGATGGCGGCCCGGCCCCCGGCCGCCATTACCTGACCATTGAGCCCGAAACGCTGCTTATCAACGACGGGACCTTTGGCCAGCCTTCGGCGCAATCGTGGTTTCCGACGGTAGCCGTGACCCAGACGGCCGCCGGCCTGCGCATAAGCTGCCCCTGCGCGGCGGTCACGGACTCGCCCTTGTGCGAGCACCAGGTGCCCGTTTTGCTGGCGCTGCTGCACCGGCCGGAGCTGCGGGTTTTTTTTGATGAGAAACTGCGCTGCCAGCAGCTGGTGGCCGCCGCCCGGCCCTACGGCCTGGAAAAAGAGCCGAATCTGGAAGCGTACTTCAGCCTGCGCTACGCAAATCAGCGGCTGGAGATAATGCCCCGGCGGGCGGGCTTGCTTCCGCTCACGCCGGCTGCCCAGCGGCAGCTGGCCGAGGCCTTGCTGCCGCCGCCCCGGGCGGTTTTGCCCCGGCCCGATGCCCCGCCCACTCAGCGCATCGTGGTGGTGGGCAGGCATAAGTTTTACGACCATCTCACCGTCCATCTTTTCGAAGCGACGCTGACTGCCGGCGGCAAGCCGAAAAACCCGCTGGCCTGGGTGCCTCCCCTCGAAGCCGGGCTGGCCGGCGACGACCTGGCCGTGCTGCGCTTCTACACCGGCATCTCGCAGCTGCAGCACCAGCACACCGAGCGCAACCCCGAGGCCGACCAGCAGGCGCTGGCTGCCCTGGTGCGCAACCCGCTGGGCCTGCCTGTGTACGTGAGCGACGCCCCGGTTTCGGAGAAAACCACGGCCCCGACGCTGCGGCCCATCGCGCTACGGCTGGCGAAGGCGGAGGTGCAGGTGCTGGTGGAGGAAGAAGCGCCGTTTTTCGCCATCTCGGTTTGCGTGGTGCTCAACGGCCAGCCCCACGACCTGCGCCTGCTGCCCCTGAAGTTCGGCGCGTTTGTGGCGCTGCAGCCCGGTGTTTGGCACCTGCCCGACCGGCCGGAGGTGATGCGGCTGCTGACCTTTTTTAAGGCGCGGCACAATGCGCTGCTGCTGCACCAGAGCCAGTTTCCGGCCTTTCAGGAAAGCATTCTGAGCAGGTTGGAAAACCGGGTCGAAATCGTGTACACCGACCTGGCGCCCGCCACGCCGGGGCAGCTAATCGAGCAGGGCTTTGTGAGCGCCCCGGCGCGCCTGATTTACCTGGCCGATTCCGGCGGCTTCATCGACGTGCTGCCCGTGATGAAATACGGCAGCGTAGAAGTCCCCATTCTCTCGCGCAAAACCATTCACGCCACCGACCCGGCCACGGGCAAGCCCTTTTCGGTGCCCCGTGACCGGGCGGCCGAGCTGGCGTTTACGGGACTGCTGGTGCGCCAGCAGCCGGCGTTTGAGGAGCAGCTGGAGCTGGGGCGCGAGGCGCTGTATCTGTCGCGGCGGCAGTTTCTGGAGGAGGAATGGTTTCTGGAAGCGTTTGAGGGCTGGGAGCAGGCAGGAATCACGGTGCTGGGCTTCAATGAGCTGAAAAACAACCGGCTGAACCCCAATAAGGCGAAGGTAACGGTGCGGGTGGGCACCGAAATCAACTGGTTCGAAACGGAGCTGCACGTCCATTTTGGCGGGCTGCGGGCATCGGTTTCCAGCATTCATAAAGCCCTGCGCAACAAGAGCAAATACGTGACGCTGGGCGACGGCACCCAGGGCATTTTGCCGGAAGAATGGATTGCGAAGTTTGCCCGCTACTTCGCCGCCGGTGAGCTGGTGGGCGACCGGATTCGCACGCCCAACATCAACTACGCCGCCATTCGGGACGAGTACGAGGCCGCCGCCCTGGCCCCCGAAACCCGCTCCCGGCTGGCCGAATACGAAGCCCGGGTGGCCGGCTTCGCCGGCATTGCCCCGCTGCCTCCGCCGCCCGACCTGCGCGGCGAGCTGCGGCCCTACCAGCAGCATGGCCTCAGCTGGCTGGGCTTTCTCGATGCCTTCAATTTCGGCGGCTGCCTGGCCGATGACATGGGGCTGGGCAAGACCATTACGGTGCTGGCTTTTCTGCTCACGCAGCGGGCCAAAGCGCCCGGCGCGGCCAGCCTGGTGGTGGTGCCTACGTCGCTGGTTTTCAACTGGCAGGCCGAGGCGGCGAAGTTTGCCCCCGGCCTGCGGCTGCTCACGGCGCACGGGCCGGACCGGCCGCGCGACGCGGCTGATTTTGCCCACTACGACGTGGTGCTGACCACCTACGGCACGCTGCTCTCCGACATTGCTTTCCTGAAGCACTACCGCTTCAACTACGTGTTTCTGGACGAGTCGCAGGCCATCAAAAACCCCGATTCGCTGCGCTACCGGGCGGCGCGCCTTTTGCAGGCCCGCAACCGCGTGGTGCTCACCGGCACGCCGCTCGAAAACAATACTTACGACCTCTACGGGCAGCTTTCCTTTGCCTGCCCCGGCCTGCTGGGCAGCCAGCAGCACTTCAAAGACCAGTTTGCGCTGCCCATCGACAAGTTTCATTCGGAAGTGCACGCCCGGGCGCTGCGCCGCAAAATCGAGCCCTTCGTGCTGCGCCGCACCAAGCAGCAGGTGGCGGCCGAGCTGCCGCCCAAGACCGAGATGGTGCTGCACTGCCCCATGGACGAGGAGCAGCGCCGCGTCTACGATTTCCACCGCAAGGAGTACCGCGACCGGCTGATGGGCCAGCACCCCGACCACCCGCTGAAGGAGCGGGTGCACATTCTGCAGGGCCTCACCAAGCTGCGGCAGATTTGCGATTCGCCGGCCCTGCTGCGCGAGGACGAGAGCTTCGGCGCGGCTTCGGCCAAGCTGCAGGTGCTGCTGCGCGAGATTGATAACAAGGCCCCGCAGCACAAGATTCTGGTGTTTTCGCAGTTTGTGCGGATGCTGGACGTGATTCGGACGGCGCTCACGGAGCGCGGCATCCGCACGGCCTACCTCACGGGCCAGACCCGCGACCGGGCCGCCGCCGTGGCCACGTTTCAGCACGACCCGACGGTGCGCGTGTTCCTCATCAGCCTGAAAGCCGGCGGCACCGGCCTCAACCTCACCGAGGCCGACTACGTGTACCTCGTGGACCCGTGGTGGAACCCGGCCGTGGAAAACCAGGCCATCGACCGGAGCCACCGCCTGGGCCAGGACAAGCCCGTGGTGGCCGTGCGCCTCATCTGCCCGGATACCATCGAGGAAAAAATCCAGACCATGCAGGCCGGCAAAACCGCCCTGGCCAGCGACCTCATCCGGACCGATGCGGCCGTGCTCAAGTCGCTGTCGCGCGAGGAGCTGCTGGGGTTATTTGAGTAGGGTGCGGGGCTTGCCCCCGCCCGTCGCTGAATGATTCCGCATTGGCTGTCCAACGACGGGCGGGGGCAAGCCCCGCACCCTACTTTTGCAGCATGGATTTTATTGAACTGACCGTTGAGGCCCCGCGCGAGCTGGCCGACATCCTGGTGGCCGAGCTGGCCGAAGTAGGCTTCGACACCTTTGAGGACACCGACGAGGGCTTCCGTGCCTACACCACCGAGGACATTTTCAACCCCGACGCGGTGGCCGAAGTCATGAGCCGCTACGAGGGCCAGGGCGAGCTGAGCCACTCGCACCGCGTCATCACGCGCCAGAACTGGAACGCCGAGTGGGAGAAGAACTTCCAGCCGCTCATCATTGCCGAGCGGGTGTCGGTGCGCGCCCCGTTTCACCCCGAGCCGGCCGGCGTCGACTACGACATTGTGATAATGCCGCGCATGTCGTTCGGCACGGGCCACCACGAAACCACCGCGCTGATGATTGAAAACCAGCTCGATGTGGACCACAAAGGCCTGCGCGTGCTCGACATGGGCACCGGCACCGGCATTCTGGCCATCATGGCCGAGCTGCTGGGCGCCCGCCAGGTGCTGGCCGTGGACACCGAGCCCTGGACCGTGGAAAACGCCCGCGACAACGCCGCCGAAAACCAGTGCCACAGCATCGAGTGCCGCCTGGGCGGCGTAGAGACGCTGGCCAACGAGGAACCCTTCGACCTCATCCTGGCCAACATCAACCGCAACGTGCTGCTCGAAGACATGCACGAATACGCCCGCCTGCTGCCCACCGGCCGGCCCATCCTGTTCAGCGGCTTCTACGAGGAAGACCTGCTGAAGATTCAGGCCGAAGCCAGCAAACATGGCCTGCGCTACCAGCGCCACCGCACGCTGCGGAGCTGGGTGTCGGCTATTTTTGAGAAAGAGTAGTCGCAGGCTTAAAAAGCTGTCATCCTGAGCGGAGCGAAGGCCCTTGTCACGTCTGCTGCGTTTGAATTAAGGCTGGTCGTTCGGCCGTGGTAAGGTCCTTCGCTCCGCTCAGGCTGACAGACGCTTTAAAAAACGACTTTCCAATCAGATGCAACCAGGTCGAATCCGCCCAATTTACTCATGCTCATTCATCGGATTATCGGCTGCATCGCCACGCTTGGCATATTGCTGCTGACGGCGTTTGTGATGCCGCCGGCGCACATTACCGTGTACCTCATCGGCGATTCCACGATGTCGATAAAAGAGGTGAAGAACTACCCCGAAACGGGCTGGGGCATGCCGTTTGCCATTTTCTTCGATGAAACCGTGACCGTGGACAACCGGGCGCAGAACGGCCGCAGCACCAGAACCTTCGTGGCCGAAAACCGCTGGCAGCCCGTGGCCGCCGCCCTGCACGAGGGCGACTACGTGTTCATCCAGTTCGGCCACAACGACGAGGTGCCCACCAAGCGCAGCTACACGCCCGAAGCCGATTACAAGAACTACCTCATCCGCTTCATTGCCGAAACCCGCGCCAAAAAGGCTACGCCCGTGCTCATCACGCCCGTGGCCCGGCGCAAGTTCGACGCGGCCGGCCAGGTGGAAGGCACGCACAACGTGTATTCGGAAATCGTGCGCGTCACCGCCCGCGAGCAGCAGGTTGCCCTCATCGACCTCGACCGCGAAAGCCAGGCCCTGCTGCAGCAAATGGGCGTCGAAAACTCCCGCCTGCTCTTCAACCAGCTGCTGCCCGGCGAGCACCCCAACTACCCCGCCGGCAAGGAAGACAACACCCACTTCAACGAGCTGGGAGCCCGCAGAATGGCGCAAATCGTGCTGGCCGATATCCGTGCGCTGAAACTGGAGCTGGCCAGCCGCATTGTGCAGCGCGAGGCACCCAAAACGGTGGACCCGCAGGCCCGGTAAAATTACCCCACCACCTTCGCCACCGCCCGCGACGACTCCCGCACCACCAGGGTGGTGGGCAGCTTCATGGTGCTGGGGCCGGTGCTTTTGTTCTTACGCTCAATCTGCTCGATGAGGCGCTCGGCGGCGAGCTGGCCGATTTCCTGGGCCGGCTGCGTCACGGTGCTCAGCGGCGGGTTGAGCAGGTGGGCCGACTGCGAGTTGGTGAAGCTGAGCAGCGCCACCTGCCCGGGTACGCCGATGCCGCGCTGCTGCAACGCCCCCAGCGCGCCCAGCGCCAGCCGGTCGCTGGCCGTGAAAAAGGCATCGGGCGGAGGCGAAAGAGCCAGCAGCTCGTCCACCAGCGGCCCGGCCTCGTCGGGGCCGAAGGTGCCGTAGCGCACCAGGTTTTCGTCGTAGGGCACGCCGTATTGCTCCAGCGCGGCGCGGTAGCCGGCCAGGCGCTCCTGCGCAATGCTGAGGTAGGGCGGAATGGTGAGGTGGGCAATGCGCCGCCGCCCGGTCTGGAGCAGGTGCGACGTGGCGGCGTAGGCTCCGCCGAAATTATCGGCCACCACCTGCGTCACGGGCAGCTCGGCGGCCACGCGGTCGAAGAGCACCAGCGGCACGCCCTGCTCAATCACCGTTTTCAGGTGCGCCACGTCGGAGGTTTCGCTGCTCAGCGACAGGAGCAGGCCATCGACGCGGCGGGCCACGGCCTGGCGCACGTTGGCCACCTCGCGCTCGTAGCTCTCGTGGGTTTGGAAAATGATGACGTGGTAGCCCCGGTTGTAGGCAATGGCCTCGATGCCGTTGATGGCCTGCGAAAAGAAGTTGTTCGCAATCTGGGGCACGATGACGGCCAGCGCTTTGCTGCTGTTGCCCTTCAGGCTGAGGGCAATGGGATTGGGCCGGTAATTAAGCCGCTCGGCATATTCCATCACCAGCCGCTTGGTTTCGGGGCTGATTTCGTAGCTGTCGCGCAATGCCCTGGATACCGTCGAGGTCGACAGGTTCAGCGCGTGCGCGATGTCCTTAATGGTAACGGGGTCCAAGCGCGTAGGGAAAGGAGTACACAAGCCAAATCCAGTGCAAGAGTACCGATTTTTTAGCTAAATCGGAACCCCGCTCGCTGCATAGGCCGGTTAATATCGGCCAAACGAAACCCAACCCTCGCGCGGGCTTCATGCCGTCGCCATCTTTGCAGCCTAATCTAGGGCCTGGTTCCGGTGTTGTGAGCCAGCCGTTTTTGCCCGAATGCCCCGTATGAGAAAAGTGCGTTTGCAACAAGCAATGGCCGTGGGCCTGCTGGCCGTGGGTGCGGCCCTGTCGGCCTTTCGGCCGCAGCCAACCGATGAGCCCCTGCTGGCCCGCATTGCGCGCCAGCTGGGCGAGTTCTACACCGCCGCCCGCCAGGAAAAAGCCTACCTGCACCTCGACCGGCCCGTGTACGGCACCGGCGAAACCATCTGGTTCAGCGCCTACGTGGTCGATGCCTCGCGGCACCAGCTCGACTCGCTCAGCGCCGTGCTGCACGTCGATTTGCTCTCGCCCGAGCGCAAGGTGGTGGCCCGCCGCACCCTGCGCCTGCAGGGCGGCCGCGCCACCGGCGACCTCGACATTGCCGACACCCTGGCCGCCGGCACCTACGTGCTGCGCGCCTACACCAACTGGATGCGCAATGCCGGCGAAGATTTTATATACAGCCGCCAGCTGAGCGTGTGGCCCGCCTCGCCCCTCGGCCCGCAGGAGCCCAGCAAGCCGGCTGCCCCCACCACGGCCTATGCCCGTGCCCGCGCCGCCGCCGCGGCCCGGCCCGACGTGCAGTTTTTTCCCGAAGGCGGCTACCTGGTAGAGGGCCTGCCCGCCGTGGTGGGCTGCAAGGCCACCGATGCCAGCGGCCGGGGGCTCGACGTGCGCGGCCAGCTTCTGAACGCGCAGAATGCTGTGATTGTGAAGGATTTCAGCAGCCGCCACGCCGGCATGGGGCGCTTTGCCTTCGTGCCCGGCGCGGGCCAGCGCTACCACGCCCACCTCACCCTGCCCGACGGCAGCGCGGTCGATTACCCGCTGCCCGCGGCCAAGCCCAGCGGCTACGTCATGCACGTTGTGGATGGCGGGGCCGATTTTGTGGTGGAGGCCCGCTACCGGGGCGCGGCCGGGGCCCCCGCGCCCGGCCCCGTGCAGCTCATGACGCAGGTGCGGGGCGTGGCGGCCTATCCCGGCCCGCGCACCCTCACCGGCGATGCGCCCGCCACCTGGCGGATGCCGAAAAAGAATTACCCCACCGGCATTGTGCATTTCACCTTGTTCGATGCGCAGGGCAGCCCGCAGTGCGAGCGGCTGGCCTTTGCCCAGAACGGCCCCACCAATCTGCGCATCAGCATCACGCCCGACCAGCCCAGCTACGGCGCGCACGCCCCGGTGCAGCTGGCCGTGCGCGTCACCGATGCCGCCGGCCAGCCCGTGGCCACTACTTTCTCGGTGGGGGTGAGCGATGCCGGCCTGGCCGCCCTCGACCCCAATGCCGAAACCATTGCCTCCAACCTGCTGCTGACCTCCGACCTGACGGGCTACGTGCAGAGCCCCGGCTACTATTTCCACGACCAGGCCCCGGCCACCCTGCTGGCCCTCGACGACCTGCTGCTCACCCAGGGCTGGCGCCGCTTTGTGTGGAAGGAGGTGCTGGCCGGCCAGGCGCCCGCCGTGCGCTTTGCTCCGGAGAGAGACATCAGCCTGGTGGGCCAGGTGGTGAGCGAGCACGGCAACCGCCCCATCCCCAACAGCCAGCTTACGTTTCTGCAAACCCGGCCCAGCCGCAACATCGTGACGGGGAGCACCAATGCCGACGGGCGCTTCAGCTTTAGCGGCGTGCCGGTGCGCGACACGGCCCTGATTACGCTCCAGGCGCGGCGCGCGCAAGGCGGCAGCAACGTCATCATTCGGCCCGACATGGGCCCGGCCCCCGATGGGCCGCCGCTGCCCGTGCTGCCGTCGTTGGCGCAGGCCCCGGCGGCGGTGTCCACGTTTGTGCGCCGCAGCCGCCAGGTGCAGGCCGCCGAGCTGGACCTGCACCCCGAAAAAGCCGTGCGCAACATCACCCTGAGCAACGTAGCCGTGACGGCCAAGCGCGAGGCCGTGCCCCGCGACGACCCGCGTCGCCTCTACGGGGCCACGGGCGGCACCGTGATTGACTTCGCCAATGAGCCCGCCGCGCAGTCGGCCATGAGCATTCTGCAATACCTGCAGGGCCGGGTGGCGGGCCTCACCATCAGCGGCAACCCGCCCAACATGACGGCCCAGATTCGCAACAGCGGCTCACCGCTGTTTATTCTGGACGGCAACCGGGTGGACATCGACATGATTAGCAGCCTGACGGCGGGCGATGTCGAGTCGGTGGAAGTGTTCAAGGGCAACGAAGCCGCCATTTTCGGCGGCAGTGGCGGGGCCATTGCCATCTATACCAAGCGCGCCAATCCCAACTACAAAGGCCCCGAAAAAGGCCCCGCCCCCGGCATTGCCACCGTGAAGCTGGCCGGCTTCTACGAGGCCCGCGAGTTTTACCAGCCGCGCTACAACGCCCTGCTCACCAACCCACCCGCCGACCCGCGCACCAGCACCCTCTACTGGAACCCGCTGGTGAGTACCAACGCCAAGGGCGAAGCCGAACTGCACTTCTTCACCGCCGATGGCAGCGGCAGCTTCCAAGCCACGGCCGAGGGACTGAGCCTGGACGGCCGCCCCGCCCTGGGCAGCGGCACCCTGAGCGTGAGGGGGAAATAACCCTCCGGTTCTGCCCGGCCCGCCGAGGATGGCCGGGCCGGTTTGCGCCGGCACCCCATTGTGCCGGCGGTTGCCATTCGCTCCCAAAGCCCTGTTGATTTCCGCAGCAGGGCTTTTGCGCATCATCTGGTTAGGAATAATTCCGGAACGATTTGCAGCCGGGTAACGGCCTGCGCACGACAGAAAACGGTTCGTTTGATAACGTTCCCGGCAACGATTGCGCAAAAAAAGGTGGCTTTCCGGGCCAGTACAGGGAAGTTGAGGTGCGGCAGGGGCCTAATATTGTTAGGGCGACACGGCCTTTTTCTCTCAAAACGACGGCTCGGACGGGGGCCGCCTTGTTCATTCCCACCCATGAAATCATCCCTGGCACTGCTGCTGGCAGGCTCCACGGCGTTCTTGGCCGCGGCTTTCCGGCCGGCCGAAACCCCGAAATCCCAGGTTTTCCTGGCCGATAATTCCGCCATGTCTGACAAGCCTGGCCTGCCCGTAGTGCTGCAGCCGTCTTTCAAAAAAGACACCTTCAACCTGGCCAGGTACGGCGCCGTGGCCGACGGCCAGGCCCTCAACACCGAGGCCTTCCGCAAAGCCATCGAGGCCTGCGCCGTGGGCGGCGGCACGGTGCTGGTGCCGCGCGGCCTGTGGCTGACGGGCCCCATTGTGCTGAAAAGCAACGTGAACCTGCACCTGGCCACCGGCGCGCTGGTGCAGTTCACGGCCGACCGCAGCCAGTACCCGCTCATCAAAACCACCTGGGAAGGGGAGGAGGCCATCCGCAGCCAGGCCCCGATTTCGGGCACCGACCTGACCAACGTCGCCATCACCGGTGGCGGCACCTTCGACGGCGCCGGCGATGCCTGGCGGCCCGTGAAAAAGAGCAAGCTCAACGAAACGCAGTGGCAGAAGCTGCTGGCGTCGGGCGGCGTGCTCAACGACAAGAAGGACTATTGGTACCCTTCGGCCAGCTCGCTGAAAGGCAACCTGCTGGCGGCCGGCCGCACGCCCCGCAAGAGCCTCAACCCGGCCGATTTCGACGACATTCGCGACTTTCTGCGGCCCAACATGCTGAGCCTCACGCGCTGCAAGCAGGTGCTGCTGGAAGACTTTGTGATTCAGAACTCGCCGGCCTGGACCATTCACCCGCTGCTGTGCGAGAACCTGACCGTGCGCCGCGTGACGGCCCGCAACCCCTGGTACGGCCAGAACACCGATGCCATCGACGTGGAATCGTGCCGCAACGGGCTGATTGAGGGCTGCACCTTCGACGTGGGCGACGACGGGCTGTGCATCAAGAGCGGCCGCGACGAGGAGGGCCGCAAGCGCGGCGTGCCGACGGAGAATTTCATTATCCGCGACTGCCGGGTGTACCACGCCCACGGCGGCTTCGTGATTGGCTCGGAGATGTCGGGCGGCGTGCGCAACCTGTATGTGAGCAACTGCACCTTCATGGGCACCGACGTGGGCCTGCGCTTCAAAACGGCCCGGGGCCGGGGCGGCGTGGTCGAGAACATCTTTGTGGACGGCGTGGACATGACCGACATTGCCGGCGAGGCCGTGCTGTTCGACATGTACTACGCCGCCAAGGACCCCGTGCCGCTGGCCGGCGAAAGCACCGCGCCGCCCGTCATCGAGGCCAAGCCGCTGAACGAGGGCACGCCGCAGTTCAAAAACTTCCAGATTCGGAACATCACCTGCAAAGGCGCCACCACCGGCATTCTGGTGCGCGGCCTGCCCGAGATGAGCATCAAGGACATCAGCATCGAAAACGCGGTGCTGGAAAGCAAAAAGGGCCTTGTGTGTCAGGAGGCTGAGAATATCCGCTTGAAGAACGTGACCCTGATTTCGACCGAAACCATGCCGGTGATGGAAGTGCAGAACAGCCGCAACATTGCGCTGGATGGCATCCGCTACGCCAATGGGGCCGAGCTGCTGCTGCGCGTAACCGGCGACCGCAGCAAGGACATTCGCCTGACCAACACCGACACCAAGAAGGCCAAAAAGGACGTGCAGCTGGGCGAGAAAGTGGCGAAGAAAACCGTGACCGTGGCCCAGCGGTAGCCCGCTATTTGAAAACACAACCGCACGTGCGATGCTCCGACGAGCTCAGCATGACGTTCTTCTAAATTCCGACAATGAAACAAACCATCCTTCCGCTGCTGGCCCTGGCCCTACTGGCCGAAACCAGCACCGCCCAGACCGCGCCCTATTCCCAGCGCATGGCCGATGCCTTCATGACCTGGCACCCCGATTCGATGATGATTGGGAAGAACAAGATGGCCGGCTGGGGCTACGAGCAGGGCCTGATGATGCACGCCATGGAGCGCGTGTGGCAGCGCTCCGGCGACGCCCGGTATTTCAGCTACATCAAGAAAAACCTCGACTACTCGGTGCAGGCCGACGGCAGCATCCTGCGCTACAAGCCGGAGGACTACAACCTCGACAACATGGCCACGGGCCGCGCCCTGCTGCTGATGAGCCAGGTTTCGGTGCCCGGCAATGAGAAGTACATCAAGGCCGTGCAGTACCTGCGCAAGCAGCTTGATGGCCAGCCGCGCACCAAGGAAGGCGGTTTCTGGCACAAGAAGGTGTACACCAACCAGATGTGGCTCGATGGGCTGTACATGGCCGAGCCTTTTTACGCCGAGTACAGCACGGTTTTCAACCAGCCCGCCGGCCTGGATGATGTGGCCAAGCAGTTTGCCCTGATTGAAAAGCACCTGGTCGACCCCAAAACCGGCCTGCTCTACCACGGCTACGACGAGAGCAAGGAGCAGGCCTGGGCCAACAAAACCACCGGCCAGAGCCCCAATTTCTGGGACCGCGCCATTGGCTGGTACGCCATGGCAATAGTCGACGTGCTCGACTACTTCCCCCAGAACCATCCGCAGCGGCCCATGCTCATCAAGGCGCTGCAGCGGCTGGCGCCCGCCGTGGCCAAGTACCAGGACCCCAAGACCGGCACCTGGAGCCTCGTGATGGGCCAGGAAGGCCGCAAGGGCAACTACGCCGAAGCCTCCGGCAGCAGCATGTTTGTGTACGCGCTGGCCAAGGGCGTGCGCCTCGGCTACCTCGATAAAAAGTACGCGGCCGTGGCCAAAAAAGGCTACGACGGCATCCTGAAAACCTTCGTGGAAACGGAAGCCGGCGGCGCGCTGGCCTTCAACGGCACGGTGAGCGTGGGCGGCCTGGGCGGCAAGCCCTACCGCGACGGCTCCTTCGAGTATTACTTGTCTGAGCCGATTCGGAAGAATGATTTGAAGGGCGTGGGCCCGTTCATCCTGGCCAGCACGGAGATGGAAATTGCGGCCGAGGACGGCATCGGTCAGGGCAAAACCGTGGGGCTGGACTACTACTTCAACCACGAGATGCGCAAAAACGTCTTCACCGGCGCGCCCGAGCAGTGGCACTACACCTGGGAAGACCGCACCCACGGCGGCTTCTGGCTGTGGGGCAACGAGTTCCGCGAGCTGGGCGCCAAAACCGTAGCCGTGCCCACGGCCCCCACCGCCGCCAGCCTCAAAAACCTGAGCGTCTACATCATCGTCGACCCGGACTCGCGCAAGGAGTCGCCCAAGCCCAACTACATCCAGCCCGCCGACAGCAAGGCCATTACCGAGTGGGTGAAGGGCGGCGGCACCCTCGTGCTGCTGGCCAACGACACCGCCAACTGCGAAATCAAGCACTTCAACGAGCTGGCCAAAAACTTCGGCGTGCAGTTCACCGACCAGAGCGTGAACATGGTGCAGGGCTCGCAGTTCGAGCAGGGCAAGGTGGACCTGTCTTCGGGCAAAGCCGTGTTCAGAAACGCCAAAACGGCCTACGTGAAGGAGCTGTCGGTGCTGTCGGTGGCCGCGCCGGCCCAGCCGCTGGTCACCAACAATGGCAAAGTCATCATGGCCACCGCCCGGCTGGGCAAAGGCCAGGTGTTCATCCTCGGCGACCCCTGGCTGTACAACGAGTACACCGACGGCCGCAAGATTCCGGCTTCGTTCGAGAATTTTCAGGCGGGCAAGGACCTTGCCGGCTGGCTCCTGAGCAAATAGCGAGTGCTTACTTAGTTTAGGGTGAGAGAAGAGCCGGGCTTGCCCGGCTTTTTTTATGTTCGCTGCGCTGAAGCAGCTTCGAGGCACGGTGCTACGCAATCGAAACCGATAGATAATTCATGCAAACGTTTGCGTAAAAATGCCCTGTTTTAATTGGGCCGATTTAAAAAAAAACCTTTCAGAAGCCGTTTTTTTACCGGAACATTACTTTCCCATAGCTTCGTCACCCTTGCATTAGAGACGCTTCGGAGGCCGGCTGCCGCTTTAATTCCCACTCATTTCGTCAATGAACCAGCACACCCTCAGTACGATTGACTACATCGTATTCTTCGTCTATTTCATCATCGTATCCGGCTACGGCATCTGGGTATATCGCCGCAAAACCGGCCACGATGGCACGCTGGAGGGCAACTCCAAGGACTATTTCCTCGCCGAAGGGTCGTTGACGTGGTGGGCCATTGGGTCCTCACTCATTGCCTCCAACATCTCGGCCGAGCAGTTCGTGGGCATGTCGGGCTCGGGCTTTGCCATGGGCCTGGCCATTGCTACGTATGAGTGGATGGCGGCCATCACGCTGGTCATTGTGGCCGTGTTCTTCATTCCGGTGTACCTGAAGAACAACATTGCCACCATGCCGCAGTTCCTCAGCCAGCGCTACAACTCCACGGTGGCCATGATTATGGCCCTGTTCTGGCTGGCGCTCTACGTGGTGGTGAACCTGACCTCGATTCTCTACCTCGGGGCCATTGCCATCAGCAGCATCGCGGGCCTCAACCTCAATTTCTGCATGTACATGCTGGCTGGCTTTGCCGTCATCATCACACTGGGCGGTATGAAGGTTATCGGCTTCACCGACGTTATTCAGGTGTTCTTCCTCATCCTCGGCGGTTTGGCTACCACTTACCTGGCCCTGAACCTAGTATCGGAGCACTACGGCACGCACGGCGTCATCAACGGCTTCAACCTGATGACCGAGCACGCCAGCGACCACTTCCAGATGATTTTCAAGCGCGACAACGAGCATTACCTCGATTTGCCGGGCCTCACGGTGCTGCTCGGCGGCATGTGGATTGTGAACCTCAACTACTGGGGCTGCAACCAGTACATCACCCAGCGCGCCCTGGGCGCCGACCTGCCCACGGCCCGCTCCGGTATTTTGTTTGCCGCTTTCCTCAAGCTCCTGATGCCCGTGATTGTGGTGCTGCCCGGCATCGCCGCCTATGTGCTCTACAAGCAGCAGGTGTTTGGCGCCGCCGAGTTTGGTGCCGGTGCCGACCTGAACCCCGACCGAGCTTACCCGGTGCTGCTCAACATTCTGCCAGTGGGGCTGAAGGGCCTGTCCTTCGCCGCCCTCACGGCCGCCGTGGTGGCCTCGCTGGCCGGCAAAGCCAACTCGATTGCGACCATCTTCACGCTCGACGTGTACCACAAAATCTTCAAAACCGACGCCACCGAGAAGCAGCTGGTGGCCACCGGCAAAATTGCCGTGGTCGTGGCCATGATTCTGGGCGTGCTCATCGCGCCGCACCTGGGTATCGATAAGAAAGGGGGGTTCCAGTACATTCAGGAGTACACCGGCTTCGTATCGCCGGGTATTTTCGCCATGTTCATCCTGGGCTTCTTCTGGAAGAAAACGACTTCGACGGCGGCGCTGTTTGCCACCATCGGTGGCTTCCTGCTGTCGGTGATGTTCAAATTTCTGCCCACCTACGTCGACTTGTCTTTCCTGGCCCCGTTCGGTTTCGCCGTGCAGCCCAAGGGCTCGAGTGTGTATGAGATTCCGTTCCTTGACCGCATGGGCTTCGTGTTCGTCATCTGCGTCATCATGATGATTATCATCAGCCTGTTTGAAAACGCCCGTGGCGTGAAAACCAAGGGCCTGGAAATCGACAGCAGCATGTTCAAGCCGCAGCCCAGCTTCGTGATTGGTGCGGCATCCATCATTGTTATTCTCACGGCGCTCTACACCATTTACTGGTAGTCGCCCGGGGTTCCTCTTTTGGGGTAGTCAATGGCAGCAGGCGCAAGCCCGCTGCCATTTTTTTTGGACCGGTGGCAGGCGCGGAGCCGGAAACAGTGGGCCGATGAGGACGGCCCCGATGGACTGAGAGATAAATCGGCCTGCAAGGGCGGGTTTATCGGAATAATTCAAAAAAAGGTGAAAAGCCCGGCGTGGTGCTGACCAAAGCCGGGTTCTTTCTTTTTGAGCTGCTCAGACGGTTTTAGCCCAATAAGTTAGGGCCGGATTGAAGACTGGCATCGTTCCCGGCATCGATTGCACAAAAAAAGATTGTCCAACTCTTGCTTTTGGTGAATGATTCATGAAACCTTTAAGAAGCAGCCCCGCCACCTCGTAAGCACAGGGGTGTGGAAGCACTCGCTCACCTTCTCTGTATCGTCCTTTTTCTACCTGCGCCTCCCCGGCACTTTGCCGGCCAGCTCTGCTGGTAGAGGGGCCTCCTTCCAGCCATAACTCTTTTTTAAACTCCCACCCCACTTTTTTCTCACTTTATGAAAAAACATTTTCTCCTGCTTTGGCTGCTGCTCCTGGGGAGCATTGGCTTTGTGGCAGCCCAGAGCCGTCAGGTTCAGGGCGTTGTCAAATCGGCGGAGGGCGAGGCCCTGCCCGGCGTTACGGTGCTCGTGGAGGGCACTACCAATGGCGCTTCCACCGGCCCGAACGGTGACTACTCGATTACGCTGCCAGCCAACACCAAGGACGCCACGCTGCGCTTCAGCTACGTGGGCTACGTGTCGCAGGCCGTGAAAGTGGGCAGCCAGTCCACCATCAACGTGTCGCTGGCTTCGGACAGCAAGCAGCTGGAAGACGTGGTCGTGATTGGCTACCAGGCCGTGCAGCGTCGCGACGTAACCGGCTCGGTGTCGTCGGTCGGGGCGCAGCAGATTAAGGACGTGCCCGTGAACTCGGCCGCCGAGGCCCTGACGGGCCGCCTGGCCGGCGTGCAGCTCACCTCGGCCGAAGGCACGCCCGGCAACGCCAACGTGCAGATTCGGGTGCGCGGCGGCGGCTCCATTACCCAGGACAACTCGCCGCTGTACGTGGTCGATGGCATTCAGGTAGAAAATGCGCTGTCGGTGATTTCGCCGCAGGACATTGCCTCGGTTGACGTGCTGAAGGATGCCTCGGCCACAGCCATTTACGGCGCGCGCGGCGCCAATGGCGTGGTTATCATCACCACCAAAAAGGGCCGCGACGGCAAAGTGGTGGTGAGCTACAACGGCTTTGTCGGGGTGCGCCAGCTCTCGCGCAAGCTCGACCTGATGCAGCCTTCCGAGTACGTGAACTACCAGTTTGAGCGGGCCCAGTCGCTGGGCACGGCCGCTGGCGGCATCAATACCTTTAAGACGGCTTTCGGCTCGAAGAACTACCTGAGCGATACGCTGAACCGCAGCCGCAATGCGCCGTTCATCGACTGGCAGGAGCAGGTGTTTGGCCGCAACGCCTTCCAGCAAACCCACAACGTGTCGGTGGCCGGCGGCGCCAAAGGCACCACGTACTCGCTGAGCCTGACCGACAACAAGGAAGACGGCATTCAGCGCGGCTCCGACTACGAGCGCAAGCTGGTGAACTTCCGTTTCGACAACAAGGCCACCGAGAAGTTCTCGTTTGGCCTGAACGCCCGTTTCAACGACCAGGCCATCAACGGCGCCGGTACGTCGAGCTCACTCTCGACCATCACCTCGCGCCTGCGCAACGCCGTGGAGTTTCAGCCGTTGGCCGTGCCGCTGGCCGGGGCCCTCGACCCCACGCAGTTCGACGAAGACTTCTTCCAGCAGTCGAGCCTGGTGAACCCGATTATTGCCATCGATAACGAGTACCGCCTCGACAAGCGCCGCACCTATAACCTGAGCGGCAACGCGGCCCTGACCATCCTGCCCAACCTGGTGTTCCGCTCCACGGCCGGCTTCGATATTACCGACTCGCGCCTCGAAACCTTCAACGGCCGCTACTCGCCCACCATCCGGCAGGTGGCCGGCAACTACGCCGCCCTGCCGTTTGCCTCGCTCACGTCGAGCGTGCTCACCACCATCAACAACTCCAACGTGCTGACCTATTCGCTGCAGAAAGGCAAGCACAGCTTCGACGGTTTGCTGGGCCAGGAAATCTACACCCAGAAAGGCACCACGCAGTACATTCAAACCAACTTCCTGCCGCTCGACATCACGGCGGCGCAGGCGTTGGCCAACATCAACCAGGGCGTGCTGCCGGCCGGCACGGTGGCCCAGCCCATTCTGCCCACCACCGGCGTATCGGCCAATTCGCGCCTGCTTTCCGGCTTTGCCCGCCTGAATTACTCCTACGCCGACAAATACCTGTTCACCTTCACGGCCCGGGCCGACGGTTCGTCGAAATATTCCAAGGAATCGGGCAACCGCGTGGGGTATTTCCCGGCGGCTTCGTTTGCCTGGCGCGCCTCGCAGGAAGACTTCATCAAGTCGATTTCGGTGATTTCGGACCTGAAGTTCCGCCTCAGCTACGGGCACTCCGGCAACAACCGCATCAACGACTTCTCTTACCTGCGCCTGCTAAGCGGCGGCGGCGGCGAGTATTGGCTGAACCACATTCGGGTGGGCGGCGCCAACGTGCCCTTCCTCGAAAACCCTGACCTGAAATGGGAAACCACCATTGCCCGCAACGTGGGCATGGACCTGGCCCTGTTCAATAACCGCCTGCAGCTCACGGCCGACGTGTACTACAACACCACCAAAGACCTGCTCGTGGCCAAGCCCATTCCGGTCATCACCGGCTACGCCTCGCAGCTGCAAAACATTGGCTCGACCAGCAACCGGGGCCTGGAGCTGCAGCTGAGCGGCACCATCGTGCAAACCCCCGACTTCACCTGGACGGCCAACCTGAACTCGTCGTTCAACCGCGGCCGGATTGAGGACCTGGGCGGTGCGCCTGAAATTCCGGGCGTGTACTCGGGCTGGGCCAGCACGGCCATCTCGCAGGATTTTGTGGCCCGCGTGGGCTCGCCCATCGGCCTGATGTATGGCTACGTGACCGACTTCGACAACGGCCGCAAGGGCTTCTATACGGTGGATGATTTTGAAGGCTACAATGCCACTACTAAGGCCTGGGTGCTGAAGTCGAGCGTAGCCTCCGATGCGGGTGTGCAGGGCCAGGCCGTGGCCCCGGGCATCATCAAACTCAAGGACATTTCGGGGCCGAACGGCGTGCCCGACGGCGTTGTGAATGAGTTTGACCGCACGGTTATCGGCAATGCCAACCCCAAGCTCACGGGCGGCTTCAACAACCAGTTCAGCTATAAAGGCTTTGATGCCAGCATATTCGTGAACTTCGTGTATGGCAACGACGTGTACAACGCCAACAAGCTGGAGTTCACCAGTGCCATCAACCCGCTCAGCAACATGCTGGCCCTGATGAACGACCGGTACCGCACCATCGACGGCAACGGCAACCTGATTACCGACCCCGCTGTGTCGCGCGACCTGAACCAGAACGCCCAAATCTGGACGCCCACCCGCCAGCTGTTCACCCACTCCTGGGCCATCGAGGATGGCTCGTTCCTGCGCATCAACAACCTCACGCTGGGCTACTCGCTGCCCAAAACGCTCATCAGCAAAGCCAAGCTCACGCAGCTGCGCTTCTACGTGACGGCCAACAACCTGTACACCTTCACCAAATACACCGGCTACGACCCCGAAGCCAACACGCGCCGCTCCACGGGCCTCACGCCCGGCGTCGACTACGCCGCGTACCCGCGCAGCCGCGCCTTCCTCTTCGGTGTGAACCTCGCCCTGTAATCCCACCCACATTCCGACTCATTTCCGATGAAACGCATCAATATTCGCCTGGCACTGAGCGCCGCCGCGCTGGCCCTGGTGGGCGGCCTGAGCGCCTGCAAAGACTACCTCGACGTAACCCCCGACGCCTACTACACCACCGAGCAGCTGTTCAGCACGGTGAGTGGGGCCACCACGGCCGTTATCGGGGCCTACGATTTGCTCTCCGGCGACCGCACCTACGGCACCCGCCTGAACCTGTATTACCCGTATGATACCGATGAGCTGATTGGCGCACCCGGCGTGGCCAACTCCGGCAACCGGGGCCTCTCGCGCTACAAAGCGCTGCCGTCGAACGCCGAAATCATCAACCCCTGGAACGACCTGTACGTGGGCGTGGAGCGGGCCAACATCTGCATCAAAAACATCCCGCAGATGAGCCTTTACCGCAACGGCACCGCTGCCGATACCGCCGCCCTGCACCGCCTCTACGGCGAGTCGCTGACCCTGCGCGCCCAGTACCTCTACGAACTGGTGCGCAACTGGGGCGACGTGCCGGCCCCCTTCGTGCCCACCGACGCCAGCGCCAGCTTCCAGCTGCTGCAGCGCGACCGCAACGTGACCCTCGACACCCTGATTGCCAACCTCTACAAAGCCGAAAAGCTGGTGCCCTGGCGCAGCAACATTGCGGCTGCTTCTGAGCGCGTGACCAAGGGCGGCATCAAGGCGCTGCGCGCCCGCCTGGCCCTGCAGCGCGGCGGCTACTCGGCCAATGCCCGCACCGGCGTCATCGAGCGGCCGGCCGACTACCTGACCTACTACCGCATTGCCCAGCAGGAGTGCGCCGACCTGATGCGCAACCGCAGCCAGCACACGCTCAACCCCAGCTACTACGACCTGTTCAAGAGCATCAACGAGCAGCGCCGCGAGACTTCGAACGAAATCATGTTTGAGGTGGCCATGGGCGGCAGCAGCGCCGTGTCGGACAGCAAGCTGGGCTACTACGACGGCCCCCGCCTGAACGCCTCGCCCCTCTATGGCTCCACGCAGGGCACCATCGTGGCTGTGCCCACTTACTTCTACGCCTTCGACTCGACGGACGTGCGCCGCGACATCACCCTCACGCCCTACACCATCGGCACGACCAACGCCCAGGCTGGCACTACGCTGGCCGTGGTCACCACGGGCAAGTTCCGCCGCGACTGGCGCGTGCCCACCCTCTCGGGTACCGGCAACTACCTGGGCTACAACTGGGTGCTCATTCGTTTTGCTGATGTGCTGCTGATGTTTGCCGAAGCGGAGAATGAATTGAACGGCCCCACCGCCGCTGCTCGGGCCGCCCTGCTCGAAGTGCGTACCCGGGGCTTCGGCGGCAACGCCACCCGCGCCGCCGCCGGCCTGGATTTCTCTACCAAGGAGAGCTTCTTCAACGTGCTGACCAAGGAGCGCCTGCTGGAGTTTGGTGGCGAAGGCATCCGCAAATACGACCTGTTGCGCTGGGGCATGCTGGCCAGCAAGCTGGCCGAAACCAAAGCCGAGCTGGCCAAGATGCAGGCCGGCACCGCACCTTACACCAACGTGCCGCAATACCAGTACTACCGCGTGGTAAACGGCGTGATTCAGTGGGCCCGCTCGTTCTACCGGCCTTCCCCGGCTGCCACGCCCACCGGCACTACCCGCGTAAACTGGCGCCTGGCCGTGGATGCCGCCTACCTGACCAACACCCGCCCCGGCGGCACCGGCCTCGCCGCCGACTTCGTGCCCAACGCCGGCAAGGAGCTCATGCCCATCCCGCAGAGCACCCTGGATACCGACCCCAACGTGAAGCAGAACTTCGGCTACTAAGGGCTTTTAAAACAAGGGGCCGTGGGCTGTGCGCGATGAATGATGAGCAAATCGGCTAATATCCTATTGCTCGTGGCTAATTCTTCATTGTTCGCGGCGCACGGCCCCTTGTTATTTCGCCATTGAATAAACACTTGCTGTAAACTGAACTTTCCGGGGCCTGCGGGCCGGTGCTTATCGATGAAAAGCGTGCTGATTTTTGGATGGCTGCTGGCGCTGGCGCCTGCCGGCTGGGCAGCTCCTGCGGCCCCCGGGCCGGTGGTGGTAGCGGCCAGCGGCAAGGGCGATTTTCGCACCGTGCAGGAGGCCATCAACAGCCTGCCGGCCCACGCCGCGCAGCCCCGCACCATTCTGATTAAGAACGGGACGTACCACGAGAAGCTCTACATCGACGGCAAGGACCAGGTGGTGCTGCAGGGCGAAAGCGAGAAGGGCGTGGTGCTGACCTACGCCCAGTCGCGCGATGCCTGGCACTGCACCGCCGGCCCCGACGACTGGGGCGTGGCCACCCTCAACGTGCGCAACGCCCCCGACCTGACCCTCGAAAACCTGACGGTCATCAACTCCCACGGCTTCGACCGCCAGGGCAAGCCCGATGAAGTAATAACCTGCATTGGGAGCACGGAGCCGAAGAAAATCGGTTCCGGCGGCCACCAGATGGCGCTGCGCACCTTCGCCGGCTCGCCGCGCATTGCAGTGAAACACTGCACGTTCCGGGCCCTGGGCGGCGACACCGTGAGCCCCTGGGATACGGAGAATGGCCTGTTCTATTTCAAGGACTGCACCCTGGAAGGCGGCGTGGATTTCTACTGCCCGCGCGGCTGGGCCTACGCCGAGAACTGCCGCTTCGAATGCCACAGCACCAGTGCCGCCATCTGGCACGACGGCTCGGGCAGCCAGGACTCAAAAACGGTGCTGAGAAACTGCACCTTCACCGGCGACGATGGCTTCAAGCTGGGCCGGTTTCACCGGGAGGCGCAGTTCTACCTGGTGGGCTGCAAGTTCGCGCAGAACATGGCCGATGCCGACATCTACTGGGCGCAGTCGGGGCCCGGGGCCCGGCTCTGGGGCCGGCGCGTGTACTACGCCGACTGCCACCGCCAGGGCGGCGACTACGCCTGGATGAAGGACAACCTGGCCACCGCCGCCGGGGCTCCCCGGCCCGAGCAAATCACCGCCAACTGGGCATTCGGCGGGCGCTGGAACGTGGACAAGACCCAGCCGGCCCTGCCGGCTCCGGCCATTGCGCCGGTGGCAACGGACAGCACCGCCGAGAAAATGCTGGTGTACCAGCGCAATGTGGGCGGCTGGCCCAAGGCCGTGGGCAGCGAGAAGGTGGACTACGGCCACCGCCTCACGCCCGCCGTGCGCGCCAGCACCCTGGCCGATAAAGGCCGCACCGACGCGACCATCGACAACAATGCCACCACCCGCGAGATAACCTACCTGGTGGAGGCCTACCAGAAAACCAACAACCCGGCCTACCGCGCCGCCGCCGAAGCCGGCGTGAACTACCTGCTGAAAATGCAGTACGCCAACGGCGGCTTCCCGCAGTATTACCCCGATTTCAGCCTCTACCGCCACCAGATTACCTACAACGACAACGCCATGGTGCGCGCCCTGCTGGTGCTGCGCAAAGTGGCCGGCCAAACCGGCCCGTATGCCGTGCTCGATGCCGGCTACGCCCAGCGCGCCAAAACGGCCGTGGACCGGGGCGTGGACTGCATGCTGAAAACGCAGTACCGCCGCCAGGGCCAGCTCACGGCCTGGTGCGCGCAGTACGACGAGAAGACCCTGCAGCCGGCCAAGGCCCGCGCCTTCGAGCTGGCCTCGCTGAGCGGGGATGAGTCGGTGGACATTGTGCGGTTTCTGATGGGGGTGGAGAACCCCTCGGCCGAGGTGAAAACGGCCATCGAAAGCGCGGTGGCGTGGTTCGAGAAGGTGAAGCTGAAGGACACCACGATGAAGGAAATAGTCGCCCCGAAGGAGAAGACCGGCCGCGACCGGGTCATCGTGCCCGAGGCGGGCGCCACGCTCTGGGCGCGGTTTTACGAGCTGAATACCGACCGGCCCATTTTCGTGGGCCGCGACAGCCAGGTGCATTACCAGCTGGCTGAAATCGAAAACGAGCGCCGCGCCGGCTACCTCTACGCCGGCACCTGGCCCGAAAAATTATTGACCAAAGAATATCCTGCCTGGCAGAAGCGGGTGAGTACGGGAGGGAGCAGATAAACCCCGCCGCTAGCTTCGTTTCGCCATAACCATTAGCCCCATCGTACCCGCAATGGACATCCTGAATAAATCTCTGGCCCTGGCCGCCCCCAGCAGCGCTGTGGCCGTTGCCTGGCCTACACCGGCCCTGTTTGAGCTTCCCGAAAAAGTGTTGCAGTTCGGCACCGGCGTGCTGCTGCGCGGCCTGCCCGATTTTATGATTGACGAGGCCAACCGCCAGGGCGTGTTCAACGGCCGCATCGTGGTGGTGAAAAGCACCGACGGCGGCGATGCCACCGCCTTTGCCCGCCAGGACGGCCTTTATACCGTGGCCGTGCGCGGCGTGGACGACGGCAAGCCCGTGGAAGAAAACGTGGTGTGCAGCAGCATCAGCCGCGTGCTCTCGGCCAAAAGCCAGTGGGCCGAGGTGCTGGAATTTGCCAAGAGCCCCGACCTGCAGGTGGTGATTTCCAACACCACCGAAGTCGGCATTCAGCTGGTGAACGAGGACATTCACCTCACGCCGCCCTCGTCGTTTCCGGGCAAGCTGCTGGCCGTGCTGCACGCCCGCTTCGAAGCGTTCAAAGGCGACGCGGAGCGCGGGCTGGTGATTGTGCCCACCGAACTGATACCCGACAACGGCCGCAAGCTCGAAGCTATTGTGCTGGAGCTGGCCCACCGCAACGACCTGGGCAGCGCCTTCATCGACTGGCTCGAAACGGCCAACCACTTCTGCAACACGCTGGTGGACCGCATTGTGCCCGGCAAGCCCGACGACGCCACCTACGCCCAGCTGCAGGCCGACCTCGGCTACCAGGACGACCTGCTGACCGTGGCCGAAGCCTACGCGCTGTGGGCCATTGAGGGCGGCGAGCGGGTGCGCGAGGTGCTCTCGTTCCACAGCGTGGCCACGGGCGTGGTCATCCGGCCCGACATCACCCTGTTCCGCGAGCTGAAGCTGCGCCTGCTCAACGGCACGCACACCCTGAGCTTCGCCCTGGCCCACCTCATGGGCTGCACCACGGTGCGCGAAGCCCTGGAAGAAGAAAACCTGGCCCGCTTCATTCACAACCTGATGCTGGCCGATTTGCTGCCCGGCATCCCGTACCAGGTAGACGAGAAAGTGGGCCAGCGCTTCGGTATGCAGGTGCTCGACCGGTTCCGCAACCCTTTCCTGGAGCACCGCTGGCTGGCCATTGCCATGCAGGGCACCGCCAAGATGCAGATGCGCAACATGCCTACGCTGCTGCACTACTACCAGCAGCACGAGGCCGTGCCGCACTACATGGCGCTGGGCTTTGCGGCCTACCTGCTGTTTATGCGCAACACCGCCACCGGCCCCAGCAGCGGCCAGGGCGAAGCCAACGGCGAAACCTACCTCATTCAGGACGACCGCGCCGGCTACTTCGCCGACCTCTGGACCAAGCTCTCGCCCGAGGAGCTGACCACTGCCGTGCTCCGCAACACCGTGCTCTGGGGCCACGACCTGAGCAGCCTGCCCGGCTTCGATGAGCGGGTAAGCCATTACCTCAATCAATTGTTACAGGATGGTGCGCCCGCCACGCTGGGCGCATTTTTCACCAAAAAAACAGCCCTGGCTAATTAATTTTAGAATTACAGCTGCGCTATTGACCTCCGTTATGAAACATCAAGTTGCCCGTATCCATCCCGCCGATAACGTGCTGGTCGCCCTCGTCGACCTGCCCATCGGCACCGAAGTGCCGTGGGAAAATGGATTCGTTACTACTTCCGAAGCCATTCCGGCCAAGCACAAGCTCTCGCCCCTGGGCCTGAGCGTGGGCCAGCCCGTGACGATGTACGGTGTGCTGGTGGGCAAAGCCAAACAGGATATTCGCCCCGGCGGCCGCCTCACCACGGCCAACATGCAGCACGCCACCAACAGCTACGACGAAAACTCGCACCAGCGCGCCGCCTGGACCGCGCCCGATGTAAGCTCCTGGCAGGACCGCACGTTTATGGGCTACCACCGCGCCGATGGCCGCGTGGGTACGGCCAACTACTGGCTGGTGATTCCGCTGGTATTCTGCGAAAACCGCAACATTCAGGTGCTGCAGGATGCCCTGATTACCGACCTCGGCTACGCCCGCCGCAAGAACTACCAGCCCGAAACCCGCAAGCTGGTGGAGCTGATGCAGGCCGGCAAGTCGGTTGAAGAAATCCTGAGCGCCGACCTCGCCGCCGGCGAAGACACGGCCCGCAGCTCGCGCCCGTTTCCGAACGTGGACGGCATCCGCTTCCTTGCGCACGAGGGCGGCTGCGGCGGCATCCGGCAGGATGCCCAGACGCTGTGCGGCCTGCTGGCCGGCTACATCACGCACCCCAACGTGGCCGGCGCCACCGTGCTCAGCCTGGGCTGCCAGAACGCGCAGGCCAGCATGCTGCAGGACGAAATCGCGAAGCGCGACCCGAACTTCAGCAAGCCGCTCTACATCCTCGACCAGCAAAAGCTCGGCACCGAGGAAACCCTCATCAGCACGGCTCTGCGTCAAACCTTTGCCGGCCTGATGATTGCCAACCAGGCCCGCCGCGAGCCGGCCCCTCTGAAGGCGTTGAACATTGGGCTGGAATGCGGCGGCTCCGATGGCTTCTCCGGCATCTCGGCCAACCCGGCCCTGGGCCACGTGTCCGACATGCTGGTGGCGCTGGGCGGCTCGGTCATTCTGGCCGAATTCCCGGAGCTGTGCGGCGTGGAGCAGGAACTCGTGGACCGCAGCGTGGACCGGCCCACCGCCGAGCGGTTCAGCAGCCTCATGAAAGCTTACGGCGACAGCGCCGTGGCCGTCGGCTCGGGCTTCGACATGAACCCCTCGCCAGGCAACATCCGCGACGGGTTGATTACTGACGCCATGAAATCGGCCGGTGCGGCCCGCAAGGGCGGCTCCTCGCCCGTGGTGGCCGTGCTCGACTACCCCGAGCTGGTGACCAAGCCCGGCCTGAACCTGCTCTGCACGCCCGGCAACGACGTGGAATCGACCACGGCCGAAGTAGGGTCGGGGGCTAATATCGTCCTCTTCACCACCGGCCTGGGCACGCCCACCGGCAACCCCATTGCCCCGGTCATCAAGGTGGCCAGCAACACGGCCCTGGCCAAGCGCATGCCCGACATCATCGACGTGAACACCGGAACGGTGATTGATGGCGAAGAAACCATCGAGCAGGCCGGCGAGCGCATTCTCGATTACGTGATTCGCGTGGCCAGCGGGGAAGAAGAAATTGCGGCCGTGCGCCACGACCAGACGGATTTCATTCCGTGGAAGCGTGGGGTATCGCTGTAAGTCATTTGTCATCCTGAGCGGAGCGAAGGACCTTGTCACGGCTGAATTGCTGCAATCTGTTCTTCGGTGATAAGGTCCTTCGCTCCGCTCAGGATGACAAACGAAACTTATTTGCGCAACCGTTTTCGTTAATAAATACCGGGCTCAGGAGCCTTCAGGATAGATAAGGCCCCACCCCCGGCCTACCTTCGGTTCCCGAAGCACTCGCACAATCAGGGCTCCCACCCATCCTCATTTTCGCTGCTTATGAAACCCTTCCTGTCCGACGACTTCCTGCTGCAAACGGCCACGGCCAGCACGCTCTACCATGAGTATGCCAAGCAGATGCCCATCATCGACTACCACAACCACCTGCTGCCCGACCAGATAGCCGAGGACAAGCAGTTCGAGAACATTACCCAAATCTGGCTCTACGGCGACCATTACAAGTGGCGCGCCATGCGGGCCAACGGCGTGCCCGAGCGCTACATCACGGGCGATGCCTCGGACTGGGAGAAGTTTGAGAAGTGGGCCGAGACGGTGCCCTACACCCTGCGCAACCCGCTCTACCACTGGACGCACCTGGAGCTGCGCCGCTACTTTGGCATCACCGAGCTGCTGAACAAGGACAGCGCCCGCCGCATCTACGACGAGTGCAACGCCAAGTTGCAAACGCCCGAATACTCGGTGCAGAGCCTGCTGCAGCTGATGCAGGTGGAAACCCTCTGCACCACCGACGACCCGGCCGACTCGCTGGAGCACCACCAGGCGCTGGCCGCTTCCGGCTTCGCCGTGAACGTGCTGCCCACCTTCCGCGCCGACAAGGCGATGGCCCCGGAATCGGCCGCCGCCTACAACCAGTACCTCGACAAGCTGGGCGCAGCGGCCGAAGTGGAAATCAGCACCTTCGCCGACCTCGAAAAGGCGCTGCGCCTGCGCCACGACTTCTTTGCCAGCGTGGGCTGCCGCCTGTCGGACCACGGCCTGGAGCAGATTTATGCCGCTGAATACACCGATGCGGAAATCGACGCCATCTTCGCGAAAGTGCGCGGCGGGGCCGAGCTGACTGCCGACGAGGTGCTGAAATTCAAGTCGGCCATGCTGGTGCTGCTGGCCGTGCTGGACTGGGAGAAAGGCTGGACGCAGCAGTACCACATTGGCGCGCTGCGCAACAACAACTCGCGCATGCTCCGCGAGCTCGGCCCCGACACTGGCTGGGACTCCATCGGCGATTTCCCGCAGGGCCGCGCCCTGAGCACCTTCCTCGACCGCCTCGATGGGCAGGACAAGCTGGCGAAAACCATCATCTACAACCTGAACCCGGCCGACAACGAGTTGATTGCCACCATGATTGGTAACTTCAACGACGGCTCGGTGGCGGGCAAGATTCAGTTCGGCTCCGGCTGGTGGTTCCTCGACCAGAAGGACGGCATGGAAAAGCAAATCAACGCCCTGAGCAACATGGGCCTGCTCTCGCGCTTCGTGGGTATGCTGACGGATTCGCGCAGCTTCCTTTCGTATCCGCGCCACGAGTATTTCCGCCGCGTGCTCTGCAACCTGCTCGGCAACGATGTGGAAAACGGCGAAATCCCCGCCGATATGGACCTGCTCGGCACGATGGTGCAGAATATCTGCTACGGCAACGCCAAACAGTATTTCGGCTTCGGCAAAGTGGCGGAAGCCGCTGCTGTAACCGCTTAAAATGAATAAGTAGGGGCGGGGCTTGTCCCCGCCCGAATCGTTGAACAGTCGCCGTTAGCACGAATGCAACGAACAGGCGGGGCCAGGCCCCGCCCCTGCACCCGAATATTACCCATAGTCCCCCCAGAATGAAGCAAGTTGTCACGTTTGGCGAAATCATGATGCGGCTCTCGCCGCCGCTGAACTATCGGTTCGCCCAGGCCCAGCACCTCGAAATCGTGTACGGGGGCGGCGATGCCAACGTAGGCGCCTCGCTGGCTGGCCTGGGGGTGCCCGCCGCCCACGTCACCTGCTTCCCGGCCAATGACCTGGGCCGCGCCGCTGCCCAAAGCTTCCGCGCCCTGGGCGTGAACATGGACGCGACGGTTTTTCAGGGCGACCGCCTTGGGCTGTATTTTCTGGAAGTGGGAGCGGGGATGCGCGCCAGCAAGGTGGTGTACGACCGCGCCAACTCGGCTTTCGCCAACCTGGACCCGGCTGCTTTCAACTGGGATGAAATCCTGAAAAACGCCGGCTGGCTGCACTGGACGGGCATCACGCCCGCCATCTCGGCCACCACGGCCGAGGCCACGCGCCAGGCCATTGCCGCCGCGCGCCGCCTAGGCATCACCGTATCGGCCGACGTGAACTACCGCCGCAACCTGTGGCAGTATGGCCAGACGGCCCAGGCCGTGATGAGCGAGCTGGTGCAGGGCTGCGACGTGGTGGTGTGCTCCGAAAACGATGCGGAAGACCTGTTCGGCATCGTGCCCGAGCCCGGCACCGACAACAAATTTGTGTCGGTGGCCCGGCAGGTGATGGCGCGGTTTCCCCAAATCAAGCAGGTGGTCACTACCCGCCGCAAGACGCACAGCGCCTCGCACAATGGCCTGAAAGGCATTTTTTACGACGGCCAGCAGTTTCTGGAAACCGTGACCTACGACATCAACCCCATTGTGGACCGCATTGGGGGCGGCGATGCTTTCATGGCCGGCTACATTTACGGTTCGCTCGCTTACAACAATCCGCAGCAGGCCCTGACGTTCGGGGTGGCCGCTTCGGCCCTCAAGCACACCATCCACGGCGACATCAATCTGGTGACCGTGGCCGAGGTGGAAGACATCATGCGCGGCAATACCAGCGGCCGCCTGCTGCGCTAACAGCCCAATAATATGACCCAACTCATTGCCTCCGATACCCTTGCCACTCTGTTGCGCTACCCGGTAGTGCCGGTGTTTTACCACGCCGATGCGGCTTACGCCCAGCGCATGCTGCAGGCGTGCTACAATGGTGGTATCCGGGTGTTTGAATTCACGAACCGGGGCGAAAATGCCCTGGCCGTGTTCAGCGAGCTGCAGGCATTCGCGCAGGAAAACTGTCCCGATATGGTGCTCGGCATCGGCACGCTGTTCACGGCCGAGCAGGCCGAGCAGTTCATTGCCGCGGGGGCGGCGTTTGTGGTGCAGCCCTGCGCCACGGCCGAAGTAGCCGAGGTCTGCCGCGCCCACGACGTTCCGTGGCTGCCCGGTGCGCTCACGCCCACCGAGATTTACCAGGCCAGCCAGATGGGCGCGGCGGTGGTGAAAATCTTCCCCGGCAACATCGTCGGGCCCGATTATGTGAAGGCCCTGCGCGGCCCCATGCCCCACATCAAGCTTATGGTGACGGGCGGCGTGGAGCCCACCGAAGCCAGCGTCAGCGCCTGGTTTGGCGCCGGCGTGAATGCGGTAGGCATGGGCTCGCAGCTGTTCAAAAACGCCGATGATACCGATGCCCTGGCCGCCAGCATTCGTGCGCTGATGCAGTTTGTGGATACCCTCAAGAAATAATGAGCAGCCGTAGCGGGTGGCACCTGCCCACCCGCTACGGCTGTACTTTCCGCCTTAAACTTCCCGAACTAGATGACCCCGACTCCCACCCAATCACCGCCTGCGTCGCCGCTGGCCACGGCCAATGCCGCCATCGGCAAGTACCGCTGGACCATTTGCGGGCTGGTATTTTTCGCCACCACGATTAACTACCTCGACCGGGCCGTTATTTCTTACCTCAAGCCCGACCTGGAAAAGGCGTTCGGCTGGGGCGTGGCGGACTATGCCAATATTGAGCTGACCTTTAAAGTGGCTTACGCCCTGGGCATGGCGGGCGTGGGGCGCGTTATCGACAAGCTGGGTACCAAGCTGGGCTACGCCGTGGCAACCAGCCTGTGGAGCATAGCCGCCATGGCCCATGCCCTGACGACCGGCACCCTGAGCTTCAGCGTGGCCCGGGGGGCACTGGGGGTGATGGAGGCCGGCAATTTTCCCTCGGCCATCAAGACGATAGCCGAGTGGTTTCCGCAGCGGGAGCGGGCATTGGCAACGGGTATCTTCAACTCGGGGGCCAACGTGGGGGCCATCGTGGCACCGCTTACGGTTCCCTTCATCGCCGCGCACTACGGCTGGCAGTGGGCGTTTGTGATTACCGGGGCGCTGGGCTTTGTGTGGCTGGTGCTGTGGATGTTCATCTATGAGACGCCGGCCGACAGCAAGCGCCTGAGCAAAGCAGAATTTGACTACATCAACGCCGACATTCCGGCCGGCCTGCCCTCCGAGGGCGTGGTAGAGGAAAAGCCCAAAGCCTCCTGGGCCACGCTGCTCGGCTACCGCCAAACCTGGGCCTTCGTGCTGGGCAAGTTCCTGACCGACCCCATCTGGTGGTTCTACCTGTTCTGGCTGCCCGATTTCCTGGGCAAGCAGTATAAGTTGACAACCACGCAGCTGGCGCTGCCCACCGCCACTGTCTACATTCTGTCGAGCATCGGCAGCATCGGCGGGGGCTACCTGCCGCTGGGCTTCATGCGCCGGGGTATGCCCGCCTTTCAGGCCCGCAAGAAGGCCATGCTGGTCATTGCCTGCTGCGTGTTTCCGATTGTGTTTGCGCAGTGGCTGGGCAGCCTGAACATGTGGCTGGCCGTGCTGGTCATCGGCATTGCGGCGGCGGCCCACCAGGCCTGGAGCGCCAACATCTTCACCACCGTGTCGGACATGTTCCCGAAGCGCGCCGTGGGCTCGGTCACGGGTATCGGCGGCATGGCCGGCGGCCTGGGCGGCATTGCCCTCACGGCGCTGGTGCAGAAGCGGATGTTCGTTTATTTCGAAGGCATCGGGCAGATTCAAAAGGCTTACTACATCATGTTCTTCATTTGCGGCGCGGCGTATCTGGTGGCGTGGGCAATTATGTTTGCCTTGGTGCCCCGCATGGAGCCCATCACGCTCGACGAAGACGACATTCGCTAGCCACCAGGCTCCGCGCCGGGCGCGGAGCTTGCTCTGGTTTTCCTTTCTCTTTCATCGCCGACCCAAGTGAAAAAACTTGCTTTTCTGCTGGCCTTCGCGCTGGCCCTGCCGCTGCTGACTTTTGCCCAAGCTGCCTCAAAGATGCAACCGATTGAAAAAGAGATTGAAGGGCTGGAAAAACAACGCTTCGAGGCCCAGGTGAAAAAGGACTATGCCTTTCTGGAAAAAGCCTTTGCCGACGACCTCGTGTACACCCACGGCGACGGCCACCAGAACAACAAGGCGGAATACATTCAGAGCATTCGGGACGGCAAAAGCCAGTACGGTAAAATCGAGGTAGAAACGCTGAACGTGCGCGTGTACAACGACGGCAGGACGGCCGTGGTGAACGGCAGCATCTTCATCACCTCGCCCGTGAAGCCCGACGGCAGCACCAGCGTGGCCCACATGAAATACGTGGTGGTGCAAATCAAAGACAAGAAAAAAGGCTGGCAGGTGGTGCTATGGCAAGCCCAGAAGCAGGCCTCCTGATTATAATTAGCAGTTAACAGTGAGCAGTTAACCTTCCATCGCTAACAAACCTCTAATTGTTAACCGCTCACTGTTAACCGCTAACTGAAACATGACCCCCACCACCGAAAACAAGCTGGCTACCCCGGTTGGCACCACCCTGGAGCGCTACATCATGCGCAAGCAGGCCGAGTTTCCATATGCTACCGGCGAGCTAAGCCAGCTGCTGCGCGACATTGCCCTGGCCGGCAAAATCGTGAACCGCGAAGTGAACCGCGCCGGCCTCTCGCGCATCACCGGCAGCATGGGCGAGCAAAGCGCCCAGGGAGAAGCTCCGCAAAAGCTTGATGTAGAGGCGCATATCCGCTTCCTGCGGGCCCTCACCAATGGGCGCGAGGCCTGCGCCGTGCTTTCGGAAGAAAGCGTCGACATCGTAAACACCGGCAATAACCAGGGCAAGTACGTGGTAGCCATCGACCCACTCGATGGCAGCAGCAGCATCGATGTGAATGCAAGCATCGGGACGCTGTTCAGCATCTACCGGCGCGTGTCGCGCATTGGCGGGCCGGCCCGCAAGGAAGATTTTTTGCAGGGCGGCCGGGCGCAGGTGGCAGCCGGCTACATCCTGTACGGGGCCAGCACCATGCTGGTGTACACTACCGGCCACGGGGTGGCGGGCTTCACGTATGAAAATTCGCTGGGCGAGTTTTTTCTGTCGCATCCCGAAATCAGGATAGCCAGCCGCGGTTCAATATTTTCCTGCAACGAAGGCTACTGGTTTGATTACCCGGAGTTTGCGCGGGGTTTTCTGACCACCTGCAAAGAGCGCCGCATGACGGCCCGCTACGTGGGCTCGCTCGTGGCCGACTATCATCGCACGCTTTTCACGGGCGGCATCTGCCTGTATCCGCCCACGACGGACAAGCCGGCCGGCCGGCTGCGGCTGCTGTACGAATGCTTCCCGCTGGCATTTCTCATTGAGCAGGCCGGGGGCGTGGCCGTAACCGGGGCCGACGTGGTGCTCGACGTGCAGCCCAACGCCGACCTGCATCAGCTGGCGCCGCTCTACGTGGGCTCCGCCGATTTGGTGAAGGAGCTGCAGGCCGTAGCGGCGCTGTAAGGCCCGGCCCGTGGCCGGGCCGCGAGCGGAACCAAGGGCCGGATAGGCTTATTGCAATGAATTGGCGCTGCGCGCGGCTGGTATTCCCGGCCGTGCGCAGCGCCGGTTTGCGTTTGGAGGTGCCCCTTCGGCAGGGGCGCCGGATTAGCAGTCCGCGAAGAAAGGCGGACAAGCTATATAAGGTGGGCTTGTGCTGCCTGGCCGGGAATTTACCGGGCAATGCACTGTGAGTTATTGCTGAAATATGGTTTTTGAAATAATTATCTATCTTTTTTGGATATAATGCTATTTGTTGGTAAGTTTGATTATTCAAAGGTTTTTTTAGGTTGGAAAAGATGGTAGTGTACAATCTGTGCCCTTACCGTCCTGTTTTTTGCCTGTGTTATCAATCATACTTTTTATGAAACGTTTTTATTCCATCACGGCCCGGCTACTGCTGGCCTGGCTGTGTTTTTCGGGCTTTGCCGCAGCGGCCCAGCAAACGGCCGACACGTATGTGCGGCCCTACACCGAGTCGTTTCAGTTTGGGGCCAATATGGGCTACCACGGCACCAACTGGAACGATGAAAGCCTGGCGGGCCTCCTGCACCAGGCGGGCGGGCACTCGCTGCGGCCCTCGCTGCCCGAGTGGCTGGTAGAGTATTACGGCTACAATGCCCGGCTTTCTACGTTCAATACCTACGTCAATACGCTGGGCATGAGCGAAATGAGCTGCTTCATTGGCGACCCCATTCCGGCCCACCGCGACTTTACCACCTACCCCGGCTGCACGGAGCCTTCCAAAATGTTTGCTCACATGTACGAGCCCATCTGGAACCCCGACGGAACCGTGAACCAGAACAATTACTACGCTTACTACCTCTACCAGCTGCTGCAGGTGTATGGCGACAAGGTGCGTTTCTGGGAGGTGATGAACGAGCCCGACTTTGCCAACGGTGCCAGCGCCACGCCCTGGCTGACGCGGGCCCCCACGGCCGCCGAGCAGGCCAATACGCAGGCCCCGTTCTATTACTACATCCGGATGCTGCGCATTAGCTATGAGGTAATTAAGCATTATCATCCCGAGGCTTACGTGACGGTAGGCGCGGGCTACACCGAATACGTGGATGCCCTGATGCGCTACACCGACGAGCCCACTGCCGGAGCCGTGACGGCGCAGTATCCGGCCAAAGGCGGGGCGTATTTCGACGTGGTGAGCTACCATGCCTACCCCAACTATTTCCTGCACTACTGGGATAATTCCATCAACGGCTTCCGCTACACCCGTACTTCGGATTACGCAGCCAACAAGGTCATTGAGCTGAAAAACGACATGCAGGCCGTGCTCACCAAGTACCACTACGATGGTACCCTGCACCCGGCCAAGTACATCACGCTCAACGAGTCGAACGTGGCCCGGCGCACCAGCGAAGACCGCACCGGCACCGACGAGATGCAGCGCAACTTCGGCATCAAAGCCTTGGTGCTCACGCAGAAAAACGACGTGAAGCAGTTCTATTACTTCGGCCTGGCCGAGATGATAGATGCCCCGGCCGTGACCGCCAACGTATCGTGGGGCGATGAAATCTCCCTCATGGGCCTGTACGAGAACCTGGCCAATGCCACGCCGGCCACGGCCAACCTGGTGCCGGCCGGCAAGGCTTTTGCCACCACGTCGCTGCTGCTCTACGACTATAAATACGACGCGGCCCGCACGGCCGCCCTGAACCTGCCGGCCAACCTCGACGGCGGAGCCTTCAGCAAAAACGGCGATTACGTGTACGTGCTCTGGGCAAAGGCGCTGGTTGATAATCTGGAGCAGGCCACGGGCACCTACAGCTTCCCGGCGTCGCTCAACATGAGCAACGTGAACCGCTACGAGTGGAACTATGCGCAGACCGGCACCAAGGTGTCGATACCGTCTGCGGGCCTGGCTCTGACGGAAACGCCTTCGTTCTTCAGGGCCGATGTGTCGGCTTCGACTAACACCTGCACCGCTACCGGCACGCTGCTGCGCGAGCAGTGGGACAACGTGAATGGTTCATCGGTGGCCGACATCATGCTGGCCACCACGCCCAGCAGCAGCGCCGCCCTCACCTCGTTTGAGCAAACCACCAATACCGGCTACAACTACGGAGCGCGGTTGCGGGGCTACGTGTGCCCGCCGCAAAGCGGGGCCTACACCTTCTATGTGGCCGGCGATGACGCGGCCGAGCTCTGGCTGAGCCCCGACGCCGACCCGGCCCACGCCGTGCGCATTGCCAGCTGCAGCAGCTGGATTGCTTCGCCCCACGACTTCTACCGCTACGCCAGCCAGCAGTCGGCGGCCATTACGCTGCAGGCCGGCACGCGCTACTACATCGAGGCCCGCCACAAGCAGGCCTGGGGCGCGGGCTTCGTGGCCGTGGCCTGGCGCCTGCCCAGCGGCGTGGCCCAGGAGCCCATCCCCGGCGCCCAGCTCTCACCCTTCGTGCCCGTAGCGGTGGTGACCCCGCCGGCCGCCACCTGCTCGGCCACCGGCTCGCTGCTGCGCGAGCAGTGGACCGGCGTATCGGGCTCCGCCATTGCCGATATTCCCCTGACTGCCACGGTGAGCAGCAGCGCCGCCCTGACGCAGCTGGAAGCCTTCGATACTTACGGCTTCAACTACGGGGCACGGCTGCGGGGCTATGTGTGCCCGCCGCAAAGCGGGGCCTACACCTTCTATGTGGCCGGCGATGACGCGGCCGAGCTCTGGCTGAGCCCCGACGCCGACCCGGCCCACGCCGTGCGCATTGCCAGCTGCAGCAGCTGGATTGCTTCGCCCCACGACTTCTACCGCTACGCCAGCCAGCAGTCGGCGGCTATTACGCTGCAGGCCGGCACGCGCTACTACATCGAGGCCCGCCACAAGCAGGCCTGGGGCGCGGGCTTCGTGGCCGTGGCCTGGCGCCTGCCCAGCGGCGTAGCCCAGGAGCCCATCCCCGGCACCCAGCTCTCGCCCTTCGTGCCCGTGGCGGCCAGCCGTGGCATCAATGGCACCAGCGCTGCACCGGTAGCAACGGTCGGCAGCACTGCGACCGAATTGATGGTTGCGCCAAATCCGTTCTCGCAGCAGGCTTCGGTGCAGTTTAGCCTGACCAATGCCGGCCCCGTGAGCCTGGCCGTGTATGATGTACAGGGCAAGCTGGTGCGCCAGCTCTTCACGGGCACCAGCGAGGCGGGCGTTTCGCCGCGCTTCACGGTAGATGCTCAGGGGCTAAGCTCAGGCCTCTACATTCTGAAGCTGGTGACGGCTCAGAACGTGCTGACGCAAAAGCTGATGCTTAGCAGATAAGCGGGCTGCCGGGATAGTCCGGCGATGAAAAAGCGCCCCCCGACCTATTGCCTCTGATGTGATGAGCAGAAGCAATAGGCCGGGGGGCGCTTTTTGGTGTGGTGGCACCCTAAGCGCCGGCCGCCGGGCTTTCCAGCAACTCGTTTTGCCACAGCAGCTGCTCGCTGCTGATGGGGTAGGGCACGTTGTGCCGGATGGCCTGGAACACGGCTTCGAACAGGCCCATGTAGTCGCCGGGGGCGGCCGGGTCGGCAGTAGTGACAAGCGTGCCGTCGGGGCCGGCCAGGGTGAGGCGGCCTTCCTGGCCGGGCTGTTCGCGGCCGTATTCGGGGGCGAGGGGCGAGATGCCTTGCTGCAATTGGGCTTCCTGCACATCGGTGCGGCCTTTCTGGTAGCTGCCCTGGGTGCCGTGCAGCACGTAGGCCGGGCCGGGCGCGGCCACCAGCAGGCTGCCGGTGAGCCACACGCCGAGGCCGTGCGGGTAGCTCAGGTGCAGCGAAAAAAAGTCATCGACCCGGGAGTTGGGACGGTTCTGGCCCACCACCTTGTGGGCGCTGAGCGGCCGGCCAAACAGGCTGATGGCCTGGTCGAGAATGTGCGGGCCCAGGTCGTAGAGCAGGCCCGCGCCGGGGTTGGGGTCTTCCTTGAACTTTTTGGGGTTGAGGGCCGGCTTGTACCGGTCGAAGCGGATGTGCACTTCGATGAGCCGGCCCAGCTGGCCGCTTTCCACCACGCGGCGCACGGCGGCAAAGTCGCTGTCCCACCGGCGGTTTTGGTAGGCCAGCAGGTGGCGGCCCTGCTGCCGGGCCAGCGCCACCAGCTCCTGCCACTGGGCGGCGGAAGTGGCCACGGGTTTTTCGAGCAGCACGTGCTTGCCGGCGCGCAGGGCCTGGCTGGCCAGGTCGAAGTGGGTGAAGCTGGGCGTGTTCACCACCACCAGCTCAATGCCGGGCTCGGCCAGCATGTCGGCCACGCTGGGGTAGCTGCGAATGCCGGGGTAGTCGTGGTGCATGCGCTGCTCGGTGCGCTCCACCACGGCCTCCAGCCCGAAGCCGGGGTGCGCCGCCAGAAAGGGGGCCTGAAATAATTTGCCCGACATGCCGTAGGCCAGCAGCGCAGTGCGAATGGGAGGGGAGGGAGTCATGGAAAAGGCATAAGGTGGAGGCGCAAACCTACTGCCGGAGGGGCACAACGGCTGGGGAATGGGTGAAAATGAGGCGGTGGGTAGCGGTTTTGATGGGCTTTGGCAAATTGCTTTTTCGATTGTGCTTAACTTGTACCGGGTTTTTCAGCCTCGGGCCGGTCACTATTTTTCGTGTTTGGTGTTGGTGTTGGGAAAGCAGCCGGAGGGGGCGTTTCGTGTCGTTTTGATGATGCGCAGCGCCCGGCCCGGCAGGATAAGGCAATATTTACATAATCGGGGGCGGCCCGTGGCTCGCACAGCGCGCCAGCATTCCAGTATCACTACCTTCTATGAAGCAAATAGCTGTTCTATTCACCGCCTGGCTGGGCTTGTTGCTGAGTCCGTTGCCGGCGGCGCAGGCCCAGACCAGGCCGACCGGAACTCCCGCCGCCGCGCCTGGTGCCGCGGCTCCGCCGCGCTATCAGCCCGGCAAGCTTTCTACCGACCCCGCCCAGTACATGACGGACGTGCAGGCCATGATGGCCAGCACCAACAACGCCAACGCCAAGGCCGTGGCGGCCCGCCTGAAAGAGCTGTGGGGCTCCAACCGCCTCACCAGCTCGCAGCAGGCCCGCATCGTGGCGCTGTCGCAAACCATGCTGGCCAAGAAATTTAAGCCGCGCCCGCACTTCGAGCTGCTGTTTGGCAGCATTGTGAGCGGGGCCACGGTGGCCAAACTCAGCGACGCGCAGATGGACCAGTTCCTCGACGTGCTGGGCCAGACCCTGGACAAGGAAGCCCCGCAGGAAACCGAGAAGTTCATTGTGAGCACCAACCGCTTCCTGAACGGCGGCTACCTCTACCGCTCGGGCTACAACTCGCTGCGGGCCGCGGGCGGCACGGTTTCGTTTGCCTATTCGCCTATTGCGGCCCCGGCCGGCAACTTCGACTTTGGAGCCCCGGCGCCCGCGCCCAAGGAAGAGCCCCTGCCCGCCGCGCCCAAGCCGGTGGCCAAAAAACCGGTAGCCGCCAAGCCGGCCGCTGCCAAGCCCGCCCCCAAGCCGGCCCCCAAGAAAAAAGCCAGCAGCAGCGGCTGGGACACCGCCGACCTGTGGTCGTCGCCCTCGGGCGGGGGCTGGGGCGATGACGACGGCTGGGGCGCGCCCGTGAAAAAGAAAGCGCCCGCCAAAAAGCCGGCCGCCACGGCCGCCAAAACCCCTGCCAAAGCCACGCCCGGCGCTGCCGCGCCCGCCACGGCTGCCGAGCCGGTGGCTAAGTCGTCGGATTTCGATGCGCCCGCGGCCTCGTTCACGCCGGCGGCTACGTACGACGACTACCTGGCCCCGCCCGCCCGGGGCGCGGTGATTGTGGTGAAGGATGCCGACCTGTTTATGTCCACGGCCGGCGACTCGGTGGTGCTGAAAAAGGTGAGCGGCACCGTGGTGCCCAATACCAGTCGCTTCATCGCCACGGGCGGCCAGCTGGCCTGGACCGTGAAAAACAACCCCGTGACGGCCGACCTGGCCGGGTTCGACTTTGACTTTACCAAGCCCGAATTCACGGCCCAGCCCGTGACGCTGACCTACGCGGCCGTGCTGGAAGCACCCGTGAAAGGCGCCCTCAGCTACAAGAGCGTGCGGCGCAAGCCCGGCGCGCCCGACACCGGCTACCCGCGCTTCATCTCCCTCACCAACGATGCCGTCATCAAGAACCTGGGCGATAACATCAAGTACCGGGGCGGCCTGTCGATGGCCGGCGGCAAGGTGCTGAGCGCGGCCCTGGATGGCTCGCTGTCCAACATTACGGTGAGCCTCGACGGCAAGCCCAAGTTCAAGGCGGCCTCGCGGGCCTATGTGCTGAGCGACTCACTCATCACGGCCAACCGGGCGGCCGTGACCATCTACGAAGGCGCCAAGGACTCCATCACCCACCCCGGCGCGCAGCTCAAGTACCTGAAAGGCAAGCAGCAGCTCAAGCTTACCCGCGAAGAAGGCCTGTATAAAAACACGCCCTACAGCGACTCGTACCACCAGATGGACATCCGCACCGAAGCCCTGACCTGGAACCTGCGCGAGCCCATCATCGATTTCGCGGTGCTGTCGTCGAAAAACCAGAGCTCGGCCAACTTCGAGAGCAAGGAGTTCTTCACCAACACCCGCTACCAGCAGCTGAAAAGCATCAACCGCCTGCACCCGCTGCAGATGCTGGTGGGCTACGCCCAGGCCCACGGCAACGTGAAAACCGTGACCGTGAGCGACCTGGCCACCGACCTGAAAACCTCGGAGCCCAACATGCGCTCCGACATGGCCGGCCTGGCCCGCGACGGCTACGTGGCCTGGAACCCCCAGACCGGCGAGGTAACCATCTTGCCCAAGGGCGCGCACTACGTGGCCTCGGCCCGCGACAAAAAGGACTACGACCACATTGCCATCAAGTCGCTGTCGGGCTCGGGCAAGAACGCCACGCTCAACCTGAACACCAACGAGCTGCTGGTGCGCGGCGTGGACCGCTTCAACTTTTCCGACGACTCGGCCACCGTGTTTGTGAAGCCGGACAGCGCCATCATCCGCATCGGCAAAAACCGGAACATCAATTTCAACGGCGCGGTGGTGGCTTCGGCCATGCGCTTCAAGGGCCGCGAATTCAAGTTCGACTACGACGGCTTTTACGTCGACATGGCCAAGATTGACTCCATCGTGATTCGCAGCGAGGCCAAGGACACCAAGGGCAAAAACACCGGCAAGCACGCCGACTTTGCCCTCACCAACAAGGGCAAGGTTTCGACCGGCCGCCTGTTCCTCAACGACCCGCGCAACAAGTCGGGCCGCAAAAAGATGAAGCAGTACCCGTCCTTCGACTCGAAGAGCGGGGCCAACGTGTACTTCGGCAAGCAGGACGTGCTGGGCGGCGCCTACGACTCCACGATGGTGTTCGACATTCCGCCGTTCAAGCTCGATTCGCTCAACGGCATCGGCAAGTCGGCGGCGGGTTTCGACGGCACGTTCCGCAGCGGCGGCATTCTGCCCGACATCAAAACCAAGCTCACCATGCAGCCCGACGGCTCGCTGGGCTTTACGTATGATGTGCCGAAGGAAGGCTTCCCGCTCTACAAGGGCCGGGGCCGCGTGTTCAACAAGGTGAAGATGGACGGCAAGGGCCTGCAGGCCGACGGCACCATCACCTACCAGACCGGCACGTTCACCTCCAACAGCTTCGTGTTCTACCGCGACTCGGTGGTGACGGTGGGCAAAACCGGGACCATCCTGGCCAAGAAAGCGCCGGGCGTGGACATCCCGCGCATGAACCTGCCCACCGGCTACCTCATGAACTGGAACGTGCGCCAGGACTCGATGTACCTGACCACGCCGCGCTCCGGCGAGCCCATTCACCTGTACTCGGCCGCCGTCACCGACCCCAAAACCAAGGCGGCTGCCGCCGGCTACAACTTCAAGGGCACGGCCCTGCTGACGCCGAAAAACGCGGGCGGCAACGGCCGCCTCGACGGGCCGCAGTCCTACATCAAGTCGCCGGAGTTCACCTTCAAGTCCGACAGCTATTCGGGCAAGAAGGCCTCGCTCAGCGTGAAATCGGCCGAGCCGAACAAGCCCGCCCTCACGGCCAACGACGTGGCCTTCGAGTACGACCTGAAGAAGGGCTACGCCGACTTTACCCGCGAGGAAGGCAGCAAAGCCAGCATCGACCTGCCGTATTCCAAGTTCAAAACCACGCTCAGCGGCGGGCGCTGGGACTTCAAGAAAAAGCTGGTGCAGCTGCGCGTGGCCCCCGGAGCCGACTCCACCAAGTCGTATTTCTACTCTACCAACCCCGAGCAGCTGGGCCTGAAGTTCAAGGCCGCCACGGGCGTGTACGACCTGGCCAAGTACCAGATGAAGGTGGGCGGCGTGCCCTACATCGCCTCGGCCGATGCCTGGATTTTGCCCGACTCGGGCAAGGTGGCCATCGGGGGCAACGGCAAGATTCAGCAGCTGAAGCGGGCCGGCATTCTGCTCGATTCGCTGGCCAAGTTTCACAAGCTCTACAACGGCAACGTGCAGGTGCTGTCCAAAGCGGCTTTCAGCGGCAATGCGCTGTATAGCTTCAAAACCGCCCGCGACTCGGTGGCCCTGAAGTTCACCAACTTCCAGACCGACTCGACCTCGCTGCTGGCCGGCAAAGGCAAGGGCAAAAAAGGCCTGCTGGCCCGCAAAGCCGACGAGAATGCCGACGCGGCCACGGGCCCGCCCACCATTGCCGTGGCCAACGTGGAGGCCAACGCCAAGTTTAAGCTCACGCCGCGCATCGGCTACCGGGGCGGCGTGCAGCTGAGCTCGCAGCGGCGCGGCTTCGCCTTCGATGGGCAGGTGCAGCTGCAGTTCGGCAAAAACCGGGCGCTGGCCGAATGGATACCCGTGAAGGACTCCATCGACCCCAAGCACTTCAGCATGAACCTGAAGGACATCAAGGCCGAGGACGGCACCCCGCTGGTCACCGGCCTGTTTATGTCGGACCAGGACAACAAGGTGTACCCGCTCTATGCCTCCACCGTGCCCAACCCCACCGACGTGCCCATCTTCAAGGTGGATGGCAAGCTGAGCTACGACGACCGCAAGGCCATCTACACCATCTCGCGCACCGACCCCGACGACATCAACGCCTACGAGGGCGCGTCGATGACCTACGCCGACAGCACCAACTCGCTGAAATTCCGCGGCCCGATGTCCTTCATCAATTCCAATAAGGACTACAAGATGATGGGCAGCGGCGTGGGCACCGCCAACCCCGACAGCGCCCGCTACAGCATCGACGCCCTGATGGCCATCGACATCAACATGCCCGCCAAGGCCGTGGATGCCATGGGCCTGGAAATAGCCAAGCTCACCAAGAACTCGCCCGAGGCTCAGGACGGCTCCACCAACGAGCTGTACAAGCTGGCCCAGTTCATTGGCGATAAGGGCGTGGAGGCCTACACCATGCGCAAAGGCGTGGCCGAGCCCCTGGCCAAAACCGCCCCCAAGCTGGCCAACCACACCATCGTGCTGAGCCGCGTGAACCTGCGCTGGAACGAGAAGAAGCGCGCCTGGTACTCGGTGGGTCAGATTGGCATTGCCGGCGTGGGCAAGCAGTCGATGAACGCGCTGATTGACGGCTACATCGAAATCCGCCGCGAAAACTCCACCGACCTGGTCGAAATCTACCTCGAGCCCGACCCCCAGGCCTGGTACTACCTCAAGTACGCCAACAACCTGCTGCTGACGAAGTCGCAGAACGAAACCTACGACGGCGAGATTGGCGGCAAGGCCAAGGGCGACTACGAAACGGCGTCCAGCTACGGCGTTTTCCTGGGCGACTACTCCGACGTGGATGCCTTCCGCTCGCACTTCCAGCGCGATTTCCTGGGCAAGACCGGCAAGCTGGCCGCCCGCCCCGCCGCCCCGCCGCCCGCCGAGAAGTTTGACACCGCCGACAACGGCAAGAAGAAGAAAAAGGGCAAGGGCGACGATGCCTTCGGCGATGCCGATGCCAGCGCCAACCCCGGCAGCACGCCGGATGCCGCTGCCGAGCCGACTGCCAAGAAGAAGAAGAAAAGTAAGGGCGACGATGCCTTCGGCGATGCCGATGCCAGCGCCAACCCCGGCAGCACGCCGGAGCCCGCGCCCGAAACCACCAAAAAGAAGAAGAAGAAGAGCGACGACCCCTTCGGCGACGATGCTGCCGCCGAGCCGGTGGCCACGCCGGCCCCGGCCAAGAAACCGGCCCCGGCCGAAGCCCCCCCCGCCGAGGAAATGTCGTCGGCTGATGCCGCGGCCGCCAAGAAAGAGGCCGCCCGCTTGGCCAAGGAAGCCGAAAAGGCCAAGAAGGACGAAGAAAAGGCGAAGAAGGAGCAGGCCAAGGCCCCGGCCGACGCTGCGCCCGCCGCCGAAGCCCCCGCCCCCAAAACTGCCGAGCCGGCTGCGCCTGCCGCCGATGATGCCGCCGCCAAAAAAGAAGCCGACCGCCAGGCCAAGGAGGCTGCCAAAGAAGCCGAGCGCCTGAAAAAAGAGGAAGAAAAAGCCGCCAAAGCCGCCGAAAAAGCGAAGCAGGAGGAGGAAAAGAAAAAGAAGAAAGCCGAAAACGACCCCTTCGGCGACAGCTAGGCCCGGGGGCCGCCGGCGAAAAGCCGAACGCCTCAGAACGTCATGCTGAGCGGAGCCGAAGCATCTCTGCCGCAGTAGTAATTAATTACTGCCGCGCGCGGGATGCTTCGGCTCCGCTCAGCATGACGTTCTTTTGTGTGATTCCTACCCTAACCCAACCCCATGCACATTCTCTACATCGCCCTCGCCCTGCTCATCGCCTACCTGCTCGGCTCCATTCCCACGGCGCTGTGGGTGGGCCGCCGCTTCTTCGGCCTGGCCGACATTCGGGAGCACGGCTCCGGCAACGCCGGCGCCACCAACACCTTTCGGGTGCTGGGGCCGAAGGCCGGAAGCTTCGTGCTGTTCGTTGACGCGCTCAAGGGCTTTGTGGCCGCGTACTTCCTGCCGCAGTGGCTGGTGGCGCAGGGCGCCATTGCCCCCGAGCACGAGCTCTACTACCGGCTGGCCTGCGGCGCGCTGGCCGTGGTGGGGCACATCTACCCGGTGTTTGCGCAGTTTCGGGGCGGCAAGGGCGTGGCCACCATCCTGGGCATGATGCTGGGCGTGGCCCCGGCCACGGTGGGCGTGTGCATCGGCGTGTTTATCATCATGCTGCTGCTGTTCCGCTTCGTGAGCCTGGCCAGCATGACGGCCGGCGTGTGCTTCGCGCTGCTGCAGCTGCTGCCGCAGTTCCGGCCGGCGCAGCCGTTTCTGGTGTACGTGGGCTTTGGGCTGGCTGCGCTGCTCATCTACACCCACCGCGCCAACATCGGCCGCCTGCGCAGCGGCACCGAGAGCCGGGTGCCGCTGCCGTGGGCGAAGAAGTAGCTGCCTAACCCACCCAGCTTCTTATAAGCCCTTGTACAGTTCCGTGCCAGCATGAAATTGAAGCCAACAAGCGGAATATTGGCCCTTCTTTGTGGCCTGCCCCTGGCGGCGCATGCCCTGAGCGATACCATTGTGACGGACGTGCTGAAAGTGCTGGTGCTGGTAGTAGTGGGGGGCATAGTTGTCGTGCTGCTGGTGCTAAAAGTGGTAGCCTTGTTCATCAAGACGCTGCAGGAAGGGGAAAACCCTGCTGCTCCCGCACTGGGCCCGGTTGCCAAGGCTCCACCCCTTAGCTGGCCCACGGCTGTGGCCGCTGGTGGCGCTGCTCGGTTTCGATGGAGGCTGGTGGCTCGGGTGGCGTTGCTGGGCCTGCTTCCGAACCTGTTCTGGCTATATGAGTCGTTTTCCATTCTGCTGCTACGCGCCGACCAACCGCTGGCCACCAGCACCACCAGGCTGCTGTTGCTTGGTGCGTTATACTTTTTGCCTGCTGTGGTTCTGGCCATTTGGCTGTGGCGCCGCAAACGCCCCAGCACGGCGCTGGGCATCGTATTGAGCAGCCTGCTGCTGGCCGCCGGCTTATTTGCCTTTGCTTCCCGGCGGCGCTCCGAAGAAGCTGCGAAAGAGCAGGCTATTATCGACGTTACTCCGCCGCCCGACAGCTCTGACGCCACGCGCGTACTCGACCACGCCGACCAAATGCCCACATTCCCAGGCGGTGCCGATTCGCTACGCGCCAACCTGCGCCACCGGGTGCGCTACCCGGAGCTGCCCCGGGCCGACCAGGTTTCCGGGCGCGTATGCCTGCGCTACGTGGTAGGCATCGATGGGAGGGTGTATAGCCCCGAGGTGACGCAAGGCATGGGCGGTGGTGCCTTCGACGACGAAGCCCTGCGTGCTGTGCAGGAGCTCACGTTCGGCCCGGCCCGTCAGAATGGCCAAATCGTGGCCGTTTACGACACCATTTCGATAGTATTCAGAAAGCCGTTGTCGGCTTACAAAGCCTGGTGAAGGCGAAGCGGAGGAAGTGTCATCCTCGAGAACGGTTACCACCGCCGGGCCACTCCGTATAAGGCAGCAGCTACCATTCCCTGTCATATGGTTCGTCCCTTCATTCTTGCCGCTTGCGGCCTGCTGCTGGTTCGCCCGGCTGCCGCCCAGATGCCCGCTACGCAGGCCCTCATCAAGGCCCAGGCCAAGGAGCCCATTGGCTTTCACTGGCAGCCGCTGCCGGAAGTGAAAGCTGCCCTATTGCTGCCCTACACCTGGAACTACAAGGCCGAAACCAGCCGCGACGCTCAGGCCTACTTTCTCACGCGGGAGAAGATTATGCCTGGCAAGCTGTTCCAGACCGGTCTCTCGCTAAACGTGGTGCGGCAGATGACGGCCAAATCCAGGCAGTCGGCGGGCGCATATGCTCAGGCGTTCAGCGCCCGCACCGGGCACGGAGCGGGGCAGCAGGTGCTGGGCCAGGAAACCAAAACGCAGGGCGCATTGCGGCTGTTTGGGGTGCGCTACCGCACCACCAGTGGCGCGGCCGGCCCCAAAATTATTCAGCAATGGGCCATCGCCAACACCACGACCGATACCTTCTACCTGCTCATCTTCGAAAGTCCCGAAAAGGACTGGCCCCAGGCCTGGAAGCTGGGCGAAGAGATGATAAAGCAGCTGCGCCTCGATGCGAATGTGTAGCGGACTTTAGCTTAGCCGGCATGTTTCGATACTTCCTCGCTTTTGCTACGCTGCTCCTCACGCTGCCCGCCGCCGCGCAGCGCTACGACGTAAAGCTGGCCACCCCGCCCGCCGGCTTCAGCTGGCAGCCGCTGCCCGCGAGCAAGGCCGCCGCGCTGCTGCCGGCGGGCTGGCACTACCGCGCGGCCGGCGAGAAAAACGCGCCCACTTACTACCTCACCCAGGAGGAAATCGGCGAGAACAACGAGTTCCAGACCGGCCTCTCGCTGCAGGTGGTGCGCAAGGCCAAAGCCAAAACCGGCCGCCCCGCCTCCGAATACGCCGAACTGCTGATGATGCGTACCGGCTTCGGCCCCGGCAAGCAGCAGCTGGAAAAAACGGCGGTGGCCGACGGGCCTTTCTACAAGCGCACCGTGCGCTACCGCGATGCCCCGCCCGAAGCCGAGCCCCGCGTGGTGTACCAGCTGGCCCTGGCCAACGCCAAAACCGATACGCTCTACCTGCTCACCTTCGAAAGCCCCGAGAAGGAGTGGGCCGAGGCCTGGAAGCTGGGCGAGGCCATGGTGCGCGAGTTGGTGCTGGATTCGCACCTCTAGCTGGTCGGTGATACCTTTACCGGCCGGAAAAGTCGTCTTTGCAACACTGCCGCTATGGGAAAGCAATTCACCGAAATTGACGCTGCCACGCAACAGTTTATGGAGCGGCAGCACCTGTTTTTCGTAGGTACGGCCGCCGCCGATGGCCGCGTCAACGTGTCGCCCAAGGGCTTGGATACGCTGCGGGTGCTGGGGCCGAAGCAGGTTGTCTGGCTCAACCTGACGGGCAGCGGCAACGAAACGGCCGCCCACCTGCTGGCCCGGAACCGCATCACGCTCATGTTTTGCGCCTTCGAGGGCAAGCCCAACATTGTGCGGCTGTATGGCCGCGCCGCCACGCTACACCCCGGCGATGCCCGATGGAATGAGCTGATTGGGCTGTTTCCGGCCTTGCCCGGTGCCCGCCAGCTGTTCGTGGTCGATGTCGATTTGGTTACGACTTCCTGCGGCATGGCCGTGCCGTTTCTCGACTACCGGGCCGAGCGTGAGGAGCTGAACCAGAACATGGCCCGCCGCGGCCCCGCCGCCGTGGCCGACTACTGGCAGGAACGCAACAAAGTCAGCATCGACGGCTTCCCGACGGATATGTAGCGTCCCGGTAGCGGCCCCCGGGCTGCCGGTTGGCGCTAGCGTTTGGCCTGCTACTTTTACAGCACCATTCCCAACCTTCTCACCCTTTGCTCCGCATGGCCTCTTATCTCGCCGATAACCAAACCCGCTTCCTCGATGAGCTGATGGACTGGCTCCGCATCCCGTCCGTATCGGCCGACCCCAAGTTCCACGCCGACGTGCTCAGGGCCGCCGACTACCTCAAAACCCGCCTCGAAGAAGCGGGCGTGCAAAACGTGGAAATCTGCCCCACGGCCGGCAACCCCATCGTCTACGGCGAATACCTCGCGGCCGGCCCCGGTGCCAAAACCGTGCTCGTGTACGGCCACTACGACGTGCAGCCCGCCGACCCCTACGAGCTGTGGAACTCGCCGCCCTTCGAGCCGGTGATTAAGGACGAGAAAATCTACGCCCGCGGGGCCTGCGACGACAAAGGCCAGGTCTACATGCACGTGAAGGCGTTCGAAATGATGATGCGCGACGGCCAGGGCGGCGTGCCCTGCAACATCAAGTTCATGTTCGAGGGCGAGGAGGAAATTGGCTCCAACAACCTCGAAATCTTCGTGAAGGCCAACAAGGAGAAGCTGAAGGCCGACGTCATCCTCATCTCCGACACCGGCATTCTGGCCAACGACGTGCCCAGCATCGAGGTGGGCCTGCGCGGCCTGAGCTACCACGAAGTGACCGTGACCGGCCCCAACCGCGACCTGCACTCCGGCCTCTACGGCGGCGCGGTGCAAAACCCCATCAACGCCCTGTGCGAGATGATTGCCAGCCTGCACGACGAAAACGGCCACATCACCATCCCCGGCTTCTACGACAACGTGGCCGAGCTGAGCGCCGACGAGCGCGCCGAAATGGCCAAAGCCCCGTTCTCGGAAGAGGAGTTTAAGAAGAGCATCGGCCTGCCCGACTCCTACGGCGAGAAAGGATTCAGCAGCATGGAGCGCACCAGCATACGGCCCACGCTGGATGTGAACGGCATCTGGGGCGGCTACATTGGCGAGGGCGCCAAAACCGTCATCGCCTCGCAGGCCCACGCCAAAATCTCCATGCGCCTCGTGCCGCACCAGACTTCGGCCGAAATCACGGAACTGTTCCAGAAGCATTTTGCCAGCATCGCGCCGCAGGGCGTGACGGTGGAAGTGCGCCCCCACCACGGCGGCGAGCCCGTCGTCACGCCCACCGACTCCGTAGCCTACCGCGCCGCCGCCGATGCCATGGAAACCACCTTCGGCAAGCGTCCGGTGCCCACGCGCGGCGGCGGCTCCATTCCCATCGTGGCCATGTTCAAGTCGGAGCTCGGCCTCGATACCGTCCTGCTCGGCTTCGGGCTCGATTCCGACGCCATCCACTCGCCCAACGAGCATTTCGGCGTGTTCAATTTCCTGAAGGGCATCGAAACCATCCCGCACTTCTACCGCAACTACGCGGCGGCGAAGTAGCCGCGCAGCGTCAACTGGCAGCCAAACGCCCCGCTTTCAATCGAAAGCGGGGCGTTTTTGCGCCGGCTACTGGGCAAACTCCGGCTCCGGGCGACCAAAGAAAATGTACCCGGCGTAGAGCTGAAAATTCTGGTTGTAGATGCGCGGCTCGCCGCTGATGCCCCGGTAAGCGCCCGTTGGCGCTATCGCCGAGAAGCCGCCGCCGTAGCGCAGGCCCACCAGCAGCCCCTGCGTGGCCTGAAAGCCGGCCCCCACGGCGTAGCCCAGCTCAAAGGCATTGAACGAGCCCCGGTTGTCGAGGGTCAGCGCCTGGCCGGTGGGGGTGGTAAACGTGCCGCTCGCGCTCAGCAGGTAGCTCAGGCTGGGCCCAAACTCGCCAAAAAAACCGCCTTTGCTGCGCAGCTTCACCAGCACCGGCACTTCAAAATAGTGCTGGCGCTGGCTGCCGGCCACCACCGCCGTGCTGCTGATGGCGAATGGCTGGGAATTGGCCCCTTTTTGAGAATACAAAAATTCCGGCTGCACCGAGAAAACCGGGCTCACCGGCAGGTGTATCACCAGCCCGGCGCAGAGGCCCAGCCGGCGGGTGCCCCCCGGCGCGGCATCGGGCCCCGAAAAGCCCGAAAGGTTGAGGCCGGCTTTCAGGCCAATGCGCGACTTTTGCGCCTGGCTGGGCAAAGCCCCGGCCAGCGCCAGCAGCAGCGCCAGGGATATCAGCTTTTTATGCATGGCAAATTGGGTAGAAACTGCCGTGAAGCTACAGCCGGCCGCCGCCCCGACCAAATGCCAAAGCCCGGCTTTCGCTGCGAAAACCGGGCTTTTCAAAGGCATCACGCACGCCTATTTCTCGTTGAAGGAATAGGTGAGGTACAGCTGAAACACGCTGTGGCGGGCCCGGGGCTCGAAGGTGACGGCCCCCACGGATACCGGCTGGGCCACGTTGGAAAACTCCCCGTTGTACCGCAGCCCGAAGCCCAGACCGGCCTTGCGCTGGTAGCCCAGGCCGGCCAGGTAGCCAATGGTCGCGGTTTTGAAGTTGCTGCGGTCCACGGTGGTCGAGGCGCTGCCGTACTTGTCCTGCACCGCCGCCAGCACCCCGACTTGCGGCCCGGCCTCAAGAAAAAAGCCGTTGGTGTTGACGTGGAACGCCAGCGGAATGTCCACGTAGTGAAAGCGCCGCGTGGCGTAGTCGCCCGTGCCGACGGCCACTTTCGCGCCCTTTTGCGAGTACAGCAGCTCGGGCTGGAAGGCGAACAGCTTGCTGAGCGAGAGATTGGCAAAAACCCCGGCATGGAAGCCGTAAATGGCCTGGTAGGCCGCCGCATCCATCCCAACCAAATCCGACTGCGACACCCCGGCTTTCAGCCCCAGAGAAACGCCATTCGAAGCCTGGCTGCGGGCCCGAATGCTGCGCTGGGCCGTGGCCGTGCCGGCCAGGCCGGCTACCAGCGCAAGGGTAAGAAGGGTCTTGTGCATAACATGTTCCGGTTTAGTGAAGCGGTAAAGTTATGCCCGCGCCTGCGTTGCCCGGCTGCCCGCCGGCTGGTGCCGAAGCAAAAAAAGCCCGGTTTCCAGGCCGGAAACCAGGCTTTTCAAGCAAGGTAGCGCTCCTTTGAGCCTAGCCGCCAAACGAATACCCCAGCACCACAAATACCGCGCTCGACTTAAACTTGCCCGTGCCCAGCACCGTGGCCGAATTGCTTTTGAAGACGTTGGAGGCCCCGCCGTCGTAGCGCACGCCCAGCGACGGGCCGCGGCCGAAGCGGTAGCCCACGCCCGCCACGTAGTTGAGCGCAACGCTGTTGACCTCGCTTTTCACGTTGTCGCCGGCCTCGTTCACGGCCTTCAGGGGCACATCCACTTCCGGCCCGGCTTCCAGGTACAGCCCGCCGGCATGGTAGCGGGCCAGCAGCGGCACATCAATGCTGGTGATGTCGCGGTTCAGGTCGGCATCGTTGCTGGTATCGAAATACCGCATCGTGTAAAGCACCTCCGGGTGAAAGGAGAACGAACTGCTCACGTAAGCATCGGCCGTGAGGCCCGCCTGATACGCCGAGTGGCTCACCGAAGTGTACTGGTTGTTGCTCAGAATGCGGTCGCGGCCGTAGGCTACGGCAATGCCCACGGTGCTGGCAGGCTTCTGGGCGTGGGCCACGCCAGCCCCGGCAGCCAGCAGCACAGGTAATAGAAGGAAAGATTTCATGAAGTTTTGATGAATAAGTTATTGATTATTAGTGCAAAAGCATTACATCGGCGTTATACTGCCGCGTGGCGGCCCGGGTTGTGATTGCCTCCAACGCCAAACCGCCCGGCCTCTCCTGAGAGCGACCGGGCGGTTTGGCGTTGGGGGCGGCAGAAGAAACTATTTCTCCTTCTTCTTGCTGGTTTTTTTGTGCATGGTAGGCCGCGAGTAGGTGAGGTACACCTGAAACGCGCTATTGCGCAGGTCGGGCGTAAGCACGCGGCTGTCGGTGGCATCCTTCAGCGCGGTTTCGAAGCCGGCGGTGTAGCGTCCGCCAATGCCCAGGCCGCCCTTGAGAGGCTGGTAGCCGGCCCCGAGCACGAACCCGACATCAACGGGCTTGTAGTCGCTCTTCACGCTCACTTTCTCGCCCGAAGCGTCGCTCTTGGCATTAATCAGGAAACTTATCTGGGGGCCGGCTTCCAGAAAAAGGCCGGCTTTGGTAGTGGCGCGGAAGGCTACCGGCACGTCAATGTAGTTCAGCCATACCGTCGATTGGGTGATGTAAGCGGCGGGCGTTTGTGCCCCTTTCATGGAATAAAGCAACTCGGGCTGCAGCGAAAACGGCCGGCCCAAAGCCAGGTTGGCAAACAGCCCGGCGTGGAAGCCATACACGTTTTGCAGGTTTTTGGCGTCGTCGCCAACAAACGAGGCGACCGACCCGCCCGCTTTTACTCCTGCGAAGGAGGCGCTACGATAGTGAAGCTGCGCGTGCGCGCTGGAAACAGCAAGAGCGGCAACGGCCAGGCTGAGTAAGGATTTTTTCATGTGAGGGCTGAAAGATGGGCAAGCAGTGAGGACGGCAGCGAACCACAGACAAGCGTGGAGTGCCGCTGTGTACGGGCACGGCTCTGGGTGTGTTTGGTGATTTTCAAATGGAAATTTAGGCTTTAGCCCGACTATTTCAAAAGAAAATATGCCTAATACACAATTAATGCAATTTCCTGCAGCGCCTGAAAACCAAAAAAGCCCCGACCTCTGCAGAGGTCGGGGCTTGGCAATGGGCCGTACGTGGGGCCGTTTATTTGCCGCCGAACAGGTAGCCCAGCTGAAACTGGAACACCGAGTTGCGCACTTTGGGGTCGCTCGACGGGTCGCTCAGGTCGGAGATGCCGCCGTTGTAGCGCACGCCCAGCTCCAGCCCTACCGGCAGCTGGTAGCCAATGCCGGCAATGTATCCGATGTCAACCTTGCGGGTGCCGTCGGTGCTGGTGCTCGTGAACGTGCCAAGGCCGTTGATGGTAGATTCGCTCTTCTGGCCAATCAGAAAACCAGCCTGGGGGCCGGCCTCAAAAAACAAGCCGTCGGCTTTCACGCGCAGCAGCAGTGGCAGGTCGATGTAGCTCGTGCGGGTCTGACCCGTTGCACCAGTTTCTTCAAATTTCACGCCTTTTTGCGAGTACAGCAGTTCGGGGTGGAAGGAGAGGAGGTCGCTGAAGCTCACATCGGCCATAATGCCGGCGGCAGCACCGAGCAGGTTTTTGTTGCCTTCAATGTCTTTGGCCGTAACGTTGGCCAGGTTCAGGCCGGCTTTCACGCCGAAGCGAGCCTGGGCATTGGCGGCGCTGGCTACGCTAACCAGCAGACCAAGGGAAAGGATAAATTTCTTCATTTGAAATAAAAAGAAGGAGTTAAAAATGCGGCACAAAGCTATGAAGATTTAATGAGCTTATTAAAAATTTATATTGTGGAATATTTTTTCTTGGAAAAAAGAAAAAGGCCGGTTCTTTTAAGAACCGGCCTTTTGGACTGATTAGAACCGCAGCTTAGTTGCCGCCGAACAGGTAGTGCACCTGGAACTGGAACACCGAATTGTGCACGTTGAGCGCCCCGGCATTGTCCTTGAACACCTGCGACACGTCGCCGGCGTAGCGCACGCCCAAGCCCAGGCCGCTGGTCAGCTGGTAGCCGATGCCGCCCACGTAGCCAATAACCGATTTGTTGAAGGCATCCGTGCTGGTATCGGAGCTGCCCACCTGCTTGCCGCCACCGTCTTCGAGAAACGAGCGTTGGTGCAGGATGAAGCTGCCCTGAGGACCGAGCTCCAGAAACAGCCCTTTGCCATCGTCGCCGACGGTGTATTTGAACAGAATCGGAACATCGATGTAGCCGAGGGTCGATTTGGCCGTGTAGCTCGTGCCGCCTACGTTGTCGATGGAGAAGCCTTTTTGCGAGTAAAGCAGTTCGCCCTGTACCGAAACGTGGTCGGTGAAGCCATAGTTGAGCACGCCGCCTGCCGCAAAGCCGGCCTTGTATTCGGAACCCTTCGAGTCGGTGCCCGATACGGTGGCCCCGTTGAAGCCCCCTTTGAGGCCCAGTTTCAAGCCGGTCTGAGCATTTGCAACACCCGCCACGCCAACCAGCAGACCAAGTGATAGGATTACTTTTTTCATGATTAGAAAATGGATATAATTAATTCTGAAGACAATCTGTGGAGTGCCTTCCAGCATGGGCTTATATCGGCTGGAGCGGGGCCAGGGTTTCATCATTTTACCAACTATTTTTTTGCTCATAATTCCTTCATAATCCAGCAATGAGGCCGCTGGGGCTTATTTTTGACGTTGGTCCAACAAATGTGTATGAAGGGTTTTTTCGCTCGTCGGGTATTGGTGCTAACGTTGCTGGGTGGCCTCACGGCCCAGCGGGCCACGGCCCAATCGGACGAGGCGGCGGCGGGCGCGCCCCGCGCCCCGCTCGTGATTGGGGCTTATGCGCAGGGCAGCATCATCATGGCCCACACCTATGCCATCCGGCACCTGGTTGATTCGCATCCCACGGGCTTTGAGGTCAACTTCCAGCGGCAGACGACCGGCGCGGCCCCGTGGCACGAGTGGTACAAATACCCAAAAGTGGGGCTGGCGCTCACGTACTACGATTTTCATAATCCGATTCTGGGCTACGCTTTCGCGGCCAGCCCCTACATCAGCAAGACGTTTTCGCGCGGGCCGAAGCACGATTTCAGCTTCCGGCTGGGCGCGGGCCTGGCCTACCTCACCAACCCCTATAACCAGGAAACCAACCACAAAAACACCATTGCCAGCTCGGCCCTGAACGCCACGCTGCAAATGCGGTTTGAGTACGACTACGCCCTCACGCCGCACCTGGGCCTGCTGGCCGGCATTGGGCTGAACCACTATTCCAACGGGGCCACCACCAAGCCCAACTTTGGCGTGAACCTGCCCTCGCTGGTGCTGGGCCTGAACTACCACGAGCAGCGCCCGGCGCCCACTTACCACAACCCGGCTCCGCTGCCCGAGGACATTGGCCGCACGTTTTTCAACGTGAGCACCAGCCTGGGCTACAAGCAGCGCACCGAAGGCGACAAGAAAAAATACCTCGTGAACTCGGTGACGCTGGCCGTGGGCCGGCGCATGAACCGCAAATCGAACCTGCTGCTGGGCGTGGAAGGCTTCGACGACCGCAGCCTGAAGGCCACGCTGGAAGACACCACCCGCGCCGGCCTGAAGCAGCCCGACGTGAAAAAAGCGGGCGTATTCATCGGCCACGAACTGCTGTTTGGCCGGCTGGCGTTCGACTCGCACCTGGGGTTCTACGTGTACGCGCCCTACAAATCGAGCACGCCCTACTACGAGCGGCTGGGCCTGAAGTACCACTTCACCAACGTGGTTTTCGGGGCTATCGACCTGAAAATTCACCGGGGCGCGGCCGACGTGATTGAGTTTAAAGTCGGGGCGAAGCTGTAGCGCCGCATCGGGGCAAACCGACGTTTCGGGGGCGCAATCTGCTGCTTCGGCAACCTGCCGTTGCGTTGGCGGCGGGTGGTTTCCATCTTTCGGCAGTGGTTCAATTAATGCCGCGTGTCAGCCATGGAAACCTTCTTCACCCTCAACCGCTACCTGCACATTGCGGCGGGCTTCACCGGATTTTTTGTGGCGCCCGTGGCGTTGGCCGTGCGCAAGGGGGGAGTAGCACACCGGCGCTGGGGGCTGGTGTTTTTCTGGGCGATGGTGGTGGCCGGCACCACGGCCCTTGTGGGCTCGCAGCACATCCACAGCACGTTTCTGCTGCTCACGGCCGTGTTCAGCCTCTACATGGCCGGTTTCGGCTACCGCTCGCTTTTCCTGAAAAAGCTGGCCTGGGATGCCCGCGTGGAGGCTTTCGACTGGACGGTGGCGGGTGTGGGGCTGCTGGTGTTTCTGGGAACCGTAATCTACGCCTTCGCAACCCGCAACATCCCGGTGGGCGTGTTCGGCGGCCTGGGCGCGGCCACTGCTGCCCGCCAGCTGCGCGGCTACGCCAATGCCGGCCACTGGACCAAAAACCAGTGGCTGCTGAACCATATTTCGGGGTTTCTGGCCTCGTATATCGCGGCGGTGTCGGCCTTTTCGGTCACCAGCCTGCACTTCATTCCATTTCCCTACAATTTCCTTTGGCCCACGGCGCTGGGGGTGCCGCTCATTATGTGGTGGCACCGGCGGGTGCGGGGGCAGCGCATTACGCTGGCACCAAGCTCCGGTTTATCCGGCTCACCAGCGCCGGCCCTTCGTAAATAAAGCCGGTGTAGAGCTGAATGAGCGTGGCCCCGGCCGCCAGCTTTTCCTGCGCATCGGCCGCCGAATGGATGCCCCCCGCGCCAATAATCGGCAGCCCGCCATCGGACTTTTGGTGCAGGTAGCGAATGACTTCGGTGGCGCGCGCCCGCAGCGGCTTGCCGCTGAGCCCGCCCGCGCCGAGGCTGGCCACGTAGCCGGAATCGGTGCGGAGCTTGTCGCGGCTGATGGTGGTGTTGGTAGCCACCAGGCCGCTTAGCCTGGTTTCGCGGGCAATTTCGAGAATGTCGTCGAGCTGCGAGTCCGTCAGGTCGGGCGCGATTTTGAGCAGCAGCGGGCGCGGGGTAGCGCGGGCCTGGTTGCGCTGCTGCACCTGCTGGAGTAGGTCAATCAGCGGCTTCTTCTCCTGCAGCTCACGCAGGCCGGGCGTGTTGGGCGAGCTCACGTTCACCACGAAGTAGTCCACCACGTCGGCCAGCGCCTCGAAGCCGGCCACGTAGTCTTCGGCAGCGCGCTCGTTGGGCGTGTCCTTGTTCTTGCCAATGTTGCCGCCGATGATGAGCTGGCGGTTGTGGCGCCGGGCCAGGCGCGCCGCTACCACGGCCGCCCCCTCGTTGTTGAAGCCCATGCGGTTTATCAGCGCCTCGTCCTGCGGCAGGCGGAACAGGCGCGGCTGCGGGTTGCCGGGCTGCGGCCGGGGCGTCACCGTCCCGATTTCCACGAAGCCGAAGCCCATCGTGGCCAACTCGTCGGTGAGCACGGCATTCTTGTCCAGCCCCGCCGCCAGCCCCACCGGATTGGGGAATTTCAGCCCGAACACCTCGCGTGCCAGGCTGGGGTGCTGGTAGTCGTAGAGGCTGCGCAGCAGGGCCTTGGTGCCCGGCAGCCGGGCCATGCGGCGCAGGTTGTCGAATACGAAGTAGTGGGCGCGCTCGGCGTCGAGCTTGAAGAGAAGAGGTTTGGCAAGCGCGTTATACATAGGCGGTTATCCGGCCCAACCTTCGCGGTCGAGGCTGCGGTATTGAATGGCCTCGGCCAGGTGTTGAATCTGAATCTCGTCGGTGCCGGCCAGGTCGGCAATGGTGCGGGCCACTTTCAGAATGCGGTCGTAGGCGCGGGCGCTCAGGCCGAGGCGCTCCATGGCCGTCTTCAGCAGCGTGCGGCCCTCCTCGTTGATGGCGCAAATGTCCTTCACCATCTGCGGCGGCATCATGGCGTTGGAATGGATGTCGGCGTAGTCCTTGAAGCGCGTTTCCTGCACGGCGCGCGCCTTGTCCACGCGGGGCTGAATGTCGGCGCTGGTTTCGGCCTTGCGCGTTTCCGTCATCTGGTCAAACGTAACCGGCGTCACCTCCACATGCAGGTCAATCCGGTCGAGCAGCGGCCCCGAAACTTTGTTTAAGTACTTCTGTACCACGCCCGGACCGCACACGCACTCCTTCTCGGGGTGGTTGTAATACCCACACGGACACGGATTCATGCTCGCGATGAGCATGAAATTGGCCGGAAACTCAATGCTGACTTTGGCCCGCGAAATCGTGACGCGGCGCTCCTCCAGCGGCTGGCGCATCACCTCCAGCACCGTGCGCTTGAACTCCGGCAGCTCGTCCAGAAACAGCACGCCGTTGTGCGCCAGCGAGATTTCGCCGGGCTGCGGATTGCCGCCGCCGCCCACCAGCGCCACATCCGAAATGGTGTGGTGCGGGCTGCGGAACGGCCGCGTGCTCAGCAGGCCGCCGCCCGCCAGCTTGCCGGCCACCGAGTGGATTTTGGTGGTTTCGAGCGCTTCCAGCATGCTCAGCGGCGGCAGGATGCTGGGCAGGCGCTTGGCCAGCATGGTTTTGCCCGCGCCGGGCGGCCCAATCATAATTACGTTGTGGCCGCCGGCCGCCGCAATTTCCAGCGCCCGCTTGATGTTTTCCTGGCCTTGCACGTCGGCAAAGTCGGCCGTGTATTTATTGACGGCGTGCTGAAACAGCTCGCGAGTGTCAACCACCGTGGGCGTGATTTCCAGCCGGCCTTCGAAGAAATCGATGGCCTCCTGCATGCTGCTCACGGCAATCACGTCGAGGTTGTTGACGATGGCCGCTTCCTCGGCATTTTGTTTGGGTAGGATGATGCCCTTAAAGCCCTCCTTGCGCGCCTGAATAGCAATGGGCAGCACGCCCCGAATGGGTCGCAGCTCGCCATCCAGCGCCATTTCGCCCATGATGATGTACTCCGGCAGGCGCTCCGTATTCAGCTGCTGCGAGGCGTGCAGAATGCCCAGCGCGATGGGCAAATCGTAGGCCGCGCCTTCCTTGCGAATGTCGGCCGGAGCCATGTTCACCACCGTTTTGGTGCGCGGCATGCGATACCCGCGGAATTTCAGCGCCGCCTCTATGCGCTGCTGGCTTTCCTTGATGGCATTGTCCGGCAAGCCCACCACGTTGAACCCCGTGCCCGCCGAAACCACCACTTCGATGATGATGGTGTAGGCATTGACGCCCTGCACGGCCGAGCCGAAGGTTTTGGTAAGCATGAGTGGTAGCGGTGTGAAAGCAGAGAATATAGAAAAGCAGAAACGCAACCGTAAAGCTAGGAAGCGGAAGGCCTTAAGTAAGCAGAAAAGCCCCGGCGGGACAGCAAGTGCTGTCCCGCCGGGGCTTTTCTCATCGGCAATATTTTAGCCAATCACCAGCTTCTCAATCAGCAGTATCATGATGTGAATGGCCTTGATGTGGATTTCCTGAATCCTATCGGCGTAGCCGGAGTGCGGCGCGCGGATTTCCACGTCGCTCAGGCCGGCCAGTTGCCCGCCGTCTTTGCCCGTAAGCGACACAACTTTCATCCCCAGCTCCTTCGCGGCTTCGGCGGCGCGGATGATGTTGGGCGAGTTGCCGCTGGTGCTGATGGCCAGCAGCACATCGCCGGGCCGGCCGAGGGACTCCACGAAGCGGCTAAACACGAACTCGAAGCCGAAGTCATTGGCCACGCAGGTCATGTGCGAGGCTTCGGTGAGGGCGATGGCGGCCAGGGCGCGGCGGTTCTGGCGGTAGCGCCCGCTGAGCTCTTCGGCGAAATGCTGGGCGTCGCAGAGGCTGCCGCCGTTGCCGCAGGTCAGGACTTTGCCGCCGGCCTGCAGGCTGGCGGCGATGAGCTCGGCGGCGGCGGCGATGCTGGCAATGTGGGCCGGGTCGGCCAGAAAGCGGTCGAGCACGGCGCGGGCTTCGGTCAGCTCGGCGTGGATGAGGGTGGGGAGGGAATCGTCAGGCACTTCTGTGGTAGTCGGTATTCGAATTAAAAATCGGCTGTCATCCTGAGCGCAGTGAAGGACCTTCTCACGTTTGCCACGATTGAGCTACTGCGAATCATTCACTCGTGACAAGGTCCTTCGCTGCGCTCAGGATGACAAGTGCTAGGCCAGCGGCGGCCGGTCGGCCGGCGGGGTGTTGCTCAGGCTGGGGTCGCTCTGGGGGAAGGTGGGCTGGGGCAGGTGGTCGGGGGTGCGGTGCTCCGAAGCGGGGGCTACGGGTACGCGGCCATCGACGGTGCGGCTGGTGGGCAATGCTGCCGGAGCAGCGGTACGCTGCTGGGTGTCGTAGAGCTTGGCTTTCAGCTCGTTGATTTTATTCTCGTGCTGGCTCACCGAGCGGCGGAGCATTACGCTGTCGAGGTTTTCGGTAACCAGGTGCAGCGTCAGGATAACCGCCCCAATGACGAACATGACGTAGAAAAACTGCCGCTCCTGCTCAATCACCGACAAGCCCGAGCCCATGCCCATAAGGGACGAACGCACGGCCGGCGCTAGAATAAATAGCAGCGCCAGCAGGAGGTAAATCATGACGGCGACGGTAACAATGCGTTTGAGGGCGAGCATGGCGGTAAGGCTGGTTTGAGGGCGAAAGATAGGTTTTCTTATACGCTGCCTTTCGCAGAAAGAATATTTTGTGCCTGCTTGCTACACCAGCGCGGCATTGGTTTGCATCGAGCTGAGGCGCTGGTACACGCCGCCTTCGCGCCGAATCAGCTCGTCGTGGGTGCCGCGCTCCACAATGCGGCCGTGCTGCAATACCACGATTTCATCGGCGTGCTGCACCGTGCTCAGGCGGTGGGCGATGACGAGCGAGGTGCGGTTCTGCATCAGGCGCTGCAGAGCTTCCTGCACCAGCTTCTCGCTCTCGGTATCGAGGGCGGAGGTGGCTTCGTCCAGAATCAGAATGGGCGGGTTGCGCAGGATGGCGCGCGCAATGCTCAGGCGCTGCCGCTGCCCGCCGGAGAGCCGCCCGCCCCGGTCGCCGATGACGGTCTGGTAACCCTCGGGGCTGGCCACGATGAAGTCGTGGGCATTGGCAATGCGGGCGGCTTCGATGACTTCGGCCTCGGTGGCCTCGGTGTTGAAGCGGATGTTGTTGAAAATGGTGTCGTTGAACAGAATGCTTTCCTGCGTCACGATGCCCATCTGGTCGCGCACCGAGTGCAGGGAACAGGCGCGCAGGTCGTGGCCGTCGATGAGAATCTGGCCCTGGCTGGGGTCGTAGAAGCGGGGGAGGAGGTCGGCCAGCGTGCTTTTGCCGCCGCCGCTGCCGCCCACCAGCGCCACGGTCTGGCCTTTTTTGATGGTCAGGTTGATGTCGAAAAGCACCGGAGTGTCGCCGTAGCTGAAGCTCAGGTCGTGGAACTCAATCTCGCGCTCGAAAGGCGGCAGCACCTGGGCATCGGGCCGGTCGCGGATGGCCGGCTCGGTGTCGATGATGCTCAGCACCCGCTCGCCGGCCACCAGCCCGCGCTGGATGTTGCCGAACGACGACGACAGCGCCTTGGCCGGCGTGAGCACCTGCGAAAACAGAATCACGTAGCCGATAAACGTCTCGCCATCGAGCGCCGACTGCCCGCCCAGAATCAGCGTGCCGCCGAAATACAGCAGCCCGGCCACCACCGAAACGCCGGCAAACTCCGAAAACGGCGAGGCCAAATCCCGGGTGTTGTCGATGTTGCGCGAGGTGCGGGCGTACTGGTCGTTCTGCTCCTCAAACTTGCCCTTGATGTACTCCTGGGCATTAAACGCCTTTACCACCCGAATGCCGCCCAGCGTCTCGTCAATCACCGACAGCATGGTGCCGAGCGTTTTCTGGCTTTGTTTGGCCTGGGTGCGCAGCCGCTTGGCAATGGTGGCAATGATGCCACCCGAAATGGGCAGCAGCACCAGCGTAAACAGCGTGAGCGGCACCGACATGTGAAACAGCACCAGGAAATAGGCAATGATGGTGAGTGGCTCCTTGATAACGGCCGTGAAGGTGTTCACCACCGAGGTTTCCACTTCCTGCACGTCGGCCGTGAAGCGCGACATCAAATCGCCCTTCCGCTCGCCCGAGAAAAAGCTCAGCTGCAGCCCGATGATGCGGTGGTACAAGTCGCGCCGCAGGTTGCGAATCACGCGGGCCCGCACCTTGGCCAGCAGCCGCAAACTCAGGTAGCGAAACACGTTGCTCAGCAGCACCGACACCACCACCACGCCGCACACGAAGGCCAGCGCGCCCATCTTGCCGTGGGCCGTGAGCACATCGGCGAAGAAAAAGTTGAACGTATCGGTCACCCACTGAATGGTGGGCTTGAAAGCCGGCAGGTGGTCGGGCGCACGCATCGGCACCTTGTCCGTCTTGTCGAACAGCACGCTCAGCAGCGGAATAATGAGCGTGAAGTTGCCGATGCTGAAAAAGATGGTGAGCATCGTGTACAGCAGGTACTGCGGCAAAAAAGCCGCCAGCGGCCGGGCGTACTGTAGGATTCTTAAATAAGTCTTCATGGGCAAACAAGAGGTGCCTGTTAAGGACGCCGAACCGCTGCAGTTACTTCAATCGGCCCGTCGATGTGCTCATTAAATTCAGCCAGTTGCTCGGCCGGAACCCACAGCTCGTTGTGCAGCGGGTCGCCCACGTTCTGCACAGGAAACTGCGCGAGGTATTCAGCATCCACCGCAAACCGCACCACGTAGCCCACGCCATAGTAGGGCACGTTCCAGTCGCGGCTTATTTGGATGGCGTATTCCTCGTTCAGCACCGGGTAGAAGATGGGCTGCTCGGGCAGGCGCGGCGGAAAGCGGCGCCAGTTGCTGGCCGCAATCAGGTCCAGCTCCTGCTGGTTGACGGGGCGGTATAGAAAGGTGGTTGCGGGCATGACCTAAAACTCGTGGAGGCGCTGGGCGATGTTCCAGCGCAGGGCCAGCGAAGCGTACACCTCGTTGCCATCCAGCGCGGGCGTGAGCGAGTAGGTCTGGTGCCGGGCAATGAGCTTGGCATCCAGAAACAGGTTGAGGCGGGGCTGGTAGGTGGCCGTGAAATCGGCGTGGAGCAGGCGGCTTTTGTTGCCCTGGCCGGTGCGGTTGCCGTAGTCCATCGGGTGCGAGTTGTAGGGCGTGAGCGGGTTGCCGCCGTAGTTGGCAATGGTGCCGGGTACGATGGGCGAGCCCGGCGCACTCAGGCTGATGGGGCCGGTGGTGAGCACGTTGCCGGCCGCATCGTAGCCGTAGTCCAAGCCCTGCTCGGTGTAGAACGCCTTGGCCACCAGGTTCAGGCGGGGCAGCGGCTGGTAGCTGAGCACGCCCAGCACCTCCGTCAGGTTGGCGCCCATGGGGTGGGCGAGGGGCTGCTGGTAGTTGGTATAGGCGGTGTAGTAGCTTTCGTGCTGGTAGGTGTAGGGCCGGATGTAGTTGAATTCCAGCTGCAAATCCAGGTTGCGAATGCCGGCCACGTCAATGTACTTCGCGCCCAATTGCACGGCCTGCTTGTTGCTCCACCAGCCATTGCGGGCGCGGATTTCGCTCAGCTTAAACTCGTCCAGCACCACCTGCCCGTAGAGCTGCGCCGTGTGCAGCAGGTTCCACTTAAAGTCCAGGCCCAGCATGGCGTTGTCGGGCGAGCCCACGTTCTGCTCGATGGCCCGGTAGAAGATAATCGGGTTCAGGTACTGCAGCTCGAAGCGGTTGCTGGCCGAGCCCGCCACCACCGATTCAAACACGCCAATGTTAAAATTATTGGTCACGTCCAGGCTCAGGTGGTGCAGGGCCAGGTACTTCTTGGGATATACCTGGTCGGCGTTGCGCTTCTGGGCGGCCAGCTCGGCAAACAGGTTCTGGTAGTTGAATTTCCAGACGCGGGTGTTCAGCTTCAGGAAAAAGTACGGCGCGCTGTAGTCCGACAAAATCAGCGAGCGGTAGCCGTTGCCGATGAAATTCCGGTCGTGGCCCAGCTGCACGTTGATGTGCTTGGTGGCCGCATACGTCACGTAGCCCCGCGCCGAAAAGAAGTCATACTGGCTGCCCTGGCCAATCGTAGCCGCCTTAAACGGCTTGAAATAGCCCTCGTGCGGCACAATGGTGTCGCGCTCCACGCGGTTGCGCACGTACTGCGGCACACCCTCCTGGTTGTCGGCCAGAAAGGCGTAGAAGCCCAGCCGCTGGTCGATGGTCCCTTCAATCTGCACGCCGCGGGTGTTCACGTAGCGCAGGCCGTCGGTGTTCTTGTTGTCTTTGCCGCCCGCGAGCAGGAGCACCGGGTTCACGCGCAGCGTGAAGTCCTTGGTATCGACGTGGTAGAGGTCGGTCTGGTCGCGGTAGAAGTAAGTCAGAAACGGCCGGGCGCTCTGGTTCAGGTCGGCGCCCTGGTCGGAGTTGGCCCAGTTGTCTTTCAGCAAGTATTGGGCGTTGAAGCGGTCGGCCCGCGAGAGGCTGCCGCTCCGCGTCGTCGCGCTGTCCGGCGACAGCATCCGCTCGCCTAAGTGAGCCACGCCGGCGCGGGTGTAGGGCCGCACGCTGGTGTGCGGGTCGCGCAGCGAGTCGGAGCCGAATTTGATGGCGTAGCGGTCAATCAGCCGGTAGATATCCGGGTCGAGCGGCACGTAGTTCGTGCCCTGCGTGGCCTCGAATCCGTTGCGGCTGGTGGCCGCCCGATATGGGCGGGCGCTAGGCGTCGCCGCCGCACGACGCACCGTTTTTTCACGCACGGCCCGCTGGCTGCGCCTGTCGGAGGTACTGTCCAGGGGCTGGTCGAAAATCAGCCACGGCGATTTTTCCGGCGCAGCGGGAGGAGCGGCGGCCGGGGCCGTCTGGGCAGAAACCGCACTGGCCATCAGGGTTATAATAGCAGACAGAGACGAAGCTTTATGCATAGAAACCAATAATTCTCCTAAAAAATGAAAGCGGGACGCGCCTCAGGCCGCAGGATGCCCGCAATTTCTTAACAAACCTACGCAGCAGGCCGTTGGCGGGGCGGCTGGCGGGCTCCTTCGCAATGCCCCGCGTGCTGGCCCGGCCGCCGCTGCCGGCCGGGCAAAATCCGTCGGGCTTTCTTGCCCGCCCCCGGTTTATGTGCCAACTTCGGGTTGTCGGTCGGGTTCTGCTGCCGGTTTCACCTTCTAAAATCCCCTCGCTCATGGCTTCTACTCTTCTTCCTTCTACTGCCGCTGCCGCCCCCGATACCGTCGAAGCCATGGCCAACATCCACGTGGTGTGCGCCGAGCCCAGCATCGCCAACCATTTCCTGGCCGAGCTGCGCGACAAGGAAGTCCAGAAAGACAGCCTGCGCTTCCGCCGCAACCTCCAGCGCCTGGGCGAAATCATTGCCTACCGCATCAGCGCCTACCTCAGCTACACCGACCAAACCATTCAGACGCCGCTGGCCGAAACCACCGGCAAGCTCCTGCACGACTTCCCCATTCTGGCTACCGTGCTGCGCGCCGGGTTACCGTTTCATCAAGGTTTTCTGAATTATTTCGACCAGTCGCCCAGCGCCTTCGTGGCCGCCTACCGCATCGAAGGCACGGCCCAGGTGCAGGTGCAGGTCGATTACCTGTCAGCCCCCAGCCTCGACGAGCGGGTGCTCATCCTGGCCGACCCCATGCTGGCCACCGGCAAAAGCCTGGTGCAGACCTACCGCGCCATGTTGCGCTTCGGCACGCCGCGCCAGGTGCACATCGCGGCCGTTATCGCCTCGCCCGAGGGCGTGGCCCACGTGGCCCGCGAAATCCCCGAAGCCAACCTTTGGGTGGCCGCCATCGATGAAAAGCTGAACGAGCACGCCTACATCGTGCCCGGCCTCGGCGACGCCGGCGACCTGTCGTTCGGTAATAAGCTGTAGCGCGGAATTTTAGTCCGGGTGGCCGCTGGCTGCCGTTCTCACCCGCGCACTAAAAGCCCGCGCCGCCCGCCGCCACGGAACCGCGCTGCGGTAAACGTGGTATCTTTACCTCGCGCCCACCCCGCGTTGCTGCCCTCTTCCACCCGCCTGCCTTTCCGTCTCGTCGTGCTTCATCCCGCCGTTAAATGCGCGTCCGTGTTCCTGTTGAGCACGGTCAAGTTTTTGGGTGGCCCATTGGCCGGTACCTCCATGGGGCTGCACTTCTGGCCCACGCTGGCCCTCACCGTGGCCGGCATGATGACCAGCGTGTTTATCTTTTCGGGCGTGGGCCGCGCCTGGATGCAGCACCGGCAGAAGCAGCGCCGCCTGCGCCGCGAGCCCATTTTTACCAAACGCTCGCGCAACATCATCAAGGTGTTCCGCAAGTTTGGGATGGGAGGCATTGCCTTTCTCACGCCCATTCTGCTGTCGCCCATCGGCGGCACCGTCATTGCCACGCTGCTGGGGGTGCCGCGGCAGCGCATTCTGCTGCACATGTTTCTGAGCGCAGTGTTCTGGGGCTCAGCCCTCACGTTTGCCAGCATCCACTTCGGGCATTTGCTGCACCACGGTAAATAGTGGTTAATGATTAACGGTGAGTGATTGATGCTGTTCTGATTGAACGACATTAATCACTCACCGTTAATCATTAACCACTAAAAAGTTTACCGCCCGCGCCGCTTCAGCGCCTTCACGCCGGGGTTCGAGCCGCCCTTCTTGCCCACGAAGGCCTTGGCGCCCTTGGTGCTCTTTTTCTGGCCTTCCACAAAGGGCTTGCCGGTGCGCTTGTCAATCGTCACGCCGGGCTTAATCCACTCCTTTTTCTCGTGGAAAGCGCCTTTGAAGGTGGGGTCCAGCTTTTTGCGGCGGTCGTCGAGCTCGCGGCCCATCTTCTGCTGCTCCTCGAAGGGCGTTTCTTCCACCACCACTTCTTCGGGCAGCGGCAGCAGCTCAATCTTCTGGTTGATAAGCTGCTCGATTTCGCCGACGTGCACCATCTCGGCCTCGTTGGCGAAGGTGATGGCGGCCCCGATGTGCTGGGCCCGGCCCGTGCGCCCGATGCGGTGCACGTAGTCGTCGTGCACAATCGGCACGTCGAAATTGATAACGTGCGTCACCTGCGGCACGTCGATGCCGCGGGCGGCTACGTCGGTAGCCACCATGTAGCGCACCTCGCCGGCTTTAAAAGAGTCCATGCTGTTCATGCGCGCGTTCTGGCCCTTGTTGCCATGTATCACGCGTACCTCGCCGGCCGGGGCCTTGCGCTCCAGAAAGTGCGCCACCTGGTCGGCGTGCTGCTTGGTGCGGCAGAAAAGCAGCACCCGCGTCATTATCTCGGCGTCGCGGTAGAGCAGGTAGTGCAACAGGTTGATTTTGGTGAGCAGGTTGGGCGCTTCGTACAGCACCTGGCTCACCGTGGAGGCCGTTTTGGCCGGCGGGCTCACCTCCACCCGCACCGGGAATTCCAGGAATTCCTCACTCAGGGTTGTCACCCGGTCGGGCATGGTGGCCGAGAACAGCGCATTTTGCCGCTTGCGCGGAATAATCTCCAGAATGCGCCGAATCTGGGGCATGAAGCCCATGTCCATCATTTTGTCGGCCTCGTCCATCACCAGCGTTTTCAGGTCTGTGAGCCGCACGGCACCTTTCAGGTAAATTTCGAGGAGCCGGCCCGGCGTAGCTACCAGAATATCCAGCCCTTCGGCAATGGTTTCAATCTGGGTTTTTGGGCCCAGGCCGCCGTAAATGGCGAAAATGCGCAGGTCGGTGTTAACGGCCAGCGCCTTCAGGTGCTTCTCAATCTGCATGGCCAGCTCGCGCGTCGGAGCCAGCACCAGCGCCCGCGGGTTGGTGCCCTGGGCGTATTTCACTTTCATCAAAAGCGGCAGGCCGAAGGCGGCCGTTTTGCCGGTGCCGGTTTGGGCAATGCCCAGCACGTCGTGGCCGGCCAGCAGCAGCGGAATCGTCTGTACCTGCACGGGCGTGGGCTCGGTGAAGCCCGCTTCGGCCACGGCCGTAAGGAGTTGTTTGTTGAGTTTGAAATCGTTGAACGATGGGGTGGTATTGGGTTCCATCCGGCAAAGGTCGGGCTTTTGTGCTTGTAGCACATGCTTTAGCTTGTGCCGCGACTGGCTTTTCCACCGGGCACAAGCTAAAGCATGTGCTACAGGAAGAACTTTTTTTGCCTCATTCCACTTCTTTTTCTATCTTTGCAGCACCAAAACAAACCTGGTAGATATAGCTCAGCTGGTTAGAGCGTCGGATTGTGATTCCGAAGGTCGTGGGTTCGAGCCCCATTATTTACCCACCAAAAAGAAGTCCCCGGAGAATTTTCCGGGGACTTTTTTGTTGCTTGCACGGAATCCGTTTTAACACGGCTTTAATTTCGACCGTTTTATTCACCACAATTTACCTGCATGAGCCTGCTCGTCATCGGCAGCGTCGCGTTCGACGCCATCGAAACCCCTTTCGGCAAAACCGATAAAATCATCGGCGGTGCCGCCACCTTCATCAGCCTGTCGGCGTCGTATTCGCTGAAGCCCGTGAAGCTGGTGGCCGTAGTGGGCGAAGATTTTCCGCAGTCGGACATTCAGCTGCTCGAAAAGCACGGCGTCGATACCGAAGGCCTGCAAATCAAGCAGGGCGAGAAGTCGTTCTTCTGGTCGGGCAAGTACTCCAAGGACCTGAACTCGCGCGAAACGCTCGTGACCGAGCTCAACGTGCTGGCCGATTTCGACCCCATCATCCCCGACGCTTATCAGGACTGCAAGTACCTAATGCTGGGCAACCTGGCCCCGCAGGTGCAGCGCCTCGTCATCCAGCGCCTCGTGAACCGCCCCAAGCTGATTGTGATGGACACGATGAACTTCTGGATGGACATCGCCCTCGACGAGCTGCTGCAGACCATCGAGATGGTGGACGTGCTGAGCATCAACGACGAAGAAGCCCGCCAGCTTTCCGGCGAGTATTCGCTGGTGAAGGCCGCCAAGAAAATCATGGCCATGGGCCCGAAATTCCTCATCATCAAGAAAGGTGAGCACGGCGCCCTGCTGTTCCACAAGAACAAGGTGTTCTACGCCCCCGCGCTGCCCTTGGAAGAAGTATTCGACCCCACCGGGGCCGGCGACACGTTCGCGGGCGGCTTCATCGGCCACCTGGCGGCTACCGACGACATCAGCTTCGAGAACATGAAGCGCGCCGTGATTCACGGTTCGGCCATGGCCTCGTTCTGCGTGGAGAAATTCGGCACCGAGCGCCTGCTCAACCTCACGCCCGAGGAAGTGGAAGCCCGCGAGGCGCAGTTCGCCGAGCTGGTGAAAGTGGTGCCGGCCTCGGCCATTGCCAACGTGCCGGCGTAGGTTTCCGAAGACAACCTTTTGGCGGCGGAGGGGTACACCTACTCATCTTCCACTCAACACCAAACCGCCATGGGACTCGCCAAGAAAGATACCGACCTTCAGAACGAGAAAACGTCCGTGAACCCGGTCGCTAACTCGAAACGCAAAAGCACCCAGGTGCAAAGCCCGAACACGATGGACGTTTCCGCGCACGGCAACACCACCGACGGCAACAGCGCCGGCCACGGCGTTGATAATATCCGCAACAATCCACAGGGCAATAAGCCCATGTCGGTGAACACCGGCAAAGTAGGCAAAGGCGGCGACGCGAAGCACTAAGCCACCGCCCGCAGCAGCAGAAAAGGCCCCACCGGATGCATCCGGCGGGGCCTTTTGGCTGTAGAGACGCGACACTTCGCGTCTCGGCGTTGAACGGTCACCGGCCAACGACGCCTAACGGCGCGGCTGCCGAGACGTGAAGTGTCGCGTCTCTACCTCGTTCCAAACTCCCAGCTCAGCCACTGCTGATACCCGCGCTGCTGCGCCGCATCGGCCGTTTCCAGCTTGTCGATGGCGTAGTGCTGGCCGAAACGCACGCCCGGCGTGGCCGTCAGCGTCACGGTCAGCAGCCGGTTCTGGCGGAACACGCTCACCTCGTAGGCTACTTCGCCGCTGCTGAGCAGGCTCTGCAGGTTCATGTCGACGCGGCGGCCGTTCACGGCCACGATTTCATCGTCGACGGTGAGGGCGGCGGCGGCGGGCGAGTTGGGCCAGATGGTCGTCACCTCGGTGCGCTCGTTCTTCACCACCGTGCGGAAGCCGAAGTGGCCTTCCGAGGCGGAGGCGTTTTCGGCCACCAGCAGCTGGCAGCCCACCGTGTGCAGCACCCGGTCGAGCGGCTCGAGCAGCGGCGCGGTGCCGTAGATGAATTTGTCGAAATAAGCGTGCATGTCGCGCCCGGCCACTTCGTTCACGAGGCGCACGTAGTCGGCCTCGGTGTAGCCAATGCCGGTTTTGCCGAACTCCTCGTACAGCCGCCGCATTACATCGTCGAGGCTGCGGGCGTGGCCCGAAAGCTGCCGGATGGTGAGGTCGAGTAGCAGGGCCACCAGCGCGCCTTTGTGGTACACCGATACCTTGCGGTCGGGCACGCCGGGCTTGTAGCCGTCGAGCCAGAGGTCCATGCTGGCGTCGGCCAGCGAGAGGTTGTCGCCGCCGGCGTCGTCGTAGTGCTTGCGCAACACGGTGTTCAGCTCCTCAAAATACTGGGCCGGGGTGCGCACGTGGCTACGGGCCAGCAGGTACTCGCCGTAGTAGGTCGTGATGCCCTCGGCGATGAAGCAAGTGCGGAAGTAGTTCTCGCGGCTGTAGTCGTAGGGCTGCATCTCGGCGGGCCGGATGCTCTTGATGTTCCAGGTATGAAACAGCTCGTGGCAACTCACGCCCAGCAGCTCCTTGTACAGGCCCTCGCTCATTATCAGCTCGGCCGGGCCCAGCACAATCACCGTGGAGTTGTTGTGCTCCACGCCGTGGTAGTGCTTATAGGGCAGAAACTGGTTCAGGAAGTGGTAGTCGGCCACCGGAAAGCCGCCGAACAGCGTTAGCTGCTCCTCCGAAAACGCCTTGAAATCGGCTAGCAGCTTCTCCCAATTCACCAGCGCCTCGCCCTGCACCCACACGTGGAAGGGCAGCCCGCCCGCCTCGTACTGCCGGTGCGTAAGCGTGGGGCTGGCAATCAGCGGGGAGTCGGCCAGCTGGTCGAAGTTCTGCGCGGCCAGCACGTTCGGCGCGGTTTGGGGCAGGCCGCAGGCTACCTGCCAGCCTTCGGGCAGCGCCAGCGTCAATTCGCAGGCTTCCTGCTGCCGGCCCTCGGCGTACATCAGCGCCTGCACGGGGTTCAGGTACAGCTGCGTCTCATCGAGCCAGGAGCCGCCGGCGTCCATCTGGTGGGCATAGAAGTTGTAGCGCACCCGCACGGTGCGACCGGCGGCGTTGGGCACTTCCCACCGGTCTTTGGTGAGCTTGCGGTAGGGGAGGGGCTGGCTGGTGGCAGCATCCTCAACTACCACTTTCTGCAGCTTTTGGGCGAAGTTTTGTAGCTCGTAGCGCCCGGGGCGCCAGGCGGGCAGCTGCAGCTCCAATGGCGACGTGGCATCGGCGGCTACGTCCAGCGTAAGCTCGATTTGCAGGTAAAACGTGAGGGGATTCTCGTAGGAAACGCGGTAGTGAATCATATCATGTAGCGCATGCTTTAGTTTGCGCCCGAAAGGTCAAGAAATCAGTTCAGTAAAGGCGCAAGCTAAAGCATGCGCTACGAGGTAATGCATCCGCAAACGTACTACCGGCGCAACATGCCGCACATCGTGCCGCCCGGCGCGACGCTGTTTATTACGTTTCGCCTGGCCGGGTCGCTGCCGGCCGCAGCCGTTCAGCAGCTGCAAGCCGAGCTGGAAGCTGCGCTGGATACGATTTCGCAGGCCATTCCAGCCGACGAACAACCGGCGGCCGCGCATCGGGCCCGCAAAGCCTATTTCGGGCAGTTCGATGCGCAGCTCGACGGCAGTGCCTCCGGCCCTGACTGGCTGCGGCAACCAGCCGTAGCCGCGCTGGTAAAGCGGGAATTAGACTTGCTGCCTGAATTACAAATCAACGTGCTGAGCTATTGCATTATGCCCAACCATGTGCACGTCGTGCTGCAATTGCCGGAAGGGCCGGACGTTGCTTTCGGCAAGCTCATGCAGCGCCTGAAGGGCCGCACGGCTTATGCCGCGAACAAGCTGCTCGGCCGCCGCGGCCCCTTCTGGCAGCACGAAAGCTACGACCATTTGGTGCGCGGGACGCGGGAGTTGGCGCGAATTAATTCCTATGTAGTGATGAATCCGGTGAAGGCCGGATTGGTCGAAAACTGGGAAGAATGGCCGTTTACGGCACTCCTGTAGCACATGCTTTAGCTTGTGCATCGGTAAAGGATAATCCTTCAACAATGCACAAGCTAAAGCATGTACTACAAGTCTTTGCTATTTCCAGACAAAGCCCGTACCTTTGCCGGCCCAACTCGAAACTCGTCTTTTTAAGATTCTTTGATATGAAACGTACCTATCAGCCCTCGAAGCGCAAGCGTGTGAACAAGCATGGCTTCCGTCTGCGCATGGAAACCGCTAACGGCCGCAACGTGCTGGCCCGTCGTCGCGCCAAAGGCCGCAAGCGCCTGACCGTATCCGACGAAGGCAAGCACAAGCGCTAGTCTTTTTAGCCGTTAGCGCACAGCTTCGGGCTGTTAGCTAGCCGATTGCCGCATTGCTGAGACAGGATTATTTCTGTCGCTGCAATGCGGCTTCGCTATTTTTGGCCATTTTAGAGGGGTGTTTGCTGTCAAAGCAGCGGCTAAACGGTGAGTAACATGAACGAGCTAACGGCTAATAGCCAAGAGCTAACAGCTAAAAGAAGACATACCTTTCCGAAGGAGGAGCACCTGTGCCGCAAGAAGCTCATTGAGGAGCTGTTCGGTAAGCAGAACGCCTCCTTGGGCGCTTATCCGCTGCGCCTCGTTTACACCAAGGCGGCCGCGCCCACTTCGGCTCCGCCGCAGGTGCTCATCAGCGTGAGCAAGCGCACGTTTAAGCGGGCCGTCGACCGCAACCGGCTCAAGCGGCTCATCCGGGAGGCGTATCGGCTCAATAAATATCGGCTCACGGAGCAACCCAACGGGCACGAAATCGCTCTGCTGGGTATTATCTTCACGGGGAAGGAAAAAAGTCCCCTGGCTTTGGTGGAAAGAAAATTAATTTCCGCTTTCCATCGTTTGCTGGGCACGACTATTGAAGCAGCTCCTGCTTCGCCGCCGGCCCCGTAGATTCGTGTCGACTCGCTACCCGTATTCCGTATGACTATCCGCAAAAAGCTACTCGCCGCGCTGGCCCTGAGCACGCTGGGCCTGGCATCGTTCCGCGCCGCTTCCGACAACGAGCGGTACTTCGAAATTGCCAAGAATCTGGACATTTTCGCCACGCTCTTTAAGGAAGTCAACACGTATTACGTCGACGAGATAACGCCTGCCAAGCTGGTGAAAACCGGCATCGACGCCATGCTGCGCTCGCTCGACCCCTACACCAACTACATTCCGGAGGACGACATCGAGGACTTCCGCACCATGACCACCGGGCAGTATGGCGGCATCGGGGCTTCGGTGGTGAAGCGCAACGGCAAAACTGTGGTGCAAAGCGCCTACGAAGGCTACCCGGCCCAGAAAGCCGGCCTGCTCCCCGGCGATGAAATCCTCGACATCAACGGCGTAGTGGTCGATAAAAAGTCGAACGCCGACATCAGCAAGCTGCTCAAGGGGCAGGCCAATTCCATGGTGAAGCTCATGGTGACGCGCTACGGCCAGGACAAGCCCATCGAAATCGACATCACCCGCGATAAAATTCAGGTCGACAATGTGCCCTACACTGGCATGATTTCCGGCGATGTGGGCTACTTCCAGCTCGGTGGCTTCACGGTGGATGCGGGCAAGGAAGTGCGCGCCGCCGTGACCAAGCTCAAGGAGCAGGGCGCGAAGAAAATCGTGTTCGACATCCGCGACAACCCCGGTGGCCTGCTGAACGAAGCAGTGAACATCTCCAACCTCTTCATCGACAAGGGCCTCGATGTGGTGAGCACCAAGGGTAAGGTGACGGAGTGGAACAAGACCTACAAAGCCCTCGACGTGCCGCTCGATACCCAGATTCCGATTGCCATCATCACGAGCAACCGCTCGGCGTCGGCATCGGAAATCGTGTCGGGCGTGCTGCAGGACTACGACCGCGCCGTGCTCGTGGGCGAGCGCACCTTCGGCAAGGGCCTCGTGCAGGCCACCCGCCCCCTCAGCTACAACTCGCAGCTGAAGGTGACGACCGCCAAATACTACATCCCGAGCGGCCGCTGCATTCAGGAAATCGACTACGCCCACCGCGCCGAGGACGGCACGCTGGGCAAATTCCCTGATTCGCTGCGCACGGCCTTCAAAACCACCGCCGGCCGCACCGTGTACGACGGCGGCGGCGTGGCCCCCGACATTGAGGTGCAGGACCGCGAAATTGCCGACATCACCCGCATTCTGCTCCAGAAAAGCTACCTCTTCGACTACGCTACCCGCTACCGCGCCGAGCACCCCACCATCGTGCCCGCCCGCCAGTTCAAGCTCTCGGATGCCGACTACCAGAAGTTCGTGGCCTACCTGCAGGGCAAGAACATCAGCTACAGCACCGACGCCGAAAAGGCTCTCACCGACCTCAGCAAGAAGGTGAAAGATGAAAAGCACTACGACGACGTGAAGCTGGAGCTCGAAGCCATCCGCAAGAAAGTGACCGTGAACAAAGCCAACGACCTGCAGCGCTTCAAGCCCGAAATTAAAGAGCTGCTGGAGCAGGAAATCGTGTCGCGCTACTACTTCGAGAAGGGCCGCACCGAAGCCGGCTTCGACGACGACCCCAACATCATCGCCGCCGTGGCCGTCCTGAACGACCCAAACCGCTACGCCGCCCTGCTTAAGCCCACGGGCCAGGCCGCCAGCGCCCGCAAGTCGGCCGGGACGAAGTAATTTTGAGCTGCGTTAAGTAGAAATCATGAGCCCAGTTCCCATAAGAGTTTCTCTCTTAATGCTTATTCTAAGTTCATGCTCTCAACATGCTGATGAACAACAATTAGAAGAAAAGGAAATACATTTGTCTGTTGGGGAAGACTTTAGTTTGCCTAAATTCCAAGTCACAAGTTCTAGTCAGAAGCATGGGCAGTATAATCCAGAGGATAATAAAATGACTATTGAGTCAACGGAAAATAAACTCCGTTATATAAAGTTGGAATCGAATATAATTAGTGTTTCCAAACTTTATCCTAGTGCCAGTCCTGATGACAAGTTAATATTTACACAGCCGCTTTTAATTGATAGTGTCGAAGTGCTAAGGGATGACGATAAATTAATTAGCCTCCGTTCTGCCAAAAAACATATTGATTCAAATAGTAAATACTTTGTTTTAGATTGGGTACTTAATAAAAGCACGCAACAAATTTCCATGTTAAAGAAAATATACATTTTTAAACAGGGTGATGTTGATGTTAGCTATGAGGCTACAGTTTATGAGGCAGAGGTCCGATAAAAAAAAGTAGTCTTTATAAAGTTGCTCCAAAGCATTTCCATTAACTCCTCCCATGACTGCTGACCAACGCCTCGACCAACTCGAACCCCTTGTTTCTCAGACGCTGGCCGTGGCGGACCGGCACACGGCGCAGCTCAGGCAGCTAGTGAATATGGTCACGGTTCAAAGTGACAATATTGAATTTGTATTGAAAGAGTTAATAGACGTCAAAGACGCAATTGCAGCAACTAATGCCAAAGTAGAGGTTACAGATACTAAAATTGACGCTTTAGATTCTCAGGTTGCCGCATTAGGGGCTAAAGTAGGCGCAATAGATAATAAGCTAGACCGGATTCTTGATTTGCTTAGCGGCAATAAGTAGAAGCCGGGTGAGGTAGTCACGGCCAAATGCGCAGGCCGTAAATTTGCCTGCCCCATGCAAACGCTTCTCCTCTCCCTCGAAACCTCGTCCCCCGTCTGCTCCGTTGCTCTGCACCGCGTGGCCGACGGCTCCCTGGTCGGCCAGTCCGAGTTGCGGCTCGATAAGTCGCACTCCACCCACCTCACCGTGCTCATCGAGCAGCTGCTCGAAAACACCGGTCACCAGCTGGCCGACCTCGCCGCCGTGGCCGTGAGCGACGGGCCCGGTTCCTATACCGGCCTGCGCATCGGGGCCGCCGCCGCCAAGGGCCTGTGCTTCGCGCTCGATATTCCGCTGGTGGCCGTGAGCACGCTGCGGGCGCTGGCCGCGCAGGTGGCCGCCGGCACCGCCCGGCCGGAAAATTATTTGTTCTGCCCCATGCTGGATGCCCGGCGGCAGGAAGTGTACGCTGCGCTGTACACCCATGAGGGGCAGGAGGTACTCGCACCCACGCCGCTTATCCTTGATGCGGATACGCTGGCCGAACAATTGGCCCACCATTCCGTGTTGTTCTTTGGCCACGGCGCGGCGAAGTTTCAGGCGCTGCTGGGGGAGCAGATGAATGCTGGTTTCCTGGCGGGGATTGAGCCTTCGGCCATTGCAGTGGGACAGCTGGGCGTGGCGGCGTTTCACCGGCAGGAATTTCAGGACGTGGCGTACTACGAGCCGTTTTATCTGAAAGAAGTGTACACGACCACGCCAAAAGCGAAGTAGCGCGGACTTTTAGTCCGCGAATCAGTGCCGACAGCGCATTTATCAATCCTCACCATCGCGGACTAAAAGTCCGCGCTACAGCACATGGAACCCCTCTTCGTCAACCGCGTCGCCAACTCCGGCCTCGTCACCCTCAACCTGGAAGAAATGCTGCACCCCGGCGAGCGGGTGGTGTACGACATCAAAGACAACCTCTTCCACGGCCTGATGCTGCGCGAAAAAGACTTCCGCGAGTTCATCAAAACCAACGACTGGACGCAGTACGACGGCAAAAACGTCGCCATCATCTGCTCGGCCGATGCCATTGTGCCCACTTGGGCCTACATGCTGCTCGCCACCAAGCTCCAGAACCACGCCCACCGCTACGTCTTCGGCAACCTCGACGCCCTGGAGCAGTCGCTGTTCGAAGAAGCCATCGCCGCGCTGGATGCCGAAGATTACCGCGACGCCAAAGTGGTGGTGAAAGGCTGCGGCGAAAAGCCCGTGCCCACCTTCGCCTACGTGGCCATCATGCAGAAGCTGCTGCCCGTCACGAGCAGCGTCATGTACGGCGAGCCGTGCAGTACCGTGCCGCTCTACAAAAAGCCCAAAGCCGCCAGCGTAGCGGAATAAGGCGTTTCGAACACCGTTCCCGGCGTTACGAACAGTCTTCCCGACCTCGGGAAAGGTGTTCGTAACGCCGGGAACGGTGTTTGTAAGGGCGGTAAGACTGTTCGTAAGCTCGGGGAACGTGTTCGAAGGGGTGGGGAGCGTGTTCGTAAGGCCGGGAAGGGGGTTTGAAGGGGCGGAGGGCGCGTTCGAAAGCACGGGGGGAGTGTTCGATGAGACGAGCAAGCCGTTTGAACGGGATGGCGGGCTGTACTTTTGAGTTTCCGCCAACCTTACTTTATGCCTGCCTCATCTCCGGTTAGTCCCTACAAAATCACCTTTCTCACGGGCGCGGCCATCGTCATTGCCAACATGGTGGGCACGGGCGTTTTCACCAGCCTCGGGTTTCAGGTGATGGGCATCGAGAGCGGCTTTGCGCTGCTGATGCTGTGGCTGGTGGGCGGCCTCATTGCCCTGTGCGGGGCCGTGAGCTACGCCGAACTGGCGGCGGCTATGCCCCGCTCGGGCGGCGAATACCACTACCTGAGCAAGATTTATCATCCTGCGCTGGGGTTCCTCTCGGGCTGGGTGTCGGCCACGGTGGGCTTCGCGGCCCCCACGGCCCTGGCCGCGCTGGCGCTGGGGCAATATGCCAAGAGCGTATGGCCGGGGCTGCACCCGCAGTGGCTGTCGGTGGTCGTGGTGCTTGCCCTCACGCTGGTGCACGGCAGTAGCACCCGCGTTGGCAGCCGCCTTCAGATTATTATCACCGCTCTTAAAGTGGGGGTGCTGGTTGTGTTCATCGGCGCGGGCATGGTGGTGGGGGAGGGGCAGCCCATCCGCTTCGTGCCCGATGCCGCCGGCTGGCAGGCCCTGCTCAGCCCCGCCTTCGCCGTCAGCCTCGTGTATGTGAGCTACGCCTACTCCGGCTGGAACGCCGCCGTGTACGTCACCGGCGAAATCGAAAACCCGAAGCGCAACCTCTCCCGCATCCTGCTAGCCGGCACTGCCGTCGTGCTCCTATTATATGTAGGACTGAACTATGTGTTCCTGCGCTCCACCTCCATTACGGGTTTGAAAGGCCAAGTTGAAGTCGGCTTCGTGGCAGCTACCTCCCTTTTCGGCCCGCTCGGCGGCCGGCTGATGGGCGGCGTCATTGCCGGGTTGCTCGTTTCCACCATCAGTTCGATGATTTTCGCCGGCCCCCGCATCGTCCAGACGATGGGGGAGGACATCCCCGCCCTCCGTTTCCTAGCCCCCAAAAGCCGCGCCGGCATTCCCGTGCGGGCCCTGCTGCTGCAAACGGCCATTACCCTGGCCTTCGTGCTGAAGCCCAGTTTTCAGGGCGTGCTGGTCTACGCCGGCTTTATCCTGAACCTGTTCACCTTTCTCACGGTGCTGGGCCTGTTCGTGCTCCGCTTCCGCCAGCCCGATTTGCCGCGCCCCTACCGCGCCTGGGGCTACCCCCTCACGCCCCTTCTTTTCCTGGCCCTGAGCGGCTGGACGCTGGCCTTCATCCTGCGCGATAAACCTTGGGAGTCGCTCTACGGCCTTGCCACGCTGGGCGTGGGCGCGCTGGTCTATTTCCTCACCACACGCATCAGCCCGCCCGTTGCCGCCGAAGCTTCCGGTCGCTCAAGCGCCTGAGGCAGCCCAAGCTTGGCGCGGTTATCTGGTTAGTGTAGCGGCGGCGGGCAGTAGCGCGAACTTTGTAGTTTACGTCTCCGCGCCGGCAGTTCGTGCGGGGACGCGAACTACAAAGTTCGCGCTGCTCTGCGGCAGCTGGAGAACTGCTCTAAGTATCCCAATCATCCGTTCTCCATCAGGCACCCCCTCTCCGCGGGAGAGGGGGCCGGGGGGTGAGGTGACCCGCCCAAACGAGCTTCCCGTAACTTGCACGCCGAATCACTCCTAATTATCTAATGCTCTTCCGCACCGCCGCGCTTCGGCTCCTGCCCGCCGCCTTGCTCCTGCTTTCCGCCTGTTCCGAGTCGAACAAGAAAGTCGAAACCGCCACTTCCGCCAAAGAGGAAACCATGGCCACCACGGCCGATGCCCTCGATTCCACCAAGTCTGCATCGCCCGCCACTGCCGATACCAAAGCCCCCCAGGCCCGCCCCAACCGCCTCACCGCCCCCGATACCGCCTACGCCCAGGATGTGGCCCTGTTCCTCGGCGGCCAGCAGCCCAGCCAGCACAGCGACCTCAGCGCCCTGGCCGCCACCCCCGCCTGGCAGGCCTTCGCCAAAGACCAGGACAAAAGCTGGGATAAATACCGCGCCACCCACACCACCCGCATGACCCAGTGGGCCAACACCGAGCTCGATTCGGTGCACGCCAGCAGCCCCACCATCTTCTACCCCTTCAGCGGCCCCGATTTCCTGAACGTCTTCACGATGTTCCCCACCAGCCAGACCTACGTCCTGATGGGTCTCGAACCCGTGGGCAGCATCCCCGCCCGCACCACCCTCGAAAACCCCAAGCTGCTGCCCGCCGTCAAAACCTCGCTTTGGTCGGTGCTCAATTTCAGCTTTTTCCGCACCAACGACATGGCCGTGGACTTGAAATCCGTCGAGCTCGACGGCGCCCTGCCGCTGATGATGCTCTTCGCCGCCCGTACCGGCAACCAAATCACCGCCATCCGCCCCGTGCAGCTCGATGCCACCGGCCAGCTCCTCGACGCCCCCAAAGACACCGCCCAAACCCCCGACCCCAAATCCATCACCGGCGTCGAAATGAAGCTCCGCGGCCCCGACGGCCAGCCCAAAACCGTCTACTACTTTTCCGCCGACCTCAGCGACTGGAAGCTCACCACCAAAAGTGCCCCGCTAGAGTTTGTGCGCCACCTCGGCCCCCTCACCACCTACGTGAAGTCGGCCACCTACCTCATGCACAAGTCCTACTTCAACAAAGTGCGCCGCACCATCCTCCGCCGCAGCCGCTACATCCTGCAAGACGATTCCGGCATTGCCATGAAGTACTTCCAGCCCGGCGCCTGGCAGTTCGACTACTACGGCACCTACCGCCGCCCCATCAACCTCTTCGCCAAGCAGTACCAGCCCGAGCTCACCGCCGCCTATCACGACACCATCCGCAAGCCCAAGCCGCTGCCCTTCGGCACCGGCTACAACTGGCGCCAGACCGACTCCAACCTCATGCTGGCCAAACGCCTGGTCCCCCTGGCCGACTAACCCGCGTATTATTCCAGCCCCCAGGGCCGTGGTGGCAACATCACGGCCCTTTTTATTATTGATATTCTATGAAGACGCACCGTCAATCCCGTCCCACCCTATACTATATAATAATAGGAGTAGCTTTTCTATTGACGATAACCACCCTGGCAACTCTGGCCGCTGCAGCGACTCAGGTATCGCAACTAGTGGATATGGCTAGACTTTACGAACCGGTGCCCCCTCTTTTTTGGAGAGGGGGTCAGGGGGTGAGGTCATCGCCAGGAGACTCCCCACTGCTAGACTCCCTCCTTCAAGCCAACCCCCTATTAAAGAGAGTCGCCACCAACCCCCAATACGAGCTCCAAATCATCTACACCCAAATCAACCGCGACGCCCGCAACCGCCCCACCTTCATCCCCCACACCTACCACCTCAACCCCCGGCAATACTTCAATCCCGCCAGCCTGGTCAAACTCCCAGTAGTAGCTCTCTCTCTCGAAAAGCTCAACGACCTCAATAAACCGGGAGTAACCCGCCGCACCATCATGGCCACTGGCACTGCCTGGCGCTGCCAAACCCCCGTCCCCTTCGCCGCCCCCGCCGACAGCGACCGTGCCGCCACCGTCGGTAACTACATCAAGCGCATGCTTCTGGTAAGCGACAACGTCGCCTACAACCGCCTCTACGAATTCCTCGGCCAGCGCCCCCTCAACCAGCGCCTCCAGGAACTCAGCTACCCCAATGCCCGCATCACCCGCCGCTTCGCCCCCTGCGACACCGCCGCCAACCGCCACACCAACCCCATCAGCTTCCACACTCCCAGCGGCGACACCCTCTATAAGCAGCCCGCCCAATTCAATCCCACGCCCTACGCCAGCCCCCTCGGCCGCGTCCTCAAAGGCCGCGCCCACCAGGCCGGCTCCCGCGTCATCTCCGAACCCTACGATTTCACCACCGCCAACCACCTCCCGCTGCCCGACATCACCGCCCTTCTCCAAAGCATCCTCTTCCCCGAATCCGTCCCCGCCGCCCAACGCCTCCGCCTCACCCCCGCCGATTACACCTTTCTCCGCCGCTACCTCCACGCCACCCCGCACGAGTCCGGCTTTCATCCCTACGCCCCCGCCCGCTACTTCGACGCCTACAAGAAGTACCTCTACTACGGCCGCAGCCCCGAAACTCACCGTCAATCCGCCTTGCGCATCTACAACATCGTCGGTATGTCGCACGGCTACCTCGCCGATGTCGCCTACTTCGCCGACTCCCTCCACCAGTCCGAATTCCTTCTCAGCGCCGTCCTCTACGTCAACCAAGATGGCATCATCAATGATGGCGCCTACGAATACGACAGCATCGGACTCCCATTCCTGGCCCAATTAGGCCGCAAAATCCAGCAATACGAGGCCACACGCTCCCGCCAGTACCGCCCCAACCTCACCGAGTTCTTCGCTCCCGAACCAATCCGCTAAATTTTTTTAAAGATTCATGCGATTGGTAAGTTATTGATTTTAATAAGTCAGCCACCACAAAAGCACCTTGGCTACGTCCGTTTTCAACAAAAGTTGCCCAATACCCCTTGCGTCCCCACTATTTCTTTCTACTTTTGCACTCCCAATCGCCAACCGGGCATCGGGCTCTGCTGCCGCAACCGCGTCACAGAGGAAATTGACAGGTCAGGAACTTCACGGCATCAATACTTGTATTGCCACCCGTGTCCGCTGGACAAACCTTTAAAAATTAAATTTTGAAAGTGTTTGCGAAAGCCAGGAAAAGCTTCTTACCTTTGCACCCCGCTTCGACAGGAGGCGGAAACGGATTGAAAAGCGAAACGACGGAAAATAAAATTTTTCACCTTTTGCTTGTCAGTTCAAGAGTTCTTCTTACCTTTGCACTCCCAATCGCCAGAAAGGGAATTAAAAGCAAGAAACACCGGCTGCTAACAGCCACACTATCACTTCAATTGGAAGCGGTACACGTTCTTTGAATGTTTGGAAAAGACAAATAGTAAGGGCTTCTTGCAGCGATGCAAGGAGCAGCAATTACAAGCGTAACACGAATACATAGAACTCGTCAATACGAGTCGGATTCGCACTCGACATCAGCCACGGTTCGCCGTGGTGTAGAAATTTTTACAATGGAGAGTTTGATCTTGGCTCAGGATGAACGCTAGCGGCAGGCCTAATACATGCAAGTCGAACGGTGGT